>NZ_MKJY01000255.1 GCF_001942465.1 Actinomadura sp. CNU-125
GGCGCGGGCTCGGGAGCCGGAGCCGCGGCCGGCTCGGGCGCGGGGGCCGCGGCGGGGGCCGCGCCGGACGACGCGCCCTTGGGGACGACGATGGCGATCGCGCCGCCGATCGCGCCGTCTCGCCGTCGCCGACCAGGATCTTCTCGAGCACGCCGGCCTCGTAAGCCTCGTACTCCATGACCGCCTTGTCGGTCTCGATGTCCACGAGGACGTCGCCGACCGCGACCTCGTCCCCCGGCTGCTTCTGCCAGGAGCTGATGACGCCTTCCTCCATCGTGTCGGAGAGGCGGGGCATGAGGATCTCGGTCATGAGGCGGTCTCCAGGGCGAGCCGGCCGGTCGCGCGGAGGGTGTCGCGGGCGGCGGTGAGCAGGGACTCGGCGGACGGCAGCGCCGCCGACTCCAGGGACTTGGCGTAGGGGAGCGGCACCTCGGCCATCGCGACGCGCCGCACCGGCGCGTCCAGCCAGTCGAAGGCGCCCTCCTGGATGGTGGCGGCGATCTCGGCGCCGATGCCGTAGGTCAGCCAGTCGTCCTCGGCGACGACGGCGCAGCCGGTCTTGCGGACGGACTCGACGATCGTCGCGCGGTCCAGCGGACGCAGGCTGCGCAGGTCGACGACCTCGGCGGAGATCCCCTCGGCGGCGAGCGTCTCGGCGACCTCGGCGGCGACGCGCGCCATCCGCGAGTACCCGATCAGCGTGATGTCGGTGCCGGGACGGGTGACGGCGGCGCGGCCGATCTGCGTCGGCTCGATCTCGCCGACCTCGGCGGGCAGCTCGCCCTTGGTGTTGTAGAGGGCGAGGTTCTCCAGGAACAGCACCGGGTCGTCGTCGCGGATCGCGGCCTTGAGCATGGCGGACGCCTCGGCGGGCGTGCTCGGCGCGACGACCTTCAGGCCGGGGATGAACGAGTAGAACAGCTCGACGTTCTGCGAGTGGGTGGCGCCTAGCTGCTGCCCGCCCCCGCCCGGGGTGCGGATGACCATCGGGACGCTGGTCTGCCCGCCGAACATCCCGTAGATCTTCGCGGCGTGGTTGACGATCTGGTCGAGCGCCAGCAGCGAGAAGTTGATCGTCATGAGCTCCACGACCGGGCGCAGGCCCAGCATGGCGGCGCCGATCGCGGCGCCGACGAACCCCTCCTCGGCGATCGGGGTGTCGCGCACGCGGCGCGGCCCGAACTCTTTCAGCAACCCTTCGGTGATCTTGTACGAGCCCTCGAAGAGCCCGATCTCCTCGCCCATCAGGAAGACGTTCTCGTCCCTGATCATCTCGGCGCGGAGGGTGTCCCGGAGAGCCTGGCGGTAGGTGACGGTTGCCATGGACGGGCTCCTCAGGAACTGAATACGGGGTCCGCGGGCATGCGGCGCAGCTCGCCCGGGACCGGAGTGGCATAGGTGTAGTCGAACAGCGTGGAGACGTCCGGCGCCGGGCTCCGGTCGGCGAACGCCGCGGCGGCGTCGACCTCGGCGGTCACCTCGGCGTCGAGCGCGTCCCGCGCGTCGTGCGACAGGATCCCCTGGTCGGCGAGGTCCAGCGCCATCCGGGCCAGCGGGTCGGCGGCCTTGAGGGCCTCCCTCTCCTCCTTGGAGCGGTAGCGGGCCGGGTCGACGACCGAGTGGCCCTTCAGCCGGGGGCTCATCGTCTCCAGCAGGTACGGGCGGCTCTCCGCGCGGGCCTTCTCGACGGCGAGCACCGCGGCGTCGCGGACGGCGACGACGTCCGTCCCGTCGACGCGGGCGGACTCCATCCGGTAGGCGGCGCCGCGCTTGTGCAGCTCGGGCTCGGCCGAGGAGTTCTCCACGGTGGTGCCCATGCCCAGTCCGTTGTTGATCACAACGAAGACGGCGGGCAGATCCCACAGCCCGGCGATGTTCAGCGACTCGTGGAACGCGCCGATCGCGGTCGTCCCGTCGCCCATCTGGCACATGACGACGTCGTCGCCGCCCTTGTAGTTGACGGCGAGGGCCGCGCCCGCGGCGAGCGGGACCTGCCCGCCGACGATGCCGTAGCCGCCGAGCAGCCGGGCCTCCTTGTCGAACATGTGCATCGACCCGCCCCAGCCCTTGGACACGCCGGTGGAGCGGCCGTACAGCTCGGCCATGACGCGGTCGGGGTGGATGCCCTTGGCGATCGCGTAGCCGTGCTCGCGGTAGTTCGTGAACAGGTAGTCGGTGGGCCGCAGCGCGGACATCAGCCCGACGACGGTGGCTTCCTCGCCGAGGTTCAGGTGGCAGTAGCCGCCGATCTTCGCCTCGGTGTAGGCGCGGGCGGCGCGCTCCTCGAACCGGCGGATGAGCAGCATCTGCCGGTAGTAACCGATGAGCGTCTCCGCGTCGGGGCCGCCGGGCGCGGCGCCGCCGGGGACGGCGTCGGCCGGGATGCCGGCGCCGGGCGCGGGCGCGCTCTCGCCGCCGGTTTCGGGCCCGGACGGCTTGGTGCCGCGCGTCCTGCGGGTGCGGGCCGGGGCGGCAGTGCCGGCCGACCTGGTCGTCTCAGCCATCGGCGACCTTCCTAACTCAGGGGTAACGCCGTAGGATCGCCACGACGCTCACCGATCATCATTGATCTATGATCGATCATATTCTACCTCGTCAAGACCCGCTTACTCTCCGCCGGACAGCCGACCGGTCAAGTCTTACTTACTGGGCGTAGGACTACGATGGAGTACCGTGAACGCGCCGATCCCCGCTCAGTTGCTCCGCACCGGTCTCGCCGATCAGATCCGCGAGTTCATCGTGGAGGGCATCAGCTCCGGGCGCTGGGAGCCCGGGGAGCGGATCGTCGAGCGGCGCATCGCCACCGAGCTGGGCGTCAGCCAGGGGCCGGTGCGCGAAGCGCTCCGCCAGCTCGAAGCGCAGCGGCTCATCGAGTCGCTGCCGAACCGGGGCGCGCGCGTCCGCGAGTTCACCGAACGGGACCTCGCCGAGATCTTCCCCGTGCGCGCCGGGCTGGAGCGGACGGCCGTCGAGCTGGCCCTCCCGCACATCGGCGACCGGCTGGACGCCCTGGAGGAGCACAACCGGCGCCTCGCGGAGGCCGCGCGGGACGGCGACCTGCACGCGCAGATGCGGCTGAGCATCGCGTTCCACCGGGAGATCGTCGAGACGGCCGGGAACCGGCTGCTGGTGTCGGTGTGGGAGGGGCTCGGCATCGAGCTGTGGACGACGCTGTCGCTGCGGCTGCACCAGACGGAGATCTACTCCAAGTCGGCCGAGCACGCCGAGCTGATCGAGGCGTTCCGCCGCCGCGATCCCGAGGCGCCGCGCATGCTGCACGACCACGTCATGAACTACGCTCCGTGACGTCCGGCGGCGCTCCCGGCCGCGTCAGTCCTTGTCGCGGTACGCCTTCATGAGCTGCGCCTCCGCGTCGTCGAGGTAGGACCGCAGTTCCCGTTCGGCCGCGTCGTAGTCGGCGGCGGCGAGAAGGTCGTACATCCGCCGGTTGCGGGCAAGGTACGGCTCGTGGAACTCGCGGGGCGACCCCATCTCGTGGAAGACCAGGCGCATCTCCGCCATCAGGTGGCGGATCATCTCGTCCACCCGGGGGCTGCCGACGAGCGCCGCGACGGCGCGGTGGAAGCGGATGTCGGCGGTGCCGACGTCCGGCCAGCGGGCGGCGGCGGCCGCGGCCTCGCCGTCCTCGACGGCCGCGCGGACGCGGTCGAGCGCGTCCCGTTCGGCGCGGGGGCGCAGCGGACGCCCTCGGACTCCAGGATCCGCCGCACCCGGTACAGGTCGGACAGCCCGTCGGCGCCGACCCGCCGGACGAACACGCCGCGGTTGAACTCGTGGACGAGCAGCCGCTCCTGGACGAGCAGGCGGAACGCCTCGCGCATCGTGTTGCGCGAGACCTTGGCGGCACGGCACAGGTCCTCTTCGGGGAGCCGGGCCCCGGGGACGAGCGCGCCGTCGGTGATCTGGTCGCGGAGCAGGTCGGCGACCCGGGCGGCGGTGCTGGAGCGGTCCAGCTCGTGGCGGGCCGCCGCGATGTCATCGAGCCACGTCACGAGATCAGCGTAGCGCACGGCGAGAGAAATGTCGGACCAGGGGATTGCTGGATTGTTGAACAATCCTTACTCTGACGGAAAGCCGAAACCCCCGAAGGGCCAGATCATGACCGACTCCACCACCGTGGACGCCACCCCGGCGCCGCCCGACCGATCCCGGCGCGGCGCACTCGTCGGCGCCATGTTCCTGATGGCGACCAGCGCCATCGGCCCCGGTTTCATCACCCAGACCACCGTGTTCACCGCCCAGCTCGGCGCCGCGATGGCTTTCGCGATCGTCGTGTCGGTGCTGGTGGACATCGCGATCCAGCTCAACGTGTGGCGCGTCGTCGGCGTCTCCGGCAAGCGCGCCCAGGAACTCGGCAACAAGGTCGTGCCCGGCGGCGGTTACGCGCTGGCGGCACTGGACGTCTTCGGCGGCCTCGTCTTCAACATCGGCAACGTCGCCGGGACGGCGCTCGGGCTGAACGCGCTGTTCGGCCTCGACGTCAAGATCGGCGGGGCGCTCTCCGCGCTCGTCGCCATCGCGATCTTCCTGAGCAAGCGGGCCGGCGTCGCGATGGACCGGATCGTCGTCGTGCTCGGCGGCGTCATGATCCTCATGACGCTGTACGTGGCGATCGTGTCCGATCCGCCGCTCGGGGACGCGCTGGTGCAGGCCGCCGCGCCCGAGGAGATCGACTTCCTCATCATCACCACGCTGATCGGCGGCACCGTCGGCGGCTACATCACCTACGCGGGCGCGCACCGGATGATCGAGTCCGGGATCACCGGGCCGAAGCACGTCAAGCAGATCAACCGCAGCGCGATCACCGGCATCCTGGTCACCGGCGTGATGCGGATCCTGCTGTTCCTCGCGGTGCTCGGCGTCGTCGCGGGCGGCGTGAAGTTGGCGGAGGCCAACCCGGCGCGTCGGCGTTCGAGCACGCCGCCGGGGAGGCCGGGCTTCGGGTCTTCGGGCTGATCATGTGGTCGGCCGCGATCACCTCGGTGATCGGCGCGTCCTACACCTCGGTGTCGTTCCTGGTCTCGTTCTCCTCGCTGGTGGAGAAGTACCGGAGCCAGATCGTGGTCGGGTTCATCGCGGTGTCCACGGTGATCTACCTGTTCATCGGCACCGCCCCGGCGAAGCTGCTGGTCCTGGCGGGCGCCCTCAACGGCCTGATCCTGCCGTTCGGGCTGGCCGTGCTGCTGTGGGTGGCGGCGCGGCGCCGCGACCTGCTCGGCGGGTACCGGTTCCCGAAGTGGCTGCTCGCGCTCGGCGTCGCCGCCTGGCTGCTGTCGCTGTACCTCGGCTGGAACGCGCTGTCCGGCCTCGACGAACTCTGGGCGTGAGGCACGGGTGCGGATCCTGCCGAGCGGCGACGCCGCCCTCCTGGTCGAACTTCCCGGCCTGCCGGAGATGCTGGGCCTGTACGCGGCGCTGGCCGCGGCCCCGCCGCCCGGCGTCGCCGACATCGTCCCGGCGGCCCGCACCCTCACCCTCCTGCTCGACCCCGCCGCGAACCCGGCGCCATCGCGGACGCCGTGCGCACCGCGCGTCCCGTCCCGGCGGCCGGGACCGCCGGCACCGTGGAGATCCCCGTGACCTACGACGGCCCGGACCTGGCCGAGGTCGCCCGGCTGACCGGGCTGTCGCCGACGCGGTCGTCGCCGCCCACACCGCCGCGTCCTGGCGGGTCGCGTTCACCGGGTTCGCACCCGGCTTCGGCTACCTCGACGGCGGCGACCCCCGGCTGGACGTCCCGCGCCGTGCGACCCCGCGGGTGCGCGTCCCGGCGGGGTCGGTCGGCCTCGCCGGGCGCTTCAGCGGCGTGTACCCGGCCGACTCGCCGGGCGGCTGGCAGATCATCGGGTCCACCCGCGTCCCGCTGTGGGACCTCGACCGCGACCCGCCCGCCCTGCTCCGCCCGGGCCTGCACGTCCGGTTCGTCCGGGAGCGGCCGTGAAGCGGTTGCTGGACGTGCTGGCCACCGGCCCCCTCGCCACCGTCCAGGACCTCGGACGGTACGGGCACGCGGCGCTCGGCGTCGGGACGTCCGGCGCCGCCGACCCCGCGGCGCTGCGGCTGGCGAACCGGGCCCTGGGCAACCCCGAGGCCGCCGGCAGATCGAGGTCACCTTCGGCGGCCTGCGGATACGCGGCCGCGGCGGCTCGTCTTCGCGATCGTCACCGGCGCCCCGGCACCGCTCGTCCTCGACGGGCGCCCGGCCCCGCCGAACACCGTCCTGCACGTCCCGGACGGCGCCGAGCTGCGGCTCGGCGCACCGCCCACCGGGCTGCGCAGCTACCTCGCGGTGCGCGGCGGCGTCGCCGTCGCGCCCGTCCTCGGTCCGCTCCACCGACACGCTGTCGGGCGTCGGCCCGCCGCCGCTCGAACCCGGCGCGGTCCTGCCCGTCGGCCCGCCCCCGGACGCCCCGCCGCTGCTGGACGTCCTGCCCGTCGCGCCGCCGCCCGCCGGGACGGTCGAGCTGCGCGCCGTCCCCGGCCCCCGCGCCGACCGGCTCGTCCCCGGCGCCCTCGACGCCCTGTTCACCGGGGCGTTCGAGGTCACCAGCGAGACCGACCGCGTCGGGATGCGGCTGGCCGGACCCCGTTTGAACCACGCGGATCGGGGTGAGTTGCCCAGTGAGGGGACGGTCACCGGGGCGTTGCAGGTCCCGCCGTCCGGGCAGCCCGTGCTGTTCCTCGCAGACCGGCCCGTGACCGGCGGCTACCCGGTCATCGCCGTCGTCGTCACCGCCGACGTGGGACGCGCCGCCCAGGCCCGTCCCGGGCAGCGGCTCCGGTTCCGTCCGATCCCCGCACCGGACCTCAGGAAGGCATCGTCATGAACGAAACCGTCCCCCTCGACCCGGGGGCGCTGACCCCCGAACAGGCGCGCGCGCTGTTCCGCGCGGGGCTCCGCGTCCCGACCGCCGGCTGGTGCACGGGACGCACGCAGGCGAACCTCATCGCCGTCCCGCGCGACCAGGCGTACGACCTGCTGCTGTTCGCCCAGCGCAACCCGAAGCCCTGCCCGCTCCTCGAAGTCACCGACCCCGGCGCGGTCTCCGCCCCGATCTTCTCCGGTGACCTGCGCACCGACCTGCCCGGATACATCGTCTACGAGCACGGCGAGCCGGTCGCCGAGGTCACCGACGTCACCGAGTACTGGCGCGGCGACCTCGTCTCGTTCCTGATCGGCTGCAGCTTCACGTTCGAGACGGCCCTGGGCGACGCCGGGGTCCCGATCCGGCACGTCGAGCAGGGCGTCAACGTCCCGATGTACCGGACGAACCGGACGTGCAGGCGCGCCGGGGAGTTCGGCGGCCCGCTCGTCGTGTCGATGCGGCCGGTGCCCGCCTCCCAGGTCGCCGACGCCGTCCGCGTCACCGCGCGCTACCCGTCCGTCCACGGCGCGCCCGTGCACATCGGCGACCCGCTCGAACTCGGCATCACCGACCTCGGCGCCCCCGACTACGGCGACGCCGTGGACGTCCGGGTGGACGAGATCCCGGTGTTCTGGGCGTGCGGCGTCACCCCGCAGGCGGCCGTGGCGGCGTCCCGTCCGAAGTTCGCCATCGGCCACGCGCCCGGCCACATGGCGATCACCGACGCGCGCGACACCGCCTACCTGGTGCCCTGAGCAGGGGACGTTCGCGCCTGTCATAGGCTTGCGGCATGCCGGAGACCGTGGGCCCGGGCGACCTGCCGGGGGAGCGCTACCGGATCGAGGCGCCGCTCGGCACCGGCGGCATGGCCGCCGTGTGGCGCGCCCACGACCTCGTCCTCGACCGCGCGGTCGCCGTCAAGGTGCCCCGCGACGACTGGCCGGAGGAGTTCACCCGGCGGCTGCGGCAGGAGGCGCAGGCCGCCGCCGGGCTCTCGCACCCGAACATCACCGGCGTCTACGACTACGGCGAGCACGATTTCGGCGACCGCGAATCCGGTGAACGCGAATCCGGTGCGCGGCGCGGCGTCCCGTACGTCGTGATGGAGCTGCTCGACGGGGAGACCCTCGCCGACCGGCTGGCGCGCGGGCCGCTGCCGTGGCGGGAGGCGGCGGCGGTGTGCGCGGCGATCGGGGACGCGCTCGACGCCGCCCACGCGGCCGGGATCGTGCACCGCGACATCAAGCCCGCGAACGTGTTCCTGACGCCGGTCGGGGTGAAGGTCCTCGACTTCGGCATCGCCTTCACCGGGCCCGATCCGGCGGGCGGGCCGGTCCTCGGCACCCCCGCCTACACCGCGCCCGAGCTGCTGGACGGCGCGCCGCCGTCCCCCGCCGCGGACGTGTTCTCGCTCGGCGTCGTCCTCCGGCAGGCCCTCACCGGCGGGCCGCCCGAGGCGGCGGCCCTCCCCGCCGACGTGCCCGCCGAGGTCGCCGGGTTGTGCGCGAGCTGCACCCGATCCGCGTCCGGGCGTCCGGCCAGCCGCCGCCGAGGCGGCCCGCGTGCTCGCCGGGGCGGCGGGCGTCCGGCTCGCGCGCGTTCTGCCGGGCGAACCGCCGCCGCCGTCCCGCGAACGACCGCGCGGGGACGAACCGGACGCGCGTCCTCGACGACCCCCTCCCGGACGAGCCCGCGTCGCCGCGGAAGCCGCTGGTCAGCGCGGCCGCCGTCGCCGGGGGCGTGGCGCTGGTCGCGGTGGTGCTGGCGACGCTGCCGCGGGACGGACCGTCCACGGGCGCCCCGCCCGCCGGGACGTCCGACGGCCCGGCCGCCGTCGCGGACGGCGCGCCGTGCGAGGTCGCGTACCGGGTCGACGGGACGTGGTCGGCCGGCTTCCAGGCGACGGTGCGGATCACCAATCTCGGCGCGGGCCCGATCGACGGGTGGCGGCTCGGCTTCGACCTGCCGGACGGGCAGGCCGTCACGCAGCTGTGGAACGGGACGCCGGTGCAGGACGGCTCCGCGGTGACGGTCACGCCCGCGGGCTGGAACCGGTCGATCCCGGCGGGCGGCACGGTCGAGTTCGGTTTCCTCGGGAGCAACGAGGGCGACGACGGCGACGAGGGCGACGAGGGCGACGGGACCCCCGAGGGGTTCACGCTGAACGGCTCGCGGTGCCGCTGAGCCCTCCCGGCTGGGAGCGCTCCCAAAGAAGTTCGGCCAGCTCAACGCCATGATCGAGAAATTGGCATGGGCCCGCCTATTGTGCGCCGTCCGATCCCACGGCTAGCATCCCGGCAATCGAAACGCTTCGACGAGCGAATCGAAGCGCTTCGATTGGAACGAGACAACCCCTCGATCGACCGTTCGCTCAATCCCTCGCTCGAACCCTCGCTCACCCCGCTCCAACTCCCCGGAACCACTCCGTTCCACCCCCGGAGGAACACCCATGATGAAGGCAGGCAGGGGCGCGACCCTGCTCGCGGCGGTCGCCGCGAGCGCTCTCGCGCTCACGGGCTGCGGCGGCGGCGACGCCGAGTCCGACCCGAACGTCCTCAAGCTCTGGCACTACGAATCCCCCGACAGCGCCATGGGCGTCGCGTGGAACGCGGCGATCAAGGAGTTCGAGAAGACCCACCCGGGCGTCAAGGTCGAGTTCGAGGAGAAGGGCTTCGAACAGATCCAGAAGACCGCCTCGATGGTCCTGAACTCCGACGACGCCCCCGACATCATGGAGTACAACAAGGGCAGCGCCACCGCCGGGAAGTTGTCCACCCAGGGGCTCCTCGCCGACATGAGCGCGGAGGTCGCGGAGCGCGGCTGGGACAAGATGATCAGCCCGAACGTCGCCGTGACCGCCAAGTACGACGACAAGGGCACCATGGGCGGCGACAAGTGGTTCGGCATCCCGAACTACGCCGAGTACGTCATGGTCTACTACAACAAGGAGCTGTTCGAGAAGCACGGCGTCGAGGTCCCGACCACGATGGCCGAGTTCACCGCGGCTCTCGACAAGTTCGTCGCCGAGGGCGTCACCCCGCTGACCAACGCGGGCGCGGAGTACATGGCGCAGCAGTACGTCTACCAGCTCGCGCTCTCCAAGGCCGACCGCAACTGGATCAGCAACTACCAGCGCTACACCGGCCCGGTGAACTTCACCGACGACGCCTGGACGCACGGCGCGACCACGTTCCAGCAGTGGGTGGAGAAGGGCTACGTCGACAAGAACACCGTCGGGCAGAAGGCCGAGGAGGCCGGGGTCGCCTTCATGAAGGGCGAGTACCCGATGATGTTCTCCGGCAGCTGGTGGTTCGGCCGGGTGAACGCGGAGTCGAAGTTCGACTGGGGCACGTTCGTCTGGCCCGAGGCCGAGTTCACGCTCGGCTCCAGCGGCAACCTGTGGGTCGTCCCGGAGGGGTCGGAGAACAAGGACCTCGCCTACGACTTCATCAACATCACGCTGCAGAAGAACATCCAGAACCAGCTCGGCAACGCGGGCGGCATCCCGATCGCGGCGGACCCGAGCGCGATCACCGACGAGAAGTCCAAGAAGCTCATCGCCGACTTCAACGAGCTGACGGAGGGCGACAAGCTCGCCTACTACCCGGACTGGCCGGTGCCGGGCTTCTATGACGCCCTGGTCGCCCAGTTCCAGAAGGTCATGAACGGGGAGGACCCGAAGGAGTCCCTCGCCCCCCTCCAGACCACCTACGAGGACGGCCTGCCGAAGTGAGCGGACGGTCGCCCGGGCGGGCCGGCGGCCTCGGCGGCCGGCTCGCCTACCTCCCCTACCTGCTCCCGGGGCTGCTGCTGTTCGTCGGCGTGATCGGGATCCCGTTCCTGATGAACATCGGGACGAGTTTCACCGAGTGGTCGGGCGTCGGCAGCCCCGAGTGGGTCGGCCTGGAGAACTACAAGGAGCTGATGGGGGACGAGAAGTTCTGGTCCTCCTTCCGCAACAACGTCTTCGTCATCATCGGCATGGCGATCGTCCCGACGATCGTCGGGCTGGTGCTGGCCGGCGCGCTGACCGACCTGATCGACCGGCACTTCGGGTCCCGCACCGCGGCCGTCCTGCGCGCCTGCATCTACCTGCCGCAGGTGCTGCCGGTCGTCATCGCGGGCGTGGTGTGGAGCTGGCTGCTGGCCCCCGACGACGGCGCGGTCAACGCGCTGCTGGAGGCGGTGGGCCTCGGCTCGCTCGCGCACAACTGGCTCGGCGACCCGGACACGGCGCTCTGGTCCGTCCTGGCCGTCATGGTCTGGACGCAGATCGGGTTCCCGCTCGTGATCTTCATGTCGGGGCTGCAGCGGGTCGACCCGTCGCTGTACGAGGCGGCCGAGATCGACGGGGCGTCGTGGGCGCGCCGGTTCTGGCACGTCACGATCCCGCAGATCCGCCCGGAGATCTTCGTGGTCCTGCTCTGGACGACGATCGCCGCGCTGAAGGCGTTCCCGCAGATCTTCGTCCTCACCAAGGGCGGCCCGGGCGGCGCGACGAACGTGCCGTCCTACTACTCCTACGTGAACTTCTTCGACAAGCAGGACGTCGGCTACGGCTCGGCGATCGCGACCGTGCTGACCCTGGTGATCATCGTACTGACCGTCGTCTTCCTGCGTGCGCAGGGACGTGAGCTGGAGGGGGAGGACCGGTGACCGCGACCCTCGCCAAGCGCACCCGCACGCCGGCCCGCGACCGCCGCGACGCGCCGAAGCGGCGCCGCCGCGGACCGGGCGCCTACGCGGTGCTGGTCGCGCTGATCGCGATGGCGGGGATCATGCTGATCCCGTTCGTCGTCGTGCTGTTCAACGCGCTGAAGACCCCGCAGGAGTACTCCTCCAACGGCCCCCTGTCGCTGCCCGAGGGCGTCTACCTGGACGGGCTGCGCGCGTTCTGGGAACGGACCGAGTTCGGCCAGGTGCTGGTCAACAGCGCCGTCATCAGCGGCTCGGTTGCGGTCCTCGCGGTGCTGCTGTCGGTCCTGAACGCCTACGCGCTCGGCATCGGCCGCATCAAGGGGCGCATGTGGGTGCTGGTCCTGCTGCTGCTGGCGAACACGCTGCCGCAGGAGGCGCTGGTCTACCCGCTGTACTACCTGGGCAAGGAAGTCGGCCTCTACGACACCCGCATCGCGGTGATCATCGTGTTCACGGTGATCCAGAGCGCGTTCGGCACCTACCTGCTGTCGTCGGTGCTGTCGGCGTTCCCGCGCCCGCTGCTGGAGGCCGCCCGCATCGACGGCGCCGGCCGGTTCCAGATCCTGTGGCGGGTCGTGGTCCCGGTGATCAGGCCGACGCTGCTGGTGCTGATGGTCTTCTTCTTCGTGTGGACCTGGAACGAGTTCCTGATCCCCATGGTCTTCCTGATCTCCAACGACAACCAGACGGTCTCGGTCGCGCTCGGCGTCCTGCAGGGCCAGCGGATGATGGACGCCACGATGTCCAGCGCCGCCTCGCTGCTCGGCCTGCTCCCGACCGTCGTCTTCTTCCTCATCTTCCAGCGCACGCTGTCGCGCGGACTCACGGCAGGAGCGGTCAAGTAATGAAGTTCAGCGACGGCTACTGGATGATGCGCGAGGGTGTGCACGCGAGTCATCCGGTGGAGGTCCAGGGCGTCGACGCCGCACGGGACTCGCTCACCGTGCACGCGCCCGTCCAGCGGGTCCGCCACCGCGGCGACCTGCTGAAGGGCCCGGTGCTGACGGTGACGGCGGAGTCGCCGATGCCGGACGTCATCGGCGTGACGCTCACGCACTTCGCCGGGGAGCGCTCCCGCGGCCCCGCGTTCGAGCTGGCCTCGGAGTCGCCGGAGGTCGTCGTGGACGCGCCGTCCCCCGGGGACGCGGCGACGCTGACGTCCGGCGCGCTCACCGTGCGGATCCGGCGGGACGGGACGTGGGGCGTCGACTTCCTCGCGGACGGGCGGCGGCTCACCGGCAGCGCCCCGAAGGCCGCGGCGATCGTCGACACCGACGAGCGCTGGCCGCACGGGGCCCGGCACTACGTCCGCGAGCAGCTCGACCTCGGCGTCGACCACTTCGTCTACGGGCTCGGCGAGCGGTTCGGGCCGCTGGCGAAGAACGGCCAGGCCGTGGACGTGTGGAACGCCGACGGCGGCACGGCCAGCGAGCAGGCGTACAAGAACGTGCCGTTCTACCTGACGAACGCGGGCTACGGGGTGTTCGTCGACCACCCGGGCCTCGTGTCGTTCGAGGTGGCGTCGGAGGTCGTGACGCGGACGTCGTTCAGCGTCGAGGGCCAGTCGATGCGGTACTTCGTCATCTACGGCCCGACCCCGCGGGAGATCCTGCGCAAGTACACGGCGCTGACGGGACGGCCCGCGAAGCTGCCCGACTGGTCGTTCGGGCTCTGGCTGTCGACGTCGTTCACGACGTCCTACGACGAGGAGACCGTCACCTCGTTCATCGAGGGGATGGCCGAGCGCGACCTGCCGCTCAGCGTGTTCCACTTCGACTGCTTCTGGATGCGCGAGTTCCAGTGGTGCGACTTCGAGTGGGATCCGCGGGTGTTCCCCGACCCGCCCGGGATGCTGCGGCGGCTGAAGGACCGCGGCCTCAAGATCTGCGTGTGGATCAACCCCTACATCGGGCAGCGGTCGCCGCTGTTCGAGGAGGGCCGCGCGAACGGCTACCTGCTGACGCGCCCGGACGGCGACGTGTGGCAGTGGGACAAGTGGCAGCCCGGCCTCGCGGTCGTCGACTTCACCAACCCCGAGGCCCGCGAGTGGTACTCGGCGAAGCTCGACGCACTCCTCGAAATGGGCGTCGACTGCTTCAAGACCGACTTCGGCGAACGCATCCCCACGGACGTCGTCTACCACGATGGGTCCGACCCAGAGCGCGCGCACAACTACTACACGTTCCTCTTCAACAAGACCGTGTTCGAACTGCTCCAGAAGAGGCGCGGTGAGGACGAGGCGGTGGTGTTCGCACGGTCGGCCACGGTGGGCGGGCAGCAGTTCCCGGTCCACTGGGGCGGCGACTGCGAATCGACGTTCGAGGCCATGGGCGAGAGCCTGCGCGGCGGCCTGTCCCTGGGAATGTCCGGGTTCGGGTACTGGAGTCACGACATCGGCGGGTTCGAGGGCACGCCCGACCCGGCCCTGTTCAAGCGGTGGGTCGCGTTCGGGATGCTGTCGTCGCACAGCCGCCTGCACGGCAGCCACTCCTACCGGGTGCCGTGGCAGTTCGACGACGAGTCGGTCGACGTCCTGCGCACCTTCACGAAGCTGAAGATGCGGCTGATGCCCTACCTCGCGGGCGCCGCGCGGCAGGCGTACGAGGAGGGCGCGCCGATGATGCGCGCGATGGTCCTCGACTTCCCCGACGACCCCGCCTGCACGCACCTCGAACGCCAGTACATGCTCGGCGACGATCTCCTCGTCGCGCCCGTGTTCTCGCCGGACGGCACCGTCGCGTACTACGTGCCGGACGGTACGTGGACGCACTACCTGACGGGCGAACGGGTCGCGGGCGGCCGCTGGGTGCGGGAGACGCACGGGTTCGAGAGCGTGCCGCTGCTCGTCCGTCCGGGCGCGGTGATCGCGGAGGGCGCGGTCGACGACCGTCCCGACTACGACCACGCGGACGGCGTCACGCTCCGGGTGTACGAACCGGCGGACGGCGCCCGGGTCGTCACGAAGGTCGGGGACGCGACGTTCACCACCGAACGCGACGGTTCGACCGTCCGCGTGACGCGCACGGGCACGGGCGCGGGTGCGGGCGCGGGCGCGGGCGCCTGGAACGTTCTTCTGATCAACGCGCGGGCCGCCGCGGTCGAGGGCGGTGCGGCCGCCGAACATCCGCTGGGCGTGCTCGTCGAGGCGTCCGGCGGCGAAGTCGCCATCACGCTGGAAGAAGGGCAGAACTGATGGGGTTTCCCGAGGGCTTCCTCTGGGGCACGGCCACGGCTTCCTACCAGATCGAGGGGGCGGCGGCCGAGGACGGCCGCGCGCCGTCCATCTGGGACACCTTCAGCCGCACCCCCGGCAAGGTGCTGGACGGCGACACCGGTGACGTCGCCACCGACCACTACCACCGGTGGCGCGAGGACGTCGCGGCGATGGCCCGGCTCGGCGTCGGCGCGTACCGGTTCTCGATCTCGTGGTCGCGCGTCCTGCCCGGCGGCGTCCCCAACCGGAAGGGGATCGACTTCTACTCGCGGCTGGTCGACGAGCTCCTCGACCACGGCATCGCGCCCGTCGCGACCCTGTACCACTGGGACCTCCCGCAGGACATCGAGGACGCCGGCGGCTGGCCCGCCCGCGACACCGCGAACCGCTTCGCCGACTACGCCGAACGGCTGGGGCGGGCCCTGGGCGACCGCGTCCACACCTGGACGACGCTGAACGAGCCGTGGTGCTCGGCGTTCCTCGGCTACGCGGCCGGGGTGCACGCGCCCGGCCGCACCGATCCGGTCGACGCGCTGAAGGCCGCGCACCACCTCAACCTGGCGCACGGCATGGCGAACCGGGCGTTGCGCGAGGTCGTGGCGCCGTCCGCGCTGCACTCGGTCACCCTGAACCTGCACCACCTGCGCGGCGAGGACGAGGCCGTCCGGCGGGTGGACGCCGTGTCGAACCGGGTGTTCCTCGACCCGATGCTCGGCCGCGGCTACCCGGGCGACCTCAAGAGCGACACCGCCGACCTGACCGACTGGTCGTTCGTCCGCGACGGCGACGAGGAGACGATCGCCGCGCCGCTGGACGTCCTCGGCGTGAACTACTACTCGCCGACCCTCGTCCGGACCTACGACGGGACGTCCCCGCGCGAGTACGCCGACGGGCACCGGCAGGGCGCGGCGACGCCGTTCGTCGGCTGCGACGACGTCGAGTTCGCCGTGCAGCCCGGCCCGTACACCGCGATGGGCTGGCCGATCGACGCGACCGGCATGGACGAGCTGCTCCTGCGGCTGCACCGCGAGTACCCGGGCGTCCCGCTGATGGTGACCGAGAACGGCGCCGCGTTCGACGACGAGGTCGCCGCGGACGGCGGCGTCCGGGACGCGCGCCGCGTCGCGTACCTGCGCGACCACATCGCCGCCGTCGGGCGCGCGATCGGCGCGGGCGCGGACGTCCGGGGCTATTTCGCCTGGTCGCTGCTGGACAACTTCGAATGGGCCTACGGCTACTCGAAGCGCTTCGGCATCATCCGCGTCGACTACCCGACCGGCGAGCGGACGTGGAAGGACAGCGCGTTCTGGTATCGCGACACGATCGCGGCGAACGGGGCTAAGATCAACGACCCGGACGACGACGGGACGGTCCGTGGTCAAGATCACTGACGTGGCGCGGCACGCGGGCGTGTCGCCGAGCACCGTCTCCTACGTGCTGAGCGGCAAGCGCTCGATCTCCGAGGAGACCCGGCGGCGCGTCCGCGCCAGCATCCGGGAGCTCGGCTACCGCCCGCACGCCGGCGCCCGCGCCCTCGCCAGCAGCCGCTCCAACGTCGTCGCGCTGATGCTGCCGCTGCGCAGCGGCGTCGCGGTCCCCGTCGTGATGGGGTTCGCGACGTCGGTCGTCACCGCCGCCCGCCGGCACGACCACGACGTCCTGCTGCTCACCCAGGAGGAGGGCGAGGACGGGCTGCGCCGCGTCGCCGACAGCGCGCTCGTCGACGCGCTGATCGTCATGGACGTCCAGTTGCGCGACCCGCGGCTGCCGCTGCTGCGGTCGCTCGACCGGCCCAGCGTCCTCATCGGGTTCCCCGCCGACGCCGACGACCTGACCTGCATCGACCTCGACTTCCACGCGGCGGGCGCGGCCTGCGCCCGGCATTTGGCGGCGCTCGGGCACCGCGAGGTCGCGATGATCGGTTCGCCGCCCGAGGTGTACGAGCGGGAGACCGGCTTCGCGCAGCGGGTCACCGAGGGGTTCGCCGAGGCCGTCCGCGAGCACGGCATGACCGGCGACGTCCACCCGTGCGAGGCGAGCGCGGACGCGGCGAAGGACCTGGTCGGACGGCTGCTGGCCGAACGCCCGAACCTGACCGGGATCCTCGTCCACAACGAGCCGATCGTCGACCCGGTCGTGCGGGCGCTGCGCGCCGAGGGCCGCCGCGTCCCCGAGGACGTGTCGATCGTGGCGATCTGCCCGGACGAGCTGGCCGAGCACGCCGATCCGCCGCTGTCGTCCGTCGCGATCCCCGCCGTGGAGGTGGGCGGCCGGGCCGTCGAGCTGCTGATGGCCAAGCTCGACGGCGAGCCGGTCCCGGCCGCGACGCTGCTGCCGCCGACGCTGACGCCGCGCGCCAGCAGCGCCCCGCGCTGACCACCGGACCACTACGACCACCACCACCACCGCAGACCGGGAAAGGAGGACTTTCCGGGCGCTCATCGTCGAAGCGCTTCGACAACTCAAGAATCATCGGGGGCGAGTTCACCAAGGAGCCAGGTTGAACCTCAGCCGAAGCAGACCCCGTTCCCCCGGCCGGCGCAGCCGGCCGCTGACCCTCGTCCTTGCCGCCGCGCTCGCGCGCCCCTGATCCAGGCCGCACCGGCGGCGCCCGCGAGACCCTCCCGTTCCGCGACCCCGACCTTCCCGTGGCCGCCCGCGTCGACGACCTGCTCGGGCGGCTCACGCTCGACGAGAAGATCGGGCTGCTGCACCAGTACCAGGCGCCGATCCCGCGCCTGGACATCGGCCGGTTCAAGACCGGCACCGAGGCCCTGCACGGGCTCGCCTGGACCACCGACGTCCACGCGGACGGCGCCGTCCGCACCGCGAAGGCGACCGTGTTCCCGCAGTCGGTCGGCCTCGGCGCCACCTGGGACCCGGCGCTCATGAAGCAGGTCGGCGCGGTCGTCGGCGACGAGGCGCGCGGCTACAACAGCGAGAATCCCGACGTCTGGGGCCTGCAGTTGTGGGCGCCGGTCGTCAACCTGCTGCGCGACCCGCGCTGGGGCCGCAACGAGGAGGGCTACTCCGAGGACCCGCTGCTCACCGGCCTGCTCGCCACCGCCTACGGCCGGGGGATGCGCGGCGACGACCCGGAGCACCTCAAGACCGCGCCCGTCCTGAAGCACTACCTCGCGAACAACAACGAGTACAAGCGCACCGAGACCTCCTCCTCCCTGAGCCCGCGCAACAAGAAGGAGTACTACGAGGTCCCGTTCAAGATGCCGATCTCCAATGAGGCGGTCACCGGCATCATGACGGCGTACAACAAGGTCAACGGCCGTCCCGCGACGGTCACGCCGGACGCCGCCGGGCTCGTCCGGTCGTGGACGGACGAGACGCTGTTCAACGTCACCGACGCGGGCGGCCCGAACAACCTCATCGGCTCGCAGAACTACTTCTCCGACCTGCCCGCCGCCGACGCCGCCACCATCAAGGCGGGCGTCGACAGCTTCACGGTCGACGACACCAAGTCGTCCATCACGATCGGGGCCGTGAAAGAGGCCCTCGACCGGAAGCTCCTCACCGAGGCCGACATCGACGAGGCCGTCGGGCACATCCTGAACATCCGGATGCGGCTCGGCGAGTTCGACCCGGACGGCGGCCCCTACGCCGGCATCACCATGAAGACGGTGAACAGCCCCGAGCACCGCGCGCTCGCCCGCAAGGCGGCCGTGGAGCAGATGGTGCTGCTCAAGAACGAGAAGAAGGCGCTGCCCGTCGCCTCCGGCGGCAAGGTCGCCGTCGTCGGCCCGCTCTCCGACACCCTCTACACCGACTGGTACTCCGGCGCCCTCCCGTACGAGGTCACCCCGCTCGACGGCGTCCGCGCCCGGGCCGGTGCGGAGAACGTCACCACCAGCGAGGGCGTCGACCGCATCGCGCTCAAGGACGTCCGGACGGGCGAGTACGTCGCGGGCGGTACCGGCGCGGACGGCGCCGTCCTCAAGACCGGCCCGACCACGCCGGACGCCACGACCCAGTTCGACGTCTTCGACTGGGGCCAGGGGATCGTGACCCTGCGCAGCGTCGCGAACGGCAAGACCGTCGGCCGTCACAACTGGGGTTCGAACCTGTCGAACAGCCAGGCGCAGCCGAACGGCTGGTTCGTCCAGGAGATGTTCGAGCTGGAGCAGCAGTCCGACGGCAATCACCTGCTGCGCTACGCGGGCTACGAGAACCCGGCCGACGCCTACGTCCGGGTGCTCGACGACGGCACCCTCGCCCTCGCCGCGAAGGCCGACGCGACGCCGTTCGCCAAGGACGTCGTCAGCAGCGGCACCGAGTCCGCCGTGGCCGCCGCGAAGCAGGCCGACACCGCCGTCGTCGTGGTCGGCAGCATGCCGTTCATCAACGGCCGCGAGGACCACGACCGCACCACGATGGACCTCGCCGAAGGCCAGCTCGAACTGATCAAGGCCGTCCGGAAGGCGAACCCGAACACCGTCGTCGTCGTGGAGAACAGCTACCCCACCACCCTCACCTGGGCGGAGGCGAACGTCCCGGCGATCCTGTGGACGAGCCACGCCGGCGCCGAGACGGGCAACGCGCTCGCCGACGTCCTGTTCGGCGACGAGAACCCGTCGGGCAAGCTGCCGCAGACCTGGTACCGCTCGGCGGAACAGCTCCCGAGCATCCTCGACTATGACGTCATCGACTCCGACCGCACGTACCTGTACTTCGAGGGCGACCCCCTCTACGAGTTCGGGTACGGCCTCTCCTACACCACGTTCGAGTACGGCGAGCCGAAGCTGAGCCGCCGCTCGATGAGCGCGGACGGCACCATCGAGGTCACCGTCCCGGTCACCAACACCGGGAAGCGCGCGGGCGAAGAGGTCGTCCAGCTGTACACCCACCAGCGGAAGTCCCGGGTGAAGCAGCCGGTCAAGGAGCTGCGCGACTTCGCCAAGGTCGCGCTCGAACCGGGCGGGACCGAGCGCGTGAAGCTGGAGATCAAGGCGTCCGACCTGGCGTTCTGGGACGTCACGCGGAACAAGTGGACGGTCGAGCGCGCCCACCACGACGTCCTGATCGGCTCGTCGTCCGGTGACATCCGGGAGCGCGCGAAGATCAACGTCCGGGGCGAGCGGATCCCCGCCCGCGACCTGTCCGAGCCGACCCGCGCCGCCGACTTCGACGACCACGACGGCATCGTCCTGGTCGACGAGACCAAGACCGACGGCGACGCCGTCGGCGGCGCCGCGAACGGCTGGATCGAGTTCGCGGGCGTGGACCTCGGCCGCAGCACCGGCGAGATCACCGCCCGCGTGGCGGGCACCGAGGCGGCCACGATCGACGTCCGCCTCGACGGCCCGGACGGTCCGCGCATCGGCACCCTCGCCGTCCCGTCCACCGGCGGGATCTACACCTACCGGGAGATCACCGCCGACCTGCGCCGCACCGGCGGCAGGCACGACGTCTACCTGGTGTTCGACGGCGAGACCCGCCTGAGCGACATCACCCTGAAGTAACCGGTACCGAGCCCGCCCCGGCCGTTCCGGGGCGGGCTCGCCCGTGCGGCGTCACCCGGTGCGGCGGACGGCGATGACGTTGTCGAGCAGGGTGCCGGGCCGCCCGTCGGGACCCTTCGCCTCGCGCTCGTGGGTGCCGCACCGCTCGGTCGTCCACCCGGCAGGGTCGAGGGCCAGGTCGGCGAACGTCTCGTCGGCCGTGGGGAAGCGGTGGTCGTGGTGGTCCGACCAGGGCGGGGCGGCGGCGTGCTCGACGATCAGCAGCAGCCCGCCGGGCGCGACGGCGGCGGCCGCCTTCCGCAGGATCGCGGCGCGGTCCCACTCCAGCGGCGACTGCAGGAACTGCGCCGACACCAGGTCGTAGGAGCCCTCCGGGAAGCCGTGGCTCAGGTCGTGCTGCCGGAACTCGGCGTCGACGCCCGCGTCGGACGCGTGCGCGGCCGCGCGGTCGAGGGCGACGGTGGAGACGTCGACGCCGGTCACCCGCCAGCCGCGGCGGGCGAGCCAGACGACGTCGGCGCCCTCGCCGCAGCCGAGGTCGAGCGCGGTGCCCGGGTCGAGCGGCTCGACGACGCTCACCATGACGGGGTTCGGGTTGCCGCTCCACACCCGGTCGCTGGAGCGGTAGCGCTCCTCCCAGAACTCCTCGGTCTCGTTGCCCATGGGTCCTCCTGTCCGTTGCCTTCCCGCATCTTGGGCGACGGACGCGCGGACGGGCAAAATCGTTTGCCGTCTCGGCAAACGCGGGGGCGGTCAGCCGTAGGCGCGGGCGTGCAGGGCGCGGATCTCGGCCTCCAGCGCGGCGACCGGCCCCTCGACGCGCACGCCCGGCAGCCACCTCCCCGGCCGGGATCGGACGGACCGGCGCCGGGGGCAGCCCGCGCTCGGCGAGCCATCCGCCGAGCTGCGCGGACGACGCGACGTACACGATCCGGCCGAGTCCCACCCAGCCGTGCGCCGCCGCGCACATCGGGCAGTGCTCGCCGGACGTGAAGACGGTCGCGGCGGCGCGCTCGTCCGGCGTCATGTGCTCGGCGGCCCAGCGGGCCAGCTCGAACTCGGGGTGCCGGGTGCGGTCGCCGCCCGCGACCCGGTTGCGGTCCTCGGCCAGCACCTCGCCCGCCCCCGAGACCAGCACGGACCCGAACGGCTCGTCGCCGTCCGCGAGCGCCTCGGCGGCCAGCTCCACGCAGCGGCGCAGGTACGACAGTTCTTCCGGCGTCGGTTCGTAGCCCATACCGATGATCTTACGCCCGCCCAGGTCAGGCGCTTTCGCGCAGCACCAGGTGCGGCTTCAGGACGACCACCGGCTCGGCGACCGTCTCGCCGCCGATCCGCGACACCAGCAGCCGCGCCATCTCCACGCCCATCTCCTCCAGCGACTGGTGGACGCTCGACAGCGGGGGGTCGGCGAGGGGGGCGGCGGCCGAGTCGTCGAAGCCGATCACCGCGACGTCGTCCGGGACGCGGCGGCCCTGCCGGTGCAGGACGCGCAGCGCGCCGAGCGCCATCGGGTCGTCGGCGGCGAACACCGCGTCCAGGTGCGGGTCCCGGGCGAGCAGCTCCTCGGCGGCGGTGATGCCGCTGGCCTCACCGAAGTCGCCGAACGCGACGCACTCGGGCAGCCCGGCGGCGGCGAGCGCGTCCCGGTAGCCGGTGAGCCGGTCGATGCCGGCGCCCATGTCCTGCGGCCCGGCGATCGTCGCGATCCGCCGCCGCCCGCCGCTGATCAGATGGCCGACCGCCTCCCGCGCGCCGCTGCGGTTGTCGACGTCCACGTAGCTGACCGGCGACACCCCCGGCGGGCAGCCGCCGAGCACCGTCGGGACGCCCGCCGCCTCCAGCTTCGCGGGCAGCGGGTCCTCGGCGTGCAGCGACGTGAGCAGCACCCCGTCGACGTGCTGCGGGGTGAGGTAGTTCTCCAGCCGCGCGTACTCGGCGGGGGAGCGGGCCATGGCGAGCAGGAGCTGCAGGCCCGTGTCGGCGAGCCCGTTGCCGATCCCGCGGACGACGCCCGCGAAGTACGGCTCGCCGAACAGCCGCTGGTCGGACTCGGCGACCACCAGCGCCACCGTGTCGGTGCGCCGGGTGACGAGCGTGCGGGCCGCGCGGTTCGGCACGTACCCCAGCTCGTCGATCGCCTTCAGCACGGCCTCGCGGGCCTGTGCGCTGACCCGCGGCGACCCGTTGATCACCCGGGAGACCGTGCCGCGGCCCACCCCGGCCCGCGCAGCGACCTCCTCCAACGTGGGCCGCGTGCTCCTGCCCGTCATCCCGCCCCCTCCGTCGATCCTGCTCCGAAACGGTCGGAACCCGCCGTTCACACCCCGGAATCTCAGCCGGACGCGGGCCCGCCCCGCCGGATCACGTCCGCGTACCAGCGGGCGCTCGCCTTCGGGACGCGCCGCTGCGTGGCGTAGTCCACGTGCACCAGCCCGAAGCGCTTCGAATAGCCCCAGGCCCATTCGAAATTATCCAGCAGCGACCACGTGAAGTAGCCCCGCAGCGGGACGCCTTCGGCGATCGCGTCGTGGCACGCGCGCAGGTGCGCGTCGACGTAGGCGATCCGTCCGGTGTCCTGGATCGTGCCATCGCCGTCCAGGACCTCGTCGTAGCCCGCCCCGTTCTCGGTGATGTACAGCGGGACGGCCGGGTACTCGCGGTGCAGGCGGGTCAGCACCTCGAACAGGCCGCGCTCGTCGATCTCCCAGCCCATCCCCGTCACCGGACGGCCCGCCGGGACGAACCGGACGTGCTCGCTGCCGACCCACGGGGAGTGCGTGGAGAACGGCGACGACGCCGTCTGCGCGGCCTCGCCCGGCGTCCCCGCGACGGTGTGCCGCGTGTAGTAGTTGATGCCGAGCTGGTCGAGCGGCTGGTTGATGGTCCGCAGGTCCTCCGCGGACGGGTCGAACCCGTGCTCGGCCGTGTCGGCGAGGACGTCCTCGGGGTAGCGGCCGAGCAGCAGCGGGTCCAGGAACAGCCGGTTCTGCAGGCCGTCGATGCGGCGGGCCGCGTCCACGTCCGCCTCGTGGTCGGACGCGGGGGAGACCGCGTACAGGTTCACGGCCGCGCCGAACCGGTTGTCCGGGCGCCGCGCCCGCATCGCCTCCACCGCGAGCCCGTGCCCGAGGAGCATGTGGTGCGCGGCCAGCAGCGACGCGGACGGTTCGAGCCGTCCGGGCGCGTGCTCCCCGGACGCGTAGCCGAGGAACGCCCCGCACCACGGCTCGTTCACCGTCATCCAGTTCCGGACCCGGTCGCCGAGCGCGCCGTGGACGTGCGCGGCGTAGTCGGCGAACCGGTGCGCGGTGTCCCGCTCGGGCCAGCCGCCCGCGTCCTCAAGCGGCTGCGGCAGGTCCCAGTGGTACAGCGTCGGCCACGGCTCGACGCCCGCCTCCAGCAGCGCGTCCACGAGCCGCCGGTAGAAGTCGAGGCCCTCCTCGTTGACGGCGCCCGCGCCGTCCGGCTGGATCCGGGGCCACGAGACCGAGAACCGGTACGCCGTCAGGCCGAGATCGGCCATCAGCGCGACGTCCTCGCGGAAGCGGTGGTAATGGTCCACGGCGACGTCGCCGGTGTCGCCGTTCAGGACCTTGCCGGGCGTCCGGCAGAACGTGTCCCAGATGGACGGGCCGCGCCCGCCCTCGGCCGCGGCGCCCTCGATCTGGAAGGCGGCCGTGGCCGCGCCCCACCGGAACCCGGCCGGGAACAGCGCGGCCTCGGCCGCACCGGTGTCGTCCTGTAGCGAGGTCACGCTTTTACCGCACCTTCCATGATTCCGCCGATGATCTGGCGGCCGAACACGATGAACACGACGAGCAGCGGCAGCACCGCCACGGTCGTACCGGCGAACATGAGCGTGTAGTCGTCGAAGTAGGCGTTCGCCAGGTTGTTGATGGACAGCTGCACGGTGGGGTTGTCGGGGGCGAGCACCGCGAGCGGCCACATGAACTCGTTCCACGTCTGCATGAACGTGAGCAGGCCGAGGACGCCGGCCGCCGGGCGCAGCGCGGGCATCACGACGCGCCAGTAGATGCCGAACGTGGAGCAGCCGTCGACGCGCGCCGCCTCGATCAGCTCGTCCGGGATGGCCTGCGAGGCGTACTGCCGCATCATGAACACGCCGAACCCGGTCACCAGGAACGGGACGATCACCGCCTGCAGCTGGTTCTGCCAGCCCAGCTCCACCATGATCATGTAGAGCGGGATGATGCCCATCTGGACCGGGATCATCATCGTCGCGATGATGGTCAGCAGCAGCCCGTTCTTGCCCTTGAAGCGCAGCTTGGCGAAGGCGAACCCGGCCAGCGACGCGAAGAACACGGTCGAGACCGTCACCACGGTGGAGGCGATCGCCGAGTTCAGCAGGCCCTGCGCGAAGTAGGCGTCGGGGTTGTCGAACAGGCGCCCCACGTTGTCGCCGCCCTCCCCGCCGGGCAGCAGCGGGGGCGGCACGGCGGAGACGACGTCGTTGGTCCGCGTCGCGACGACGATCATCCAGTAGATCGGGAACAGCGACATGGCGACCGCGACGATCAGCGCCACGTACGTGAGCGGGCTGGCCTCCCACAGGCCGCGCATCTTCCCGGTCGGGCGGGCGTGCTTGCCGGGCTGCCCGGGACCGGCGAGGAGCGTCGTCATTTCGTGCCTCCCGTGCGTCGCACGATCAGGAAGTTGATCAGGGAGAACACGATGATCATCATGAACAGCGCCCAGGCGACCGCGGCGCCGTAGCCGTACCGGTCCGACCCGAAGGCGTTGTCGTACATGTACATCGTGATCGTCTGGAACTGGTGCAGCGCGCCGCCGTCCATGTTGTTCGGCGTGCGGACGCTGAACAGCACGGGCTCGGTGAACAGCTGCAGGCCGCCGATCGTCGAGATGATCACCGTGAAGATGACGGTCGGGCGCAGCATCGGCACCGTGATCTGCCAGAACTGCCGGGTCCGGGAGGCGCCGTCGATCGCGGCCGCCTCGTAGAGGTCGCGCGGGATCGACTGCATGGCGGCGAGGTAGATCAGCGCGTTGTAGCCGATCCAGCGCCAGTTCACCATCATGGCGATCGCGACCCAGGACCAGCCGCGGCTGGCGCTCCAGTCGATCGGGTCGATGCCGACCAGGCCGATCGCCCAGTTGAACATGCCCCAGTCGGTGTCGAACATCTGGGTGAAGACGATCGAGACGGCGGCGGTCGAGGTGACCAGCGGCGCGACCATCCCGATCCGGAACAGCGTGGGCATCCGGATGCGCCGGTTCAGCGCGTTCGCGATGAACAGCGCGATGAGCAGCTGCGGGATCGTCGCCATCACGAAGATGCCGAGCGTGTTGACCGTCGCGTGCCAGAAGTCGGAGTCGGTCAGCAGGTACTCGTAGTTGTCCAGGCCGACCCAGTCGCGGGTGCCCGAGGCGAGCCCCCAGTCGTGCAGGGACACCCAGAGCGTGAAGAGGAGCGGGAACAGGCCGAAGATCAGGAAGACGATGTAGAAGGGCGAGATGAAGGCGTAGGGAGCGGCCTTCACGTCGAGTTTGGCCAGCCGGCCCCGCCAGGTGGAGCGTGGACGGCGGTCGGCGTCGCCCGGCGCGGGCCGGGGTCGTTTCCGGCCGGCGCGCAGATCGGTGGTCATGCGCCTCCTTTCGGGGGCGGTCCGTCCGGTGTCCGGGACGGAAGTTTCGGGGCATGGAAGAGGCGGTGGCGCCGCACGGGGAGGTGAGGCACGGCGCCACCGCCTGGCCGGTGTGGTGGGTCGTCTGATGGTCTGGTGGTCGTCCGGGGTGGGGCGTGCGGATCAGGACCGGGCCGGGATCACCGGGCGGCCTTCTCCGCCTCCTCGACGGCCTTGCTCCACGCCTCGCCCGCGTCGACCTTGCCCTGGCCGACACTGATCAGGACGTTCTCGACGGCCTGGCGCACGTCCTCGTTCTTCGGGCCGAGGTAGACGGGCTGGGCCTTCGCCACCATCTCGCCGAAGATCTCACCGACCGGCGCGTTGTTGAAGTACTCGTCCTTGGCCTCGGCCACCGCCGGGTCCTTCGCGGCCTGCGGCGAGGACGGGAAGACGTTCGCGGCCTTGAACGCGCGACCTGGCCCTCCGGCGAGGTCAGGAACTTGGCCAGCTCCGCGGCCTCCTTGGCGTGGTCGGTCTGCTTCGGCACGGCCAGCCACGAGCCGCCCCAGTAGCCGCTGCCGCCCGGGACCGAGGCGACGTCCCACTTGCCCTTGCCGTAGTCGCCGGAGAACTCCTTGATGCCGCCGAGCATCCAGGACGGGCAGGGCACGGTCGCGAACGTGTCGCGCTTCAGCGCCGTCTGCCACGGCGGGGTGAAGATCGACATGTCCGCGGTGAGCTTGTTCTGCTCGAACTTCAGCGCGGTGTCGAACGAGCTCTTCACCGCCGGGTTCGAGTCGAAGACCAGCTTGTTCGACTTGTCGAAGTAGCTGTAGCCGGGGCCCGCGCCGGCCTGCTGCAGGACGGTGACGCGCCAGACGGCCGTCGGGCCGTCCAGCCACTTGCTGTCCTTCATCTTCGACTGGAAGTCCTGCCCGACCTTCAGGTACTCGTCCCACGTCGGCCAGAGCTTGGAGACCTCGTCGCGCTCGGTCGGCAGCCCGGCCTTCTCGAACAGGTCGGTCCGGTAACACATGGCGAGCGCGCCGACGTCGGTGCCGAGACCGACGAGCTGCTTCCCGTCCGGGGTGACGCCCGCCTGCCACTTCCACGACACGAAGTTCTGCTCGAGCTCCTTGCCGCCGTGGTCGAAGAGGTTGACGAACTTGTCCGGCTGCTGCATGTACAGCGGCAGGATGCCCTCTTCCAGCATGACGACGTCGCCCGCGCCGCTGCCGGTCGCCATCCACTGCTGGATGCGCGGCTTGAAGTCGTCCAGGCTGGACACCTTGCGCTGCTTGATCTTGACGTTCGGGTGCGACGCCTCGTACTGCTTGTACAGCTCTTCGTAGCCCGGCTCGCCGAAGACGTCGACGGTCAGCTCGACCGTGCCGTCGCCGCCGGAGTCGCCGTCGTCGCCACAGGCGACGGCGAGGCCGCCGACGAGCAACGCGGCCACCGCCGTGCTCAGTCCGCGCCGCATGCTGGCCCTCATCGCGGACCCCTTCCAGTTGTGATGTACCTCGTGTGTGGGAGCGCTCCCACGAAGCAAAGACGGTGATGGCCGTCACTGTCAATCGCCGAGACTGAACCGTTATCGGCCGAATCCGAACCGATCAGCGTGCCGCACGCCGGGCCCGGCGCCGCCGACGCCGGCCCGACGGACCGCCTAACCTTCGGGAACGGGCTGGTGAACCGGCCCGCGAACGTTCCCGGAGGCGGGCGCGGGGACGTCCCCGCGCCGCGCCCCCGCCGGCGCGGGCGCCGTCGAGCGGCGCACGACCAGTTCCGGCCGGTACAGCAGCTCGGTGCGCGGCGCGCGCTCGCCGCGGATCTCGTCCAGCACCGTGCTGACCGCCGCCATCGACATCTCCCGCACCGACTGCCGGATCGTGGTCAGCGGCGGGTCGAGGTAGGCCGTCAGCAGCGAGTCGTCCATGCCGGTGACCGACACGTCCTCGGGGACGCGCAGCCCGCGCGCCCGCGCCGCCCGGATCGCGCCGAGCGCCATGATGTCGTTGCCGCCGCAGATCGCCGTGCAACCCTCGTCCAGCAGCCGGGCCGCCGCGGCCTGCCCGCCCTCCACCGTGTACATGGTGTTGACGACCAGCGCGTCGACCTTGGCCGCGGACAGGCCGGTGTGCGCCGCCATCCCGCGCCGGAACCCCTCGGTCTTGCGGCGGGTCGGGACGTAGACGTCCTGCCCGATCGCCAGCCCGATCCGGCGGTGGCCCATCGCGGCCAGATGCCCGACCGCGGCCTCCATCGAGGCGACGTCGTCGTTGGAGATGAACGGCGCGTCGATGTCGGCCCGGTACCCGTTCACCAGCACGATCGGCAGCGCCTTCTCCAGCAGCCGCGCGTACCGCGCCCGGTCGGAGTTGGCGTTGGCGTGCAGGCCGTTGACGAAGATGATCCCGGCGACGCCGCGCTCCAGCAGCATCTCGATGTAGTCGTCCTCGGCGACGCCGCCCGGCGCCTGCGAGCACAGCACCGCCATGTACCCGTGCCGGGCCAGCGCGCTCTCGATGACCTCCGCGAACGCCGGGAAGATCGGGTTGGTCAGCTCCGGGATGATCAGCCCGATCAGCCCGGCCCGGTGCTGGCGCAGCCGGGCCGGGCGCTCGTAGCCGAGCACGTCCAGGGCGGTCAGCACCGCCTGGCGCGTGGTGGGGGACACGCCCGGCTTGCCGTTCAGCACCCGGCTCACCGTCGCCTCGCTCACTCCGGCGTGGGCCGCGATGTCCGCCAGGCGCGTCGTCATGGGTTTCATTATCGCTCCTCGATCTCCCACCATAGAGCCGTGTTCGGGGGGAGATCCGCGCCTTCGTCGCCGATCTGGACGGGCCCGCTCGCCAGCAGCGGCGTGCCGCGGGCGGGGACGCGCAGCGTCCGTCCGGACATGTTGACCGCGCAGCCGACGGCCCCGCCGCCCGGGGCGTCCCGGACGAACGCCAGCGTGTCGTCCGGGCCGTCCAGCCAGCGGAGGCGGCCGTCGCCGAGCGCCGGGTGCTCGCGCCGGACGCGCAGCGCGTCCCGGTAGAGCGCGAGCATCGAGTCCGGGTCGGCCTCCTGCGCGGCGACCGTGAGGGACCGCCAGGCCGGCGGGATCGGCAGCCACGTGGCCGCGCCGGTCCCGAAGCCGAACGGCGGCTCGTCCCCGGCCCAGGGCAGCGGCACGCGGCAGCCGTCGCGGCCCTGGCCCTCGCCGCGCAGCCGCTGCGGGTCCTGGAGGAACTCCTCCGGCAGGTCGAGCACCTCGGGAAGCCCCAGCTCCTCGCCCTGGTACACGTACGCCGAGCCGGGCAGCGCGAGCGTCAGCAGCGCGGCGGCGCGGGCCCGCGCCAGTCCCGTCTCGCCGCCGCCGTACCGGGTGACGTGCCGTTTCACGTCGTGGTTCGACAGCACCCACGTCGCGGGGGCGCCGACGGCCGCGGCGGTGCGCAGCGACTCGTCGACGACCGCGCGCATCTCGGCGGCGTCCCACGGGGCCGACAGGTAGTGGAAGTTGAACGCCTGGTGGAGCTCGTCCGGACGGGTGTAGGCGGCGAGGCGCTCGGGGGTCGGGGCCCACGCCTCGGCGACCGCGACGCGCTCGCCGTCGTAGGTGTCGAGGAGGCGGCGCCACGCGCGGTGGATGTCGTGCACCGGGTCCTGGTCGAAGTACGGCAGGACGGCCGTGCCGAGCATCTCGACCTGGTTCGGGTGGCCGACGTCGGGCAGTCCGGGGGCCTTCGCCATACCGTGCGCGACGTCGATCCGGAACCCGTCGACGCCGAGGTCGAGCCAGAACTTCAGGATGCCCTCGAATTCCGCGTGGACTTCGGGGTTCTCCCAGTCGAGGTCGGGCTGCTCGGCCGCGAACAGGTGCAGGTACCACTGCCCGTCGGGCACCCGCGTCCACGCGGGGCCGCCGAACACCGACTCCCAGTCGTTGGGCGGTTCGGCGCCGTCCGGGCCGCGGCCGTCCCGGAAGACGTACCGGGCGCGTTCCGGCGAGCCGGGCTCGGCGGCGAGCGCCGCCCGGAACCAGGCGTGCCGGTCGGAGGTGTGGTTCGGCACGACGTCCACGATGACGCGCAGGCCGTGGCCGTGCGCGTCGGCGACCAGCGCGCGCGCGTCGTCGAGCGTCCCGAACAGCGGGTCGACGTCGCGGTAGTCGGCGACGTCGTAGCCGAAGTCGGCCATGGGGGAGACGTAGAACGGGGTCAGCCACAGCGCGTCCACGCCGAGCGCCGCCAGGTACGGTAGCCGCGACCGGACGCCCGGCAGGTCGCCGACGCCGTCGCCGTCGGAGTCGGCGAAGCTGCGCACGTACACCTGGTAGATGACGGCGTCCCGCCACCAGCGGGCACTGCTCTCGGCGCCGTCCCGGGGCGCGGGGACGGCGAGGGTGTCGTGCGTCATGAACGTCCTTCGTGTCGGGAGCGGTTTCGGGCTTTCACTCGACCGGTCCTCATTCGACCGGTCCTCATTCGACCGGTCCTCATTCGACCGGTCTCACTTGACGCCGCCGGCGGTGAGCCCGGCGACGATCCGGCGCTGGAAGATCAGCACGACGACGATCAGCGGGACGGTCACGATGACGCCCGCCGCCATCTGGGTGCCGAACGGCTGGTCGAAGCCGGACACGCCGGTGAACTTCGAGATCGCCACCGTGGCGGTCTGCATGTCCTTCTCGTTCACCATCGACAGCGCGATGAGGAACTCGTTCCACGCGGCGATGAACGTCAGGATCGCCGTGGTGAACACCCCGGGCGCCGCCAGCGGGACGATGATCTTGCGGAACGCCTGGCCGCGCGTGCAGCCGTCCACCATGGCCGCCTGCTCCAGTTCGAACGGCAGTTGCCGGAAGAACGCGTTCAGCAGCCAGATCGACAGCGGCAGCGCGAAACCGAGGCTCGGCACGATCATCGCCTGGTAGGTGTTGATCCAACCGATGTCGGTGAAGAGTTTCAGCAACGGAACGAGCTGGGAGATTCCGGGGAACATCGTCGTGGCGATGATGAGCCCGAGCAGCGCGTTCTTGAACCGGAACTGCAGCCTGGCCAGCGCGTACGCGGTGAAGATGCCGATGATCAGCGTGAGCACGGTGGTGATCCCGGCGACGATGACGCTGTTGAGCAGCGCCCGGCCGAAGCCGTTGTCGCCTTGGAACACCGCGGTGAAGTTCTCCAGCGACCAGCGGATCGGGACGATCGAGTTGTCGAACTGGTCCTGCGGGCGCCGGAACGCCGAGATCGTCATCCAGTAGAACGGCGCGAGGCAGTAGACCGCCACGGCCGCGATCCCGACGTACGACAGGATCCGCCGGGCCCGGGAGCCGGTCATGAGGCCACCGCCTTTTTCTGGTCCGCCTTTTTCTGGTCCGCCTTCTTCTTCCGCCGCCGGTCGGTGTGCCTCGCGCGTTTCGTCTGCTCGCGGGCCTCGCCGATGATGTCGGCGCCGAGCAGCTTCACGAACAGGTACGCGATCAGCGCGATGTAGACGAACAGGATCGTCGCGTACGCCGCCGCCGACCCGTACCGCAGGTTGGACGCCTCGAACCAGGCGATCATCGTGAGCGTCTCCACCGAGTCCTGGTTGACGCCGATGAGGACGGCCGGGAGGTCGAACATGCGCAGCACGTCCAGCATCCGGAACAGCACCGCGACCAGCAGCGCCGGTTTCACCAGCGGAAGCGTGATGCTGCGGAACTGCTGGAACGCGGTCGCGCCGTCCACGCGGGCCGCCTCGTAGACGTCCCGGGGGATCATCTGCAGCCCCGCCAGCACCAGCAGCCCGATGAACGGCGACGTCTTCCACACCTCGGCGGTGATCACCGCGAGCTTCGCCGGGAAACCGTCGGCCGTCCACAGGATCTGCTGCCGCAGGATCGCGTTCGCGGCGCCGTCCGCCTGGAAGATCCACCGCCACAGCAGGCCGGAGATCGCGGTCGGGATCGCCCACGCACCAGGATGCTGGCCCGGACGAACGCGCGCCCGCGGAACGCCTGGTGCATGATCAGCGCCATCCCGACGCCGATCACCGTCTCCAGGATCACCGTCGTGAAGGTGAAGAACGACGTGTTGCCGAACGCGTTCCAGAACGCGTCGGCGCTGTCGCCGCTGAAGATCGCGGTGTAGTTGTCGAGGCCGACGAACCGGGTCCCCTCGACGACGAACCCGTTCTCGTCCAGGCCCTCGCCGCGCGCGAACAGCGACTCGCGGAACCCGGCCAGCACCGGGTAGCCGATGACCAGGGCCAGTACCAGCAGGGTCGGGGAGAGCAGCAGCGCGGCGAGCCGCCGCTGGCTGCGCGCGTCCCCGCCCTTGCGGGACTTGCGTCCCCGCCCGCGCGGCGGTGCCGCCGCGGCGTGCGCCGCGGCGGACCGCTCGTCGTGCGTCGTCGTCATGGGTGTCACTTCTGGGCGGTCAGGGTTTCGAGCTTGCCCTGCAGGTCGGCGAGGGCCTTGTCGGCGGGCGCGTCGCCGGTGACGGCCGAGTAGCCGGCCTCCTGGATCGCGGCGGTCACGTCGCCGTACTTCACCGCGACGGGACGCGGCGTGGCGTTCTCGATCGCCGCCTTCAGCACCGGCAGGTACGGGAACTTCTTCACCAGCTCGGGGTCGTCGTAGAGCGCGGCGACGGTCGGGGCCTGCGAGGTGGCCAGCAGGTTGTCGCGCTGCGCCTGCTCACCGGTCAGGTAGCGGACGAAGTCGAGCCCGGTCGCCTTGTTCTTCGCGAACGCCGAGATGGCGAGGTTGTGCCCGCCGAGGTTGGAGACGCCGGGGCCGTCCGGGCCGGGCAGCGGCGCGACGGCGAACTTCCCGGCGACCTTCGACGACCCGTCGTCCTCGTTCGCCAGCGAGTACTGGTACGGCCACTGCCGCTGGAACACGAGCTTGCCGTCCTGGAAGTAGCGGCGCCCGCCCTCGGTGTCGAGCGTGATCGCCGACTTCGGCATCATGCCGTCCTCGTAGGCGTTGACGAGGAACTCCAGGCCCTGCTTCGCCTGCGGCGTGTTCACGGTCGGCTTGCCGTCCGGGCCGATGATCGAGCCGCCCGCGCTTCCGATGGCCTCGACCATCGAGATCGTCATGCTCTCGCTCTTGTTGACCTCGGTGAAGAAGCAGTCGATGTCCTTCGCCTCGTCCAGGTCCTTGACCTTCTCGCAGGCGTCCCACATCTGCTGGTAGGTCTTCGGCGGCTCGGAGATCCCCGCCTTCTCCAGCAGGTCCTTGCGGTAGTAGAGCATCCCGGCGTCGGACGTGGACGGCACCGCGTACAGCCGGTCGCGGTACCGGCCCGTCTTGATCGTCGCGGGCAGCATCTTCGACAGGTCGATCTTTTCCTCGGGCAGCTCGGTCAGCCACCGGTTGGCCGCGAACTCCGCCGTCCAGACGACGTCGAGGTTGAGCACCGTGTACGCGTCCGACTTGGTCGTCGCGTTCTGGATCATCTGCTGCCGCTGCTCGTTCGGCTCGTCGGGCAGCTCGATGATCCGCACCTTCTCGTCCGGGTGCTCGGAGTTCCAGCCGTCCACCTGCTTCTGCAGGTTGCCGGACCGGTCCTTGCCCGTGACGAACGTGATCGGGCCGCGGCCCTGCAGGTCGTCCGCCGACGTGCCGGACGATCCGTCGCCGTCGTCGCCGCCGCAGCCGGCCAGCGAGAGGGCGAGGACGGCGCCGACGACCGCGCCGCCGATCCGGGGGATGCGCCGCATGGGGTCCTCCATTCGCGAGACGGGCCGTGCCGGCCGCCGTCCCGCCGTTCCGTGGATGGGGGTGGTGGTTGATCGGGGACATTAGCAACGGTTTGCAAGGAGGTAAATAGCTTGCAGAAAGTTTCAGCAAGCTCGTATCCGAGCTGTAACCAACTTGCAGGAGGTCCTGCAACGGCCGCGAAACCGGGTCGACGCGGGACGCCCGTTGCGTCAGGCTTCGTTCCGTGAGCGATCCGGTGAGCACCGACCTGCGGCTCGTCCGCGACCACACGATCCTGTCCGTCGTGACGGGTTCGCGCGCGTACGGCCTCGCGACCGCCGACAGCGACGTCGACCGGCGCGGCGTCTTCGTCGCCCCGGCCCCGCTGTACTGGCGTTTCGACAAGCCGCCCACCCACCTGGACGGCCCGCTGCCCGAGCAGTTCTCGTGGGAGCTCGAACGGCTCTGCGAGCTGGCGCTCGCCGCGAACCCGACCGTCCTGGAGTGCCTGTGGTCGCCGCTCGTCGAGCGCGTCACCCCGATCGGCGAGGAGCTCCTGGCGATCCGCACGGCCTTTCTGTCCCGGCAGGCGCACCGCACGTTCCTCCGCTACGCCGACAGCCAGTTCCGCAAGATGCAAGGCGACTTGCGCAAGGACGGCGAACCGAACTGGAAGCACGTGATGCACATGCTCCGCCTCCTGCACAGCGGCCTGCGCCTCGTCCGCACCGGCGAGCCGCTCGTCGACGTCGGCGACCTGCGCGACCGGTTCCTCGCCGTCAAGCGCGGCGAGCTGCCCCCGGACGAGGTGGACGCCTGGCGCACCGGCCTCACCGCGCAGATGCAGGGGGCGCTCGACGCGAGCCCGCTGCCCGAGCTCCCCGACCGCGACCGCGTCGAGGACTTCCTGATCTCCGTCCGCCGAAGGAGCCTGGATTGGTGAAACTCCCCGATGGCCTGCTCGACCGCTTCACCGCCGAGCACCCCTACCCGCGGGCGTTCCTGACGGTCAGCGGGTCGCACATCTACGGCTTCGAGTCCCGCGACTCCGACATCGACCTGCGCGGCGTCCACCTGCTGCCCCTCGACCAGGTCATCGGCCTGTTCACCGGACGCCACCAGTGCACCGCCGTGTGGGAGCACGGCGGCGTCGAGGCCGACATCGTCACCTACGACCTCGGCAAGTTCTGCGACATGCTGCTGAAGCCGAACGGGCACGCCGTCGAGCAGCTCGGCTCGTCCATCGTCGTGGAGTCCTCGCCGCTGCACGCCGAGCTGCGCGACCTGATGCCGGGCCTGCTCACCTCCCGGCACGCCGGCCACTACCTCGGCTTCGCGCGCGGCCAGTGGCGCATGTTCGAGAACCGCGACGAGCTCAAGCCGCTGCTCTACGTGTTCCGCACCCTCCTGACGGGCGTGCACCTCATGCGGACGGGCGAGCTCGTGACCGACCTGACGGCGCTGCTCGACGACGCGCCGCCGTACGTCCCCGACCTCATCGCCGCCAAGCGCGAGGCCGAACACTCGGGCGTCCCGTCCGGTGCCCCGGACCGTCCGACCCTGCAGGCCGACGTTGCCGCGCTCACGGCCCTGCTCGAAGACGAACGCGACCGCAGCGCGCTCCCCGAGCGGCCGAGCGCGGGACGGGCGCTGCACGACCTCGTCGTCCGGACCCGGCTGGGCGACCTATACCACGACTGAACCTTCCGGTGGGGTTGCGACACCGATGACCAGGGGATCTTTCTCCGCGGACGGCACGGGGGAGCCGTCCGCGAAGGGAGCCGTCATGACCGTGGCCAGCCCGGCCGACCCGTCCTGGGCGGAACTGCGCGAGCCCGCCGACGCCGCCGCCCGCGCGGGCTCGCTGCTCGACGTCCTGCGCGCCGAACTGCCCGCGGACCGTCCGGTCACCGTCTGGAACGCCCGCTGCGGCGACGGCGCCCTCGCCCGGTGGCTCGCCGGACGCCTGCGCGGCCCGCAGCACTGGATCCTGCAGGACTCCGATCCGGCCCGCCTCGCCCGCGCGCCGGGCGGACCTACACCTCCGCCGACGGCACCGCCGCCACCGTCGAGACCCGCGCGGGCGACCTCGCCGACCTGCGCGCCGCCGATGTCCTCGGCGCGTCCGTCCTCGCGGCCTGCCACGTGCTGCACCGCCTCGACGCCGCCGAGATCGACGCGCTCGCCGCGACGGCGTGCCGTCCGGTGCTGCTCACCCTCGCCCCGATCGGACGGGTCCGGCTGGATCCGGCGGACCCGCTCGACATCGAGTTCGCCGCCGCGGCCGACGCCCACCGCCGCCGCGACGGGCCGGCTCGGCACCGACGCTCGCGTTCGCCGCCGCGGACGCGTTCGCCCGGCGCGGCGCGACCGTCCGCACCCGGCCCAGCCCGTGGCGGCTCGGCCCGGCCCGTTCCGTCCTGACGGCGGAGCGGCTGCGCGGCCAGGTCGCCGCCGCGGTCGAGCACCGTCCGGCCCTCGCCGCCGACGCGCCCGCCTACCTGCGCCGCCGCCTCGCCGACTGCGCCACCGGCGACCTCGCCCTGGAGGTCCGGCACCTGGACCTCCTGGCGATCCCCGCCCGCTGACCTCTTGTAACCAAGCGCTTACTAGGGTAATCTCCCGCCGGGCACCCGACGGGAGGCAGGGATGACGGTCGCAGCGGTGGTGGAAGAGCGCGCGGGATGCGGGCGGGGCGCGCGGCTGCTCGCCGCGCTGATGCGCCGGTTCGTGCGGCCGTTCGTCGCGCGGCTGCCGTGGACGCCGCTCACCCTCCGCTTCGCCGGGCTGATCGAGCTCGCGGGCGCCCTCCTGCTCGCGCCGCGCGGCACGCGGACCGCCGCGGTCAACGGTCTCGGTTGCGCCGCCGAGTGGGTCGTGGGGCGCGGAGTCGCCGCCGACCCCCGCCGGGTGATCCTCTACTTCCACGGCGGCGGGTTCGTCGCGTGCGGCCTGCGCACCCACCGCCGGTTGATCGCGCGGATCTCCCGCGCCGCCGGGATGCCGGTCCTCTCGGTCGCCTACCGCATGCCGCCGAAGGTCCCCATCGCGACGTCCATCGGCGACTGCGTCGACGCCTACCGGTGGCTGCTCGGCCGCGGCGTCGACCCCGGGAACATCGTGGTCGCGGGCGACTCGGCGGGCGGCTACCTCGCGTTGACGACCGTCCTGGACGCCGTCCGCGACGGGCTGCCCCGCCCCGCCGGGATCGCCGCGCTGTCGCCCTTCATCGACCTGGACCTCGACGCGCGCGTCGCGCACGCCAACGAGCCGCTCGACCCGTTCATCCCGGCCCGCCGCCTCGGCGACCTGGTGCGGACCGTCTTCCCGGGCGTCGAGCCGACCGACCCCCGGCTGTCCCCCCTGCACGCCGACCTGCGCGAACTGCCGCCCGTCCTGATCCAGGTCGGCGGCATCGAAGTGCTGTGCTCCGACGCGGAGTTGATGGCCGAACGCCTCGGCGCCGCCGACGTGCCCTGCACCCTGCAGATCTGGGAGGGGCAGTTGCACGTCTTCCAGGTCTTCGCCGACCTCTCCCGCGAGGGACTGCCCGCGATCGACGAGATCGGCCGCTTCGCCCGCGACGTCACGTCCCCGGCCGCGGCCAGGGCCGCCTGACGGTCACCGGCCGAGGCGCTCGACGGCCTTGGCGTGCAGGGCGGTCGACAGTTCGACGGCGGTGTCGACGACCGCGCCGAGGTCGTCGCCGAGCCGTCCGTCCGCCCACTGCCGGGCCAGCTCGATCATCGCGCCGGTGAACATGGTCGCGGCGATCACGACCGTCGGGTCGTCGCGCGGGCCCATCGCCACGAGCCCGTCCAGCAGCGCCGTCTCGGCCGCCCGGCGCCGCGCGGCCATCGGCTCGTTGCCGGGCGCCTCGGCGAACAGGACGCGGCCGCGGTCGCGGTGTCGTCGCTGATGAACCGCAGCACGTCCCGGACGCCCGCGCGCGTGCGGGCCTCCGGATCCTGCCCGGCCTCCTCCAGTGCGCTCGCGAGCACCTCGCCGAGCGCCTCCGCCTGCCGGTCGTAGACGGCCGCGAGCAGCTCGCCGGTGTCGGTGAAGTTCTCGTAGAAGTACCGCGTGTGGAGCTCGGCCTCCCGGCACACCGCGCGGACGGTCAGGACCGCCTCGCCCCCCGCGCCGAACAGGCCGAACGCGGCGCGCACGAGCATCTCGCGGCGCTCGTCCCGGCGCCGGGACGCGGGGACGCCCGCCCACCGGGTCGTCATGCGGGTCACAGTACCAAGTCTGGACACGGACGTAACCAGACACTTATTCTGGCTACAGTCGTATCCAGATTAGGAGCCTGCGATGCCGTCGAAGAGCAACATCATCGCGACCAAGTTCGAGCAGGGGTTCGATGCCGACATCCGCGCGAAGTTCTTCAAGGGCCTCGACTTCGCCGGCCCCGAGGGCGACCCCGGCTGGTTCGGCCCCGGCAGCGCCGTCTGGTACGTGCACTCGCACCTGCCCACGCTGATCCTCGGCCTCGTCGGCGCCGCCTACATCGAGGGGCTCGACCCCAGCATCAGCTGGATGGCCTACGACCACTCCCGCATCCCCGAACGGGACAAGAACGGCATCCCCACCGGGAACGTCGACGTCCACGGCGCGACCGTCCGGCTCGGCCACTCCGTCTCGTTCTTCATCGGAACCGCCTACGGCTCCACCGAGACCGCCGAACGGCTCGCCCGCACCGTCCGCGCCATGCACCACACCATCAAGGGCACCCGCCCCGACGGGCTCGCCTACGACGCCGACGACCCCGACTGGCTCCGGTGGAACTACGCCACGGTCGTCTGGGGCCTCGCGACCGCCCACGAGCGCTACCACCGGCGCCCACTGCGCGACATCGACCGCTACTACCGCGAGTTCGTCCGCGTCGGCGAGTCCCTCGGCGGCACCGACCTGCCGACGACCAAGGCCGAGACCGCCGAATGCCTGGAGTCCTACCTGCCCCGCCTGGCCGTGACCCCGATCAAGGCGTTCGGCACCGGCCCCAACCTCCGCGACAGCGAAGCCAAGCCGTGGGAGCCCGGCAGCGCCTTCATGGACTGGGCCGCCCGCGACATGCTCCCCGAATGGGCGCAGAAACTCGCCCTCTACAAGCCGCCGAACCCCCTCGCCCTGCGCGCCCGCCGCGCCGCCCTCTGGACCGCGATCAACGGCCTGTACGAGGCCACCGGCCCCATCCGCGAGTTCCGCGAGGCGAAGGCCCGCGTCGCGAAGGGCACCACCACCCCCGTCGCGTCCACCGCCCCCACCGCGCCCGACCCCGTCCTCACCCGCGAAGAGGTCGAGGCGATGGCCTGACCGCCCGTATGTTGGCGGCATGATCGAAGGCGAATGGCTGAACGCGCCCGCCGGAGTCGTCGAGGACGGGCACGACCTGCTCGTCACCGCCGTCCGGGGCAGCGACTTCTGGCGGACGACCTCCTACGGCTACGACCGGGACGGCGGGCACGCGCTCCTCGCCCCGTTCGCCGCCGACGCCGCGATCGAGGTGTCGTTCGTCGCGGACTACGACCACCAGTTCGACCAGGCCGGACTGCTCGTCCGGTTGGACGCGGCGACGTGGATCAAGGCCGGGCTGGAGTACTGCGACGGAGCCCTCCAACTCGGAGCGGTCGTCACGCACGGGACGTCCGACTGGTCGTCGGCGCCCGTCGACTGGACGGGACGCGAGGTGACGATCCGCGCGAGCCGCACCGGCGACGCCGTCACCGTCCGCGCCCGTCCCGGCGACGAACCATGGCGAATGATCCGCCTCGCCCCGTTCCCCGTGGGAGTGGAGGCCCGCGCAGGCCTCTACTGCTGCGCGCCCGAACGCGCGGGCCTGACCGTCCGCTTCACCGACGCGACCTTCACCGCCCCGGACGAGACCCTGCATTAGAGCATGAACTCGCCCGGCTCGAAGAAGTACTTCCGCGAAGCCTTTTTCGCCGCCGCGATCCACGCGCCATTATCGCCGGGCGTCGGGCGGGAGATCGGCCCTGCGGTGTCGAACCAGCACGCGAAGGCGCACCGCGTGTGCTTCCCGCCCGCGGCCGTCGAAGTCATGTACGCGATCTGATCGTTCATCCACGAGACGTCCCGCGATCCCTTATTGCCATAGCCGATCTCGGGCACGCACCACGGAATGCCGCGTGCCCGAGCGAATTCCACCGCCGGACCCCAGAGCGATCCCTTCGACCCGACGTGCGAATAGCCGTCGGCGCCGTAGCAGTCGACCAAGCCGTCCCCGGGCCACATGTCCTCGTACGTGCGCCCCTTCGACGGATTCGTCCCCGCCCACGTCGTGACGATCTGCACCGTGTACAGACGCGGCCACCCGTCGTCCTGCACCTGCTTGACCAGACCGCAGAACCGCCGGAACCCCTTCCGGTAGGTGGACAGCGAGAACGTCCCGTTCTTCAGCTTCGCGTCCGGCTCGTGCCAGATCGTGACGAACGCGACATGGCGCTTCGGGATGCTGCGGAGGAACCCGACGATCCGTTCGTCCAGCGCCCCGGACGCGACGTCGCCCATGTCCGGCTTCCCCGACCAGCAGCTCGCGCGCTTCCCCACATCGGACGCGGCGTTCGACCGCGCCCACGATTTCGGTATCCCGTCGTCCGGACGCTGGTACACGCGCCGGATCGTCAGAGGCCCGTACCGATCGTCCAGCCGCGAATACCCCGACCCCTTGAGATCGTCGCCCGCCGCCCCCCACAAGATCGCATCACGCTTTTCCGCCAATGGAGCGCCACCGCCTTCATCGTCGTCTGTAAAAGAAATACCCATACCACCCGACAACGGAAGCATCTGATCAAGCGGCAAAAGGTAGATCTTTCCGACGAGCTAGAAATGATCGCGCTTTCCCCTCCTTGGAAAAATCATCTGCGAGCTGCGGAAGGCGGTAGCGGCGTCAAATTCGATGACGGCGATCGGTCATCGGGCGGCCCTCCGGTAGCGGCCGAGCACGGCGGCACCGGCCTGCTCGGCGGCCAGGCACTCCAGCTCCCTGTGGGGGCCGTCGGTCGGGAAGAGCCGCCGGCCGGTGCCGAGAACGGTAGGGAACGTCAGCAACCGGTACTCGTCGACCATGTCCGCGGCCATCAGCCGGTCCACGACGCTCAGGCTCCCGGCGATGACCACGTCCCGCCGTTCGGCTTCGACGGCATCGATCAGATCCCCGTCGAGGAGCCGGGAGTTCGACCACGCCGAGGTGTCGTCGCGGCTCAGGGTGCGGGAGGCCACCAGCTTCGGGACGGCGTTCATTCGCGCGGCGAACGGGTCGTCCTGGCCCGGCCAGAGCCGCGAGAACAACCGCCAAGTGGCGCGCCCGAGCAGCAGCACCCCCTCGTCCAGCGTGCGGCCGAGCCGGAACTTGTCCCCGGCGACCGCCTCCGGACCGTGCCGGAACGCCCAGCCGCCCGTCGGCGTGCCCTCGGACCCGTCCGGGTCGGACACGATCCCGTCCAGGGTGATGAACTCGATCACGATGACGCTCACGATGAAATCCCTTCGGTTCGGTGTTCACCGGTATGTACCGGCCGCACCGCCCGGACTCATCGCTCCCGGCGGAACTCGTCCGGCAGACCGAAGGCGTCGAAGACGCGCGGATCGGCGAACACGACGTTGCGCGCGATCAGGCCGTCGGCGACGGTGAACACCTGCACGGTGTGCAGACGGCGCCCGCCGCCGGGCACCGGCGCGTACGCGGCGAGCGCGGGCTGCCCGTTCGCGGTGAGCTCCCGCACGCCCCAACCCGTGCCGTGCATCCGGAACACCCGCTCCATGAACAGGCCGTAGTCCCGGCCGCCCCGGTACCACAACGGCACCGGCGGCATCTCCAGCACCGCGTCGTCGACCAGCAGCCGCACCAGCGCGGGTACGTCCGCCGCCTCGAACGCCCGCATGTACTGCCGGACCACCGCCCGCACCTCGGGATCGTCCGGCTCGGTGACCGCACCCGCGTCGCCCGCGTCCGCGAGGGCGGCCCGGGCGCGCTGCAGCGCGCTGTTGACCGCCGGGACCGTGGTCCCCAGCTGTTCGGCGACCTCGGCCGCGGTGAACGCCAGCACCTCGCGCAGCACCAGGACCGCCCGCTGCCGCGCCGGAAGGACCTGCACCGCCGCCACCCACGCGAGCCGCAGATCCGCCCTGACCTCCACATCGAACCGCGCGTCGGGGAAGGGCTCCAGCCAGGGCACGTCGAGCGCCGGAGCCAGCGGCGCCTCGGGATCGTCGCTCGGCGCTCCCAGCCCGGACGGCAGCGGACGCCGCCCGCGTCCCTCCAACGCGGTCAGGCACGCATTGGTCGCGATCCGGTACAGCCAGGTCCGCACCGACGCGCGCGCTGGATCGTACCGGTCACGGGCCTTCCAGGCGCGCAGCAACGTCTCCTGAACCAGATCCTCGGCCTCGTGCACCGAGCCCATCATCCGATAACAGAACGCCACCAACTCGCCACGATGCACCTCGAAATCCACGGCCTCATTATGCGGCAGCGGTCTGTGCCCGGCGGCGCCCGCGGCGTCGGTCTTACGTCCCAAGAGGGGCTTCTGCAGGCTCCGCCAGGACTTCACGGTCATGCCCCCAGATTTTGATTTCGCGGGTGAGTTGGCCGACGCAATGCGGCAGTGGGGCTACGGGAGCCGATCGTCAATTTGACCGGTATCGAAGCTTGGCTGTGGCGTAGATTCCCGTGCCGGTGGCTTCTCAGCGGCGTGAGCCTGGGTTGTCGGGCGGGGGAGCGGTGGTCTGGTTGTATTCCTCGTCCAGGATTTGGTGGAAGCGGCGGGCCTGCTTGGTCTCCGAGGTGTCGATGCGGACCTGGCGCGCGTCCTGCCAGTAGGTGCGTCCGGGACGGCCGCTGAACATCTCGCGGGAGATGGCGCGCAGGCGGGACTCGGGGAGGGCTTTGGTCTCGAAGGACATCTGCCATTCGGAGACGATCATGTTGATGTACATGAGTTGACGCCGGGTCTTGCGGTCCTCCCTGGCCGGTACCGGTCCCCACGCCTCATCGAGGTCGGGGTCGTCCATCGCCATCTTGAGGAGTTCGGCTATCGCGATGCGCCGTGCCTCTTCGCGTTCGACCTTTGTGGCTCGTGCTTGGAAGTTGAGTAGAGCAATGATTCCCGGGGCGGTGCCGAGAGCGGCACCCGCAAGTGTTGTGAGGCCGATCCAGTTCGACTCCTCGTGAAATAAGTTCCGCAGAGCGATCGTGAATAGGGCTACGAGGGCGGCGGTGAGGAGGATGGAGAGAACGAGGACGAACGTGGATCTCGCGCGGCTTCCCGGGTGGTCGGAGGACATGGCGCGAGCCTAAGCTCGCTGGTGGGGCGCCGGCTCGTATTCAAGGCGATGCGATACGGATCTTCTTCTTCCTCGGAGCCATAAGGTGTTTTGCTCGCTGGTAAAGCGGCTGATGACGACGTGACCGGCTTGTTGTTTCGCGTGATGGTCCGGATTGCGGCGGATCGCCCATGCGCGGGATGCCGGGCCATCCGCCGCAAACATGAACCGGTCGCATCACGCGGTTTTCAGCGAGTGTGGTCGCTGGTGAAGCTCAGGACACTCCCTGCGGTGGCGTGTCCGTCTGCCGGGACAGGCGACACCTTGGGCGTCGAACCGCTGATTCTCGATGGTGGGAGGCTCAGGCGTCTCGGATGTCTGGTTTGGCGGCCGAGAGCATGCGACCCGGGATGATGACGAGGCGCTCGTCCTGTCCGATGCTTACTCCCTTCGGGAGGCGGCCGGCATATGCGTCGGTCGCCTCGCGGCCGATCACGGCGATATCGCCGTTGTCCAGCTCCCAGATCTCCGGGCAGTCCTGAGTGGTTCGGCTGGCGCCCACCTCTGCGGCCGTCTTGCCCAGTCTGCGCTGAAACTCTGCGTCATGGTCGGCGTCCCACGGTCTGGTCATGCTGAACCCACTTCCTATCGTCACCCTTATTGAGACTCTCGCAGAAGTGCTCAAAAGCGACAAGAGGGCTGGGATGGGGCCACGTGACTCAAGGTGGGCGCCATGTGTGGAGTTGGGAGGTGGTGCTGGTGGTGCTGGGCGATATTGGTCCGATGTGTTGGGTTGGCGCCGGGTGACGGTTTCCTTGCCGTCAGGTAAGGCGTCTGGCGTGCGGAGGCGGTGGTGCGGCAAAGGGCGGGGCGGCCGCTATCGCTGTGAGTGCTGCTCGTCTCGCACGTTGAAGGTTGCCGCGACTCTTCTGGTGTAAGGCTTGATCGTTTGGTCGGTCACGTGGGCATGAGTGCCCAGACGATCTTTCCGACTCCGGTAGCCGACGGACGGACGCCGGTGTCCTTGGCGTAGGCCGCGACGATCGCCATGCCGCGTCCGCTCAAGGCGTCCAGGTCGAGAGCGGTGGCCAGGGGCACTTCGGGAGCCGGGTCCCAGCACTCCAGGAGCGGGGCGCCGTTGTGCACGGCGACGCGTATGCGGAGGGTGTGGCCGGGGGCCGCATTGGCGGCGTTTGTGGTGATTTCACTCATGACGAGAATCGATTCGTCGATCAGAGGGCGACTGTAGCCCCACTTGGTGAGCGCGTACCGGACGAGTTCACGGGCGAACACGACGGAGGAGTTCACTCCGAGGAGGTTCATTCGGATTTCGTCCGATTCGGGCAGTTGGCGTATTTGTTCTTGATTATTCATTGTTGCCGTCCTGTTTCTCGGTAATCTGCTTCACAGGATCGGCTCGGAAGAGTTAGCGTGTGATGGATTGGAATCCGTTGGATACACGGAGGTCCTGATGAGCGTCCGCGAAACGATCGACCCGAACTCTTCGCTCTGGGCCTGGTTGGCCTTCGACCTGTGGTTCTACCGGACTCGTCGAGGGCTCTCGCTCGCGCAAACTGCTCAAATCGTGCACGTTGCGCGTGGAACTGTCTCCAACTGGGAAGCGGGGCGGCTGCGCCCCAGTGAGCAGTGCATGGCCATACTCGATGAGGCGTGGGATACAGGCGGACACTTCCGGAGACTGCTGTACTACGCCCGCACTGGTCACGATCCGGACTGGTTCAAGCAGTTCATCCAGTACGAGAAGTCCGCGGATATAATCAAGGTCTATCATGGGAAGTCGATTCCCCTCCTGGCGCAGACGGAAGAGTACGCGCAAGCGTTGCTGCAAGCCGCTGGCCGAACGCATGAGGTCGCGATGGAGACCAAGGTGCGGATGGGACGTCAAGGGGTCTTGGAGGGAAAGGAGCCTCCGTACCTCTGGATCTTGCTAGATCAGGTGGTTCTAGAAAGCCCGATCGGCGGTAAATCGGTTATGCGCGATCAGCTTGCGCATCTACTCAAGATGGGGGAGAGCCCGCGCACCATGGTCCGGGTCGTGGCCACCGAGGTGGGATGGCACCCGGGGCATGATGGCCCGTTCCAGATCTTCAAGATCAAGTCTCGGGAGTTGGCCTATGCGGGCGCGCAGATCGGAGGACGCTTGATCGAGGCTGGTGACGAGGTTGGCACCCTCGCGCTATGGTTCGATCAGATCGGGGCAATTGCCCTTTCCAGGGATGCTTCGAGGGAACTGATCGAGCAGACAATGAGGAGCTACGAGTGATCCGGTGGCGCAAGAGCTCTCACAGTGGCGGCGGCAACGATGACGCGTGTGTTGAGCTGGCCAATCTAGAGGGGAACGTCGGTGTGCGGGACTCGAAAGATCCGGAAGGGCCTCGGCTCGGGTTCAGTCGCGATGATTTCGGCGGGCTTCTGGCGCGTATCCGGCGTGGGGAACTCGACGACTGAGTCCGGCGGATGTCCGGGTTCCTGAGAATTCCAGTGGCGAGCCTTGATCCATCCGGGGAGGACGGGGCCGGAGCGACGGCGAGGTGAGCGGGGTAGTTCGTGGCTGGTCCCGAGTATTCGCAGGTGGAAGCGCCGCTGATCCGGCAGCTTGAGGACATGGGCTGGGGTCACCTGGTCGGGGCGCCGCCGGGGACGTCCGTGCCGAGCGGGCCCGGGGCGTCCGGTCGTGGGATATGCGTTGAGGTGCTGCTCGTCGACCGGCTTTGGACGGCGCTGCGGGAGATCAACGTTCGGCCGGGCGGCGGATCGTGGCTCGACTCGGCTGGCGGCGTCCCGGGCTGATGGAGGCCACCCAGAAGGCGTCCGCCCCGCTGCTGGACGGCGTGGCCGTCGAGGGGCTTTCCGGGTGGGACGGCGGCCGGGTCCAGCGCGTCCGCTTGATCGACTGGCGGCACTGGGACCGCAACGACTTCACGTCGTCTCCCAGTTCCGGGTGGACGTGCCCGGGACGTAGGGGCAAGCGCATCGTGCCGGACGAGGTCCTGTTCGTGAACGGGATCCGCTCGTCGGCGAGTGCAAGACGCCCGGCCGGGGAGACGCGCTCCTTGAGGGCGTCAAGCACCGGACCCGTGACGGGTGGCCGCCGGGGCATCGGCCCGGTCAACGGCGGCGGAGGGTACCCGTCGCGGCTTTCTCTCCGTTCGCCGCGTAATAGACGATGTCGGCTTCGCCGTCCTTGCGTGGCGTGAGGTGCAAGCGCCGACGTCGCATTCGGACTTGTCGTCCGGGAAGTCCGTCTCGACCGTGAGGGTCTTCCCGTTGTCGGCGACCGGGACGGCGGTGCCTGTGCACTTACCTTCCAGGTAGCGCACTTCGCCGAGGTTCAGGCCTTCTTCAAGGGTCATTTCCACGTCCCAGGAGCTCCGGTCGCCCGCGACTTGCTTCACGGTGCCCGCCCACGTTCCGGTGAGGTCGTCGGGCACGGACGCCTCGGGCTTCGGGCCGTCCGGCTGGAATGCGATCACCACGACGGTGCCCAGGAAGAGCACCCAGCATATGGCGAAGAAGATCCCGCAGCCGATGGCGAAGCGAGTACCCGGGCCGTTGCGGGCCCGGTACTGCGGCCCCCTGTATCGAGGCGGGGGCGGCGGCCGTCGTCCGGGGGACGCGCCTTCCCACGGGTCGTCCGGGGCGGCGGTGGCCCAGGGGTCGTCGTCGATGATCTCCTCGGCGTCCGGTGTCCCGGGTTCGGTGCGGGCGGCGTCGTAGGCGGTGCGGCGGGTGGTGAGGACGTCGCGTGCGGCGTTGATCAGACGTAGGCGGTCTTCGGCGGCGGCCTTGGCCGCGGGGTCGGTGACGCGGTCGGGGTGGTGCGCGCTCGCCTGTTCACGCCAGGCGCGCTGGATCTCGTCCGCCGAGGCGTCCGGGGGGACGTCCAGGAGTTCGTAGGCGTCGTTGCCCGCCAGCTCGCCGAACAGGGTGGACACGGTCAGCGGCCGATCCTGCGTGCGACCGAGGCCCGGTAGCAGGTGAGCGTCCAGTGGGCGGTGGCGGCGGAGTGGCCCGCGGGGACGACCATGGAGCCGGTGGCGGCGGTGACGTCCTTCGCTCCGGCGAGTACGAAGACGAAGCAGGGTAGATGCTGTTCCCAGCCCTCGTAGTACCACTGGTTGCGGAGGATCTTCTGGCCTTGGAGGAAGGGCGCCTGCAGGAGTTCCTGCGCCTGCGCGGGCAGGTTGCCGAGCACTTCGCGGGCCCGGCGGGACAGGCCGAGGTCGGGCGGGGGAGCGCCGGGCGCGGACGGTCCGGCCGCACGCGGCGCCGGGCGGTGGTTCACCGGGACGTGCCGCAGCGAGCCGGGGGCGAACTGGAACGACGAGATCGCGTACACCGGGCGGTGTTCGGCGTTCACCCGGGGTTCGGCGAACGACAGCCCCGACTCCCCGAGGGTGACCGCGTAGCTGCGGCCGTCTCCGCTGGACGTATCGAGGTTGGCGAACCAGTCGATGGGGGTGCCGGAGAGTTCGGTGAGGCGTCGGACGGTTCGCGCGCCGATCGTCCGCCAGTTCTCCTCGCGTGTGCCCTCGCCGCCGAGCGACAGTTCGCCCGGACGGTGCGTCGCGGGCGCGTCGCGTCCGGTGATCTCGCCGTCGCGCCGGTGTTCGGGCGTTCCGGAACCGGACGGCACCACGGGGAAGAACGAATTCACGTGTCGGCCCCCTCGACCGCACGATGGCAGTTCGTGATCAGGCTAGTGCGGCGGGGGCCGGTGCGTCGACGATTGTCGCCCCGGCCGATCGGTGGGATCGGCCGGGGCGCGGGGTCAGTCGTTTCCGGAGACTCGGAGGTTCGGGGGGACGATCTCTTCGTATTTCGGGAGGCGTTCGACGAGGCCGGTCGTGCGGTGGAACTCCAGGGCGGTGTCGATCGCTTCTCGCGTGAAGCCGATCTGGTCGGGGACTCCTCGCGGAGGATCGGGACGAGCGCCTCGCGGGCCTGGGGGTCGGTGGCCTTGTTGTATTCGGCGAGGAGAGCGGGGATCTCTTCGGGGCGTTCGCGGATGTCGGCTTCGGCGCGGGCGATGGCGCGCTGGAACGCGGCGATCTCCTTGCTCTTCTTGTCCATCAGCTTCTGCGTGGTGAAGACGACGCCGTGCGCGGTCTTCTCGAAGCCGGGAATGTCGCCCCTGGAGGGGGAGATGTAGAGGTTCCCGGCGCCGGCCGCTTCGGCCTGCTGGGCGATCGGCTGGAAGAAGGAGAGGGCGTCGACGCGTCCGGCCTTCAGGGCGCCGATGGCGGAGGTGGCCTTGGCGCCGAGGTTGACGAGTTCGACGTCGGTGTCGGAGCGCATCCCGACGCGCTCGAACAGGTAGGTGACGAGGGCTTCGGTGCCGCTGCCGGGGCCGGTGATGCCGATCTTCTTGCCCTTCAGCGCGCGGATCCGCTGGTCGAGCGGGGCCGAGACCGGCGGGCCGTTCCAGTTCTCCGACACGATGATGTCGACGTAGTACTTGTCGACGAGGTTGGCGACGAGCTGGGTGCCGTCGTCGATGCGGGCGAGGTTGAGGGCGTCGGTGAGGACGCCCGCGCCGACGTCGATGCTGCCGGACTTGAGGGCGGCGGCGACCTTCGCGCCGGTGCCGAGGCGGGGACGGTCGCCGAGCTTCACGCCCTCCTGCGCGAAGTAGCCCTTCTTCTCGGCGATGAACAGCGGGAAGAACGCGATCGAGTTGCTGATCTGGCCGACGTTCAGCACGCCCGGCGGGGTGGTGGAGGTGCGGCTCGCGCATCCCGCGGCGGTCAGGACCAGGACGAGCAGCGCTGCGAGCAGGCGTTTCATCGTGCTTCCACCGGCTTCCAGCGGCTGAGCCTGCGGTCGAGGAGGCCGACGAGGAGGTTCAGCACGGCCGCGATGACGCTCAGCACGACGAGGGTGGCGAACACCCCGGCGGTGTCGAACTGGGCGGCCGCGTCGTTGATCAGGTAGCCGAGGCCGCGGTTGGACGCGACGAGCTCGCCGATCACCGCGCCGATCAGCGCGTACGGGATCGCGACCTTGAGGCCGGTGAGCACGCCCGTCATCGAGCCGGGCAGGACGACCTTGAAGGTGATCTGCCACCGTCCGCCGCCCATCAGCCGGACGGCGTCGATCAGCCCCTGGTCGACCTGGCGGACGCCCGCGACGGTGTTGAGGAACACGAGGAAGAACACCGTGGCGGCGGCGAGCAGCACCTTCATGTTCATGCCGATGCCGAACCACACGATGAACAGGGGGGCGAGCGCGACCTTCGGGATCGAGTAGAGGGCCATGATGAACGGGTCGAGCACCCGGTAGACGAGCGTCGCCGACGCCAGCAGGAAGCCGAGGACGACGCCCGCCGCGGCGCCGAGCGCGAACCCGTAGAGGATCTCCTGGACGGTGACCCAGGTGTTCGACCACAGGATGTCGTCCTGGTGCCATTGCACGAGGCGGTTCCAGATCTCGGACGGGCGGCTGGTGAAGATGACGTCGAACCAGCGGTCGGCGGCCCACTGCCAGACGAGCAGCAGTGCGGCGACGAGGACGATGCGGGCGGTCCACACCAGGACCGTCGTGCCGTTCTTCGCCCAGAAGCTCCGCTGGACCGGGACGGTCTCGGGCGCGGATCCCTTGATGGTGTCGGCGCTCATCGTGCCCCCTCGCGGAGTGCGTCGGTCATTTTGCGGTGGAGGGCGACGAACCGGGGGTCGACGCGGGACTCGTCGGGGTCGCGGGGGCGGGGCAGGTCGACGGTCTCGTCGAGGACGACGCGGCCGAGGCGGCCGAGGACGACGACGCGGTCGCCGAGCAAGAGGGACCTCTTCGATGTCGTGGGTCACGAACACGACGGTCTGGCCGCTGCCCTGCCACAGGCGGAGGAGTTCTTTCTGCAGGTCGTGGCGGAGTTGGGCGTCGAGGGCGCCGAACGGCTCGTCCATCAGCAGGGTCTCGGGGTCGCAGGCGAGCATGCGGGCGAGGCTGACCCGGCGGCGCATGCCGCCGGACAGTTCGCGGGGGTAGTGCCGGTCGAAGCCGCCGAGGCCGACCCGCTCGATCAGCTCGTCGGCGCGCTCGCGGCGGGTGCCGGACGGGACGCCGCGCAGTTCCATCGGCATCTCGATGTTGCGCCGGACGGTCCGCCAGGGCATGAGCGTGTCGGACTGGGTCAGGTAGCCCACCTCGATGCGCGGCTTGGTGACCGGTTCGTCCCGGTAGAGGACTTCGCCGGACGTGGGCGTGGTGAGGCCCGCGAGGAGGTTCAGCATCGTGGACTTGCCGCAGCCGCTGCGGCCGAGGACGCTGACGAATCCGCCCTGCTCGATGTCGAGGTCGAAGTCGCGGAGCGCGACGATGCCCTGGTCGTCCTTGACGAACTGTTTGTGCAGGTTCCGGGTCTTGAGTACGGATGTCACTGTCGAGCCTCCTCGGCTCGGTCGGCACCGGCGAGCCAGCGGCTGTTGCGGACGGCCATGACCTCGATGTCGTCCTCGGTGAAGCCTTCGGCGAGCAGCCGGTCGGCCATCAGCGCGAGCCCGTCCTCGACGGGCGGGTTGAACGGCTGGCCGAGATCGCTCGACAGCACGGAGTGCTCGGGGCCCACGGCCTTGATGTTTTCGATCCAGAGGTCCCAGGAGACCTTCCCGGTGTAAGGGGTGGTGAAGCAGCGCTCCATCAGGGCGCCCTTCGCCGCGAGGGCGCGCTGGCGTTCGGCGCCGACCCGCTGGGAGGTGAACTCGGGGTGGGTGACGACGATGCGGCGGACGCCTTGGGGCGGCGCGCGTTCACGACGGTGTCGATCTCGGTCTGGCTGAGGTGGCCGGTTGCGAGCGTCATGTCGTGCTTGGCGATCACCCGCAGCACCTGCCGGGTCGCCTCGGTGACCGTCCCGTCGGCGGTGACGACGTCCACGGGGTCGGCGGCCATGCCGTCGGCGCGCAGTTCCTCCTGGAGGCGCGCCCACATCGGCGGCTTGGCGCCCTCGGGGTCGTGCGCGGTGCATTCGCGCTGGTTGGCGCTGTCCACGGTCGGCATCCAGACGACCTGGGCGCCGCCGCGTCCGGCGATCTCGACGGCGATGGGGTTCATGCCGCCGACGGAGCCGTTCAGCGTGATCGCGCCGACCGCGTCGAAGCCGGGGACGGCGGCGCGCACCACGGCGGCGCGCTCCGCGGTGGGCAGGTAGTGGGACTTGAGCACGAAGCCGCCCAGTCCCGCCGCGGCGAACTTCGGCGCGAGGGACAGGTCGTCGATGCGCCGCCGCATCACGTCGGGGGCCACGTGGATGTGTACGTCGTATGCGCCCCGCACGAGTGCACGCGCCCGTTCGGACGGTTCGGGGTGGTCGGTCATGCTCGGCGCCTCCTGTCGACGTCACTGGTGCCAAGATTGTCAACAATTTCGGCGACATCGTCAATGCCCTGGTCCGAGTATGTTCGCGACGATCTCGGGGAAACGAGAACGCGCGCGACGTCGTCGCGCGCCCGTACCGGTATCGGAGGGGTCCTACCGGGCCGAGTCGATCGCCTCGGGGGAGAGGATCTTGCCGAGGACCATCGCGGCGCAGCCGGTGAGCCCGGCGGCCTCGCCGAGGCGGGCGGGCTCGATCCGCAGGCTGCGGGTGGCCAGGCCGGTGGCGCGCTGGTAGACGATCTCGCGCAGCCCCGCGATGAGCGGTTCGTCCGCGCCGACGAGGTCGCCGCCGAGCACGACCACGGCGGGGTTGAGCAGGTTGACCGCGGTGGCGACGACCTCGCCGATGCGGCGGCCCGCGTCGCGCAGCAGCGCGACGGTCGCGGGGTCGCCGGCGCGGGCGAGCGCGCGAGGGCGGGCAGGTCGGACGTGCTGGAGCGGGCGAGCAGCGCGGCGCCGCCGGCGATCGCCTCGACGCAGTTGAGGTTGCCGCAGCGGCACGGGCGCTCGACGTCGGACGGGACGGGCACGTGGCCGATCTCCCCGGCCGCGCCGAGCGCGCCGCGCCGGATGGCGCCGCCCGCGATGATCGCGGCGCCTATCCCGGTGGAGATCTTCACGAACAGCAGGTCGTCCACGCCGGGGTGGGCCTGGTGCTCGCCGAGCGCGGCCGCGTTGACCTCGTTGTCGAGGTAGGCGGGGACGCCGAACCGCTCGCGGACGCGCGGGCCGATCTCGACGGCGTCCCAGCGGCCCGCGACGTGCTCGACGGCGTCGGGGACGCCGAGCCCGACGCCGCGGACGCGGTCGAGCGGGACGCCCGTGTTCTTGAGCAGCTCGCACCACAGGTCGAGCAGGTTCGGGATGGTCTTGTCGGGCGTGACGTCGGCCGGGGGCCCGTCGGCGCGGGCCAGGACCGTCCCGGCGAGGTCGCAGACGGCGAGCTGCCCGCGGGACTGGCCGAGGTTGGCGACCAGCACGGCGCCGCCCGCCGCGTGGAACCGCAGCCGGGCGGGGGGACGGCCGCCGGTGGACGGCCCGTCGGCGCGTTCGACCACGAGGCCGCGGCCGATGAGGTCGGCGACGCGGGACGCCACGGTGGGACGCGACAGTCCGGTGTGGCGGGCGAGGTCCGCGCGGGTGTCGACGCCCTGCTCGCGGATGAGGCGGAGGACGTCGCCGGTCGTGGCCGGGGTGACGGGCATCCGGCCAGTCAAGCATGCGCGTCTTCGGTACGTCCAGTTGGTGAAACAGCGGAGACTTTTGTAAGTCAGATTTTCAAAGTGGGTTGTGCGGGCAGCGTATGTCTCGGTAGTTTGCGAAGCGGACATTCCCCCTGGTCTGGAGCATCGAATGGCTGTGCATCCCGTGCTGGCAGAGGTGACGCGGCGCATCGCGGAGCGGAGCGCCGACCGCCGCGAGGAGTACCTGGGCCGGATCCGCGCCGCCCGGACGGCCGGGCCGGTGCGCGGCGGCATGGGCTGCGCGAACCTCGCGCACGGCTTCGCGGCGTGCGGTGTCCAGGACAAGCTGTGGCTGCGCGGCGACGTCACGCCGAACGTCGCGATCGTCTCGTCGTACAACGACATGCTGTCGGCGCACCAGCCGCTCAAGGACTACCCGGACGTCATCAAGGCCGCCGTCCGGCGGGCGGGCGGCACCGCGCAGTTCGCGGGCGGCGTCCCGGCGATGTGCGACGGCATCACCCAGGGCCGCGCGGGCATGGAGCTGTCGCTGTTCAGCCGGGACGTGGTGGCGATGGCGACGGCGGTGGCCCTGTCGCACGACATGTTCGACGGCATGCTGCTGCTCGGCGTCTGCGACAAGATCGTCCCCGGGCTGGTGATCGGCGCGCTGTCGTTCGGGCACCTGCCCGCGATCCTGGTCCCGGCCGGGCCGATGGCGTCGGGGCTGCCGAACTCGGAGAAGGCGAAGACCCGCAAGCGGTACGCGGCCGGGGAGATCGGACGCGACGAACTGCTCGCCGCCGAGGCCGCGTCCTACCACTCGCCCGGCACCTGCACCTTCTACGGCACCGCGAACTCCAACCAGCTGCTCATGGAGGTCATGGGCCTGCACCTGCCGGGCGCGAGCTTCGTCCCGCCGGGCACCGACCTGCGCGAGGGCCTCACCGCCGCCGCCGGACGCCGCGTCCTGCAGATCACCGACCTCGCCGACGAGTACACCCCGGTCGGCGAGATGCTGGACGAGCGCGCGTTCGCCAACGCGATCGTCGCGCTGCTCGCCACCGGCGGCTCCACCAACCACACCCTGCACCTGCCCGCCATGGCCGCCGCCGCGGGCATCGAGCTGACCTGGGACGACTTCGACGAGCTGTCGCAGGTGACGCCGCTGCTCACGCAGCTCTACCCGTCCGGCACGGCCGACATCAACCACTTCCACGCCGCGGGCGGCACCGCGTTCCTGATCGGCGAGCTGATCGACGCCGGGCTCCTGCACGAGGACGCCCGGACGGTCGGCGGCGCGACCCTCGCCGAATACCGCAAGGTCCCGCGCCTCGACGGCGGCCGGGTCGTCTGGGAGGACGGCCCCACCGCCACGGGCGACGCGGCGGTGCTGCGTCCCGTCGCGGAGCCGTTCGACACGCACGGCGGGCTGCGGACCGTCCGCGGCAACCTCGGCCGCGCGGTGATCAAGGTGTCGGCGGTCAAGCCGGAGCACCGGACGGTCGAGGCGCCCGCCCGCGTGTTCGGCTCGCAGGAGGAACTGCAGGACGCGTTCGCCGCCGGGGAACTCGACCGGGACCTCGTCGCGGTCGTCCGGCTGCAGGGCCCGCGCGCCGACGGGATGCCCGAACTGCACCGGCTGATCACGCCGCTGGGCGTGCTGCAGGACCGCGGCCACCGGGTCGCGCTCGTCACCGACGGGCGGCTGTCGGGCGCGTCGGGGGCGGTGCCCGCGGCGATCCACGCGACGCCGGAGGCGGCGGCGGGCGGCCCGCTCGCGCGCGTCCGCGACGGCGACGTCGTGCGGCTCGACGCCGACAAGGGCCTCCTCGAAGTGCTGGTGCCGACGAGGAGTTCGCCGCGTTGGAGCCGGAGGGGGGCGTGCCCGACCCCGACCGGTGGTCGGGCACCGGACGCGAGCTGTTCGCGGCCTTCCGCGCGGCGGTCGGCCAGGCCGTGCGCGGCGCCGGGGTGTTCGGATGACCGGCCCGTGGCTGGTCGGCGACATCGGCGGGACGAACGCGCGGTTCGCGCTCGTGGACGGCCCGGACGGCGCGCCCCGCGACGTCCGCGCCCTGCCCACCCGCGAGCACGCCGACCTCGCCGACGCCGCGCTGGCGTACCTGTCCCGGCACGCCCCGGGCGTCCGGCCGTCCGCCGTGTGCCTGGCCGTCGCGGGGCCCGTCACCGGCGGGACGTTCCACCTGACGAACGCGGGCTGGCCGGTCGGCACCCCGGACGACGTGCGCGAACGCCTCGGCGTCCCGCACCTGGAGATCGTCAACGACTTCGCCGGGCTCGCCATGTCGCTGCCCCGGCTGGCCGCCGACGACCTGGTCCCGGTCGGCGACCGGTACCCGGCGGCGGACGGGCCGCTCGCGGTCGTCGCCCCGGCACCGGCCTCGGCGTCGGCGGGCTCGTGCCCGCGCCGGGCGGCGGCTGGGTGCCGCTGCCGGGGGAGGGCGGCCAGGTCGACGCGCCCGCCGGGACCGACCGGGAGGTCGAGGTCGTCCGGCTGCTGCGCGCCGAGCGCGGCGCCGCGACCGCCGAGTACCTGCTGTCGGGGGACGGCCTCGCCCGCATCCACCGCTACCTCGCGATCATCGACGGCGTTCCGCCGGAGCCGGTCACGGCCGCGCGGATCGTCGAGAACAAGGAAGACCCGCGCTGCGCGGCGACCCTCGCGATGTTCTGCGAGCTGCTCGGCTCGCTCGCCGGGAACGTCGCGCTGACGATCGGCGCGACCGGCGGCGTCTACCTCGGCGGCGGCATCCTGCCGCGCATCACCGATGTCCTGAAGGACAGCGCGTTCCGTGCCCGCTTCGAGGGGAAACCCCCCGTCGAGGGCTACCTGCGCGCGATCCCGACCGCACTGATCGTCCACCCCGGCCCGGCGCTGGTCGGCGCGGCCATGCGGCTCGCGCAGACCGCCCCCGAACCCGCACGACCCTTGGAGTCCGCTTGAACGCCGAAGACCTGTTCGACCTCGCGCCCGTCGTCCCCGTCGTCGTCCTGGACGACGCCGACGCCGCCGTGCCGCTCGCGCGCGCGCTCGTCCGCGGCGGCCTCCCGGCGATCGAGGTGACGCTGCGGACACCGGTCGCGATCGAGGCGATCACCCGGATCGCCGCCGAGGTGCCGGACGGCGGTCGTCGGCGCGGGACGGTCGTCCGCCCGGACGACGCCGAGCGCGCGCCCGCCGCGGGCGCCCGCTTCCTCGTCAGCCCCGGCTGCACCGAACGCCTCCAAGACGGCGATGGCGGCGACGCCTGCCGTTCCTGCCGGGCGCCGCGACCGCGTCGGAGGCCATCGCGCTGCTGGAGGCGGGGATCACCGCGATGAAGTTCTTCCCGGCCGAGCCCGCCGGGGGCATCCCGTACCTGAAGGCGCTGAACGGCCCGCTCCCGCAGGTGCGGTTCTGCCCGACCGGCGGGGTGAAGCCGGGCAACGCCGCCGACTACCTCGCGCTGCCGAACGTCGGCTGCGTCGGCGGGACGTGGCTCACCCCCGCCGACGCCGTCCGCTCCGGCGACTGGGAGCGGATCCGCGAGCTGGCGGCCGAGGCCGCCGCGCTCGGGCCCGTCCGTCCGGGCTGATCAACGCCGGGACGGTGGCGGCGGCCCCCGGCCGATGTCCGGGGCCGACGTCCGTGGCCGACGTCCGTGGCCGATCCGGTTATGCCGTGCCCTTCTGCCACTGGCTGCACTTGATGATGACGTTGCCGTCCCGGTAGCACATCTGGATGTACACGGGGGAACCTTCGCGCTGGTCGTAGGTCTTGTACACCGTTTCGCCCACGCCGGAGGCGCGGAGGTCGTGCTCGATGCCGGCCTGTCCCTTGTAGTACCCGACGATGGAGATGCCGTCCTTTTTGGTGTCGGAGACGTAGACCTTGTCTCCGTAGGAGACCCAGGCCACCCTCCCGCGTTCGGTCGTGATGGACTCGTCTTCGCCGGCCCAAGCCGCCGTCGCGGTGATGGTCGTGCCCCCCGCCGCCAGTGCGAGGCCGGAGACCAGAACCGTGGCGCGTCGCATGCCAGAGCGCATACCGTGCCCTCCCTGTGTGATCGGTGGTTACGCTTCTTACGACCGGACGGCCCGGCCGAATGTGACTCCCGGGCGGTTGTGATCTGGGTCGCCCCAGGCGCCTGAGGGGAACGGAATACGACCGCGCCGCTACTCCGCGGCGATGGCGCGGAGGACGTCCGTCCGGGCGGCGCGGCGGCCCGGCCTACGCGGCGGCGAGCACGCCGATCGCCGCCGCCCCCGCCGCGCACGCCGCGAGCAGCCCCCACGGCACGGCGACGGCCGCCATGCCGTCGCCGCCGGACGACAGGGCGCGCTGCAGGAGGAGGCCCAGCCCGGTCCCGGTGCCGATCCCGAGCGACCCGCCGAACAGCGAGATCACGACCGCCTCGTAGCGGATCATCCGGCGCAGGAGGCGGCGGTCCATGCCGACCGCGCGCAGCAGCCCGAGCTCGCGGGTGCGCTCGGCGACCGCGAGCGCCAGCGTGTTGACGATGCCGAGCGCCGCGATCAGCACCGACAGCACCAGCAGCCCGGTGATCAGCCGGAGGAGCGCCTCGATCTCCCCTGCGGCATCGGACTTGATCTCGGCGCGGTCCTTGACCTCCAGGTTCGGCCACGGGCGCAGGGCCTCCCGCAGCGCCGCGTCCAGTTCCGAACCCGGCCCCGGCCTCGGCCCCGCGACGATCTCGATGCGGTCGATCGGCGCCCCCGGATCGTGCGTCCGGTACGCGGCCCAGTCGACGATCATGGACGGCGCGGACGGCGTGACCGACGGCCGGTCGTCGAACACGCCCGCGATGCGGAACGTCGCACTCGTCCCGTCCTGGTACCGGCCGCGGACGGTGTCGCCCGCCGCCCAGCCCTCCCCGTCCGCGATGCTCCGCCCCACGAGCAGGCCGCCCGCACCGCCGGACGAGCCGTCCCGCAGCGGCAGCGCGAAGTGGGCGAGCAGTTCGGCGCGGCGCCCCGGCGGCGGCCGTCCGGACCGAACCGGCCAGCTCCAGCCGCGCCGTGCGGACCGGGATCGCCCGCCGGACGCCCGGGACCTGCGCGACCGCCTCCACGGCCCCCGCCGCGACCGGGGTGACCTGGCTGCGCCCCGTGACCCGGTAGTCGGCGGTGAGCCCGGCGTCCAGCCGCCGCTCCACCGACGCCGCCGTCGACTGCACCACCACCGACACGGCGGCGATCAGCCCGAGCCCGATCGTCAGCGCGGACGCCGTCGCCGCCGTCCGCCGCGGGTCGCGCAGCGCGTTGCGCGCGCCGAGCCGTCCGGGCGGGCCGCCGAACCGCGCGAACGGTGCCGACAGGGCCCGCACGGCCGGGCCGGCCAGCACCGGCATCAGCACGATCACGCCGGTGAACAGCGCCGCCGCCCCGCCGCACGTGAACCACAGCCGCCGTCGCCGTCCACGACGGCCCCGGTCACTGCCAGGGCCGCGCCCGCCGCCAGGACGGCACCGCCGGTGCGGCCCCGCCCGCGCAGCGGCGCGGACGGGGCGGCGACCTCGCGCAGCGCCGCGACCGAGCGGCACGCGGGACGCCCGCCGCGCCGGGACGTACGCGGCGGCGAGCGCGACGAGCGTCCCGACCCCGTACCCGGCGGCCACGGCCGAAGGCGGCACCACCAGAGGCCCGAACGGCAGGTCCCCGGCGCGGCGGCCAGCAGCCGCGCGAGGCCCGCCGC
>NZ_MKJY01000256.1 GCF_001942465.1 Actinomadura sp. CNU-125
CCGGCGGCCCTACCGCAGCCACCGGCGGCCCCACCGCAGCTCCCGGCCCCCGCGAGTTCCCCTATGGGGGCCGCACCACCGCCCCCGCGCGCGCTTGCACCCGTGCAGGGCGCCCCGGCACAGAACGTCCCGGTCCACTTCCAGCCGCCGCCCCCGGCCGACGCGACGCGCCCGGAACAGCCCCCCGGACGGACGCTGCTGGGCAAACTGTCGCGCGGCCGCGGACGTACGGAGCCGCCGCCCGCGCCCGCCGTGGACCTCGATCCGGGGGCGTTCGAGGCGACGACCACGTTCGGCGCGTCGCGGACGACCGGACGACGACCATGGGCGCGGTCGCCGACGACCGGACGACCACGATGGGCGCCGTCCCGTCCGGCGACGGCGAGACCCGCACGTTCGACGCGGTCGACCTGCCCGACTCCGGCGACACGACCGCCGGGAACCTCATCCCCGGGCTGCGCGCCTCGGACGACGACACCGCGCACCGTTCGTCGCGTCCCTCTTCCGGCGGGGTGCTCGGTTCGCTCGGCCGGATGCGCCGGCCCGGCAACCACGTGCTGGGCGTGGCGCTGTCGCTGCTCATCGGCGTCACCGTCGGCATCGCGATCATCGCGCTGGTGGTGTTGCCGCAGCTTAACGGGGACGACACGGCGGAGCCGCCCGTGGGCACGGGCGACACCCGTCCGGTGTCGTCGATCCCGGAGTCGTTCGCGGGAACGTGGACCGGCACCATGGTCAACAGCAACAGCCAGGCGTCCTTCCCCCTGGAGGTCACCTTCGAGAAGGGCGCCACCACGGCGCGCGCCGTCTACCCAAAGGAGCAGTGCACTGGCACCCTCACGTTCGAGAGCGGCACCGGCAGCAGCCTGAAGCTGGCCCTGGAAGTCCCCGCGCCGTGCACCTCCGGGGCCGTGGAAGCGTCCCTGCAGCCCGACGGGACCATCCGGTACACCTGGAGCAAGCCCGGCACGAATCTCGGCTACCAGGGCGCCATGAGCCGCCGCTGACCAGAACCCCGCTGACCAGAACCCGGCCGACCGTGAAGCCGGTCACGTAAGATGGCCCGGCTCCCAGCCCGACATCGGGCGTCACGGGTCCTGGACCGTCCCACTCGCCACTTGGGTTTAGCCTTGGCCCAGCGGCAGACGGTTCTTTAATGTTCATTGACCTGAGGAGAGGACGTGGAGACCCCCAACTCCACCGCCCTTCGGCGCGGCGGACGCCGCGCCGCCGTGGCCGTGTTCGCGATCGCCGCCGCCCTTCCTCTGCTGGGCACCTCGGTACCGACCGCGGCCGCCGCACCCGTCGCCGCGCCGATGGCCGACCCGGGCGACTCCAAGAAGTACCAGCAGCTCAGCAACCAGATCGAGAAGCTGGAGAAGGAGTACGGCGGCGACCTGGCGAAGCTGAAGGACACCGAGTACGCGGTCAAGAAGGCCATGCAGAAGGCCGCGGTCCTGGAGAAGGACCTGGTGGCGGCGCGCGAGGTCGTCGCGCGCCTGGCCGCCAACCGCTACATGACCGGCGGTGAGGACCCGACCGTCCAGTTCCTGGCGGCCGCCGAGCCGACCGACATGCTCAGCAACGCCAGCCTCATCACGCACCTCGCCCAGAACAAGGCGGCGAAGGTCGACCAGATCAAGAAGCTCATCGACGAGCAGAACCAGGCGCGCAAGAAGGCCGAGGAGAAGATCTCCGCCCTGGAGAAAGAGATCAAGGAACTCAAGGGCAAGCAGGCGGAGATCAAGCAACTCGTCAAGAAGTACAAGCCGGAGTCTCCGAGCACGGGCATGGGCGGCGTCACGCCCCGCATGCTCAAGACCAAGAACACCCTCGACGTGGAATTCGGACCGTTCCCGACGATCGGCTGCGTGCGCTACGTGGGCGACCCGCAGGACCACGGCACCGGCCACGCGTGCGACTTCATGGTCACGACCGGCGGCGCCGTGGCGTCCGGCAGCGCCAAGGCCCAGGGCGACGCGGTCGCCGAGTACGCCATCGCCAACGCCAGCGCCCTCGGGATCAAGTACGTGATCTGGCGCCAGCGCATCTACGACATGCGCAGCCCCGGCTGGGACCCGATGGAGAACCGCGGCGGCGCGACCGCGAACCACTACGACCACGTCCACATCTCGGTCTTCTAGACGTATACCGCTCTGACCACGGTCGGAGGTCACGACACCTCCCGAGAGGGCACAGGCTACGAGCGCTCATCAAGGGATCTCGCGACCCACATGCCCCCCGCGCGCTGAAGCACTCATTCGCGCGATGCCGCCCATGCCAGGTTGGGGCCGCCCGCGCGAATAAGCACTTCGAAACGTGTTCGGGACTGTGCGGTAGAGACGGCGAGCAGTCCGGAGCGACGTCGTCACCTCAGTCTTCGTCTGTCTCGACGAGGCCCACGGTGAAGGCGAACTTCTTCAGGTACTGGCGGTACTCCGGGTCCGTTTCGCTCGTCGCCATAGCCGCCAGCTCCTCAACCAAGCGAAGCTTGTCCGCGCCGGACAGTCGGCTCATGAAGTAGCTGGCCTGCTCCAGTTGCTTGACCGCCGTGTCATCGTCCACAACCGACTCATCACAGGTATCGAAGAACCATGTAAATGCGACGACCGTTTCCAGGAGTCGCTTGACCAACTCAGGAGATTCGTTCACCGCCACATCACACCAGGCACTACCGACAAGGCGACGACGGGAACCGATTCAGCAACACCGGCAGACCGCGCCGCCCAGGACGAGCCGTCAGCGTATGGCAGCACGCCAGGGACCTTGAGCATAATCGAACTGATAAGGATGCGTTAGCCGCCATGGGAGGCCCCATGCTCGACGAGGGTGACGGTCCGGATCGGTCCTATCGATTGCTCGTCGAGGCCGAACGGCTTGCCCGCACTATAAACACCCCATCCGTTGGGCACCCGGCAGGCTTTCAGTCATGGTCCTTGAAGGAGGTCGTGACGACGCTGGCCTTGATCAATCCGGGCGAAGCGGAACGTGTGGCCCGAACCATCACTGCCCCGCAGTGTCAAGCTGAAGCATTGGTAGAGGTCGCTGATGCGCTGTGGGAAGCGGAGCCACTGCGGGCTCGGGTGCTGCTCGCCGACGCAGAGCGTGTCTCTCAGGCAATCGGGCCGCACGAGGGATTCTTGAGAGGCCGCATCCTCGTCAGGGCGGCCGAGTTGCTGGCCAGGATGGATCCCGGCGACGCGGAGCGCCTCGCTCGCGCCACCAACAAGCCGACCGTCTGCCGGGTCGAAGCGTTGACGAAGGTCGCCGGGGTGCTGGTGGAGGCTGACGCAGGACGTGCCCGAATGCTGTTCGCGGACGCTGAGACCATCGCCCGGACACTCGACCATGAGCAGGAACGAGCACTGGCATGGATCGCCGGTGGAATGGCCCGGCTGGATGCCGACGAGGCCGAACGTCTCGCTCGTACCATCCCCGATCCCTATGCCCAAGGTCGAGCCTTGCGGGAGGTCACCCGAGCGCTGACCGAGCGGGACGTGGATACCGCCGAGCGTTTGGCCCGTACCATCACCGACCCTTTACGACAGGCTCAGGCACTGGAGGTGACCGCTGCCGCGCTGGCAACGGCAGCCCCCCAGCGGGCCCGGAAAATGCTCACCGACGCCGAACGGCTCGCCCGCACGATCCATCAGCCGTGGTACCGGGCCCGGACGCTGGTGCGGGTTGCCGACACTTTGGCCGAGGTGGATCCGGAGCAGGCCCGGCGGTTGATAGCCGACGCCGAACGGTTCCTCAGCACCGAGCATCATTCGAGCCCGGTACTGGAAGACGCCGCCAAGATGCTAACCAAGGTGGATCCGCGTGAAGCCGAGCGTCTCGCCCAAGCCATCCCGGAACCACGGCATCGTGCCAAGGCCCTGAAGAAGGTTGCCGAAGAGGTGGCTCGAACGGACCCTAACGACGCCGAGCGCATCGCCCACACCATCGCCCCCGGGCGCTCCAGGATCCAGACTCTTGTGGGGATCGCCGTAGCCAGAGCACTTGCTGTTCATGTCCACCGACCGGTCGAAGGCGAGGACGAACGATCTGTATGACCCCGTGGTCGGCAGCGCGCGAGATCGTTGATCTAGGATGCGACATCCCGGGCTGACGCCTTTGACCCGAGGGCACATCGGGTCGCGATCATGTGCAAGTCCACGGGGGCCTCACGTCCCAGGTCGGCGCGATCATTAAGAGGATCCCGGCTGGTCACGATCTTGTAGGTTCAGAGCTCGGTCTTCTGATTCATTCCGCCCCGAGGAGGACGCGTGGTTCCCTCCGCCGCGCTGACGCACGCCCTGACCGATCCCGGCGAGCCGCCGCTGCGTCCGCTGCCGGACGAGGTCGCCGAGCTGCTGCGGACGCTGGAGTGCCCGCCCCGGCTGGCCGCCCACCTCCGTCTCGTCCACGACGTCGCCGGGCGGCTCACCGGCTGGGTCGCGCGGCGGCATCCCGGCCTGCGGTTCGACCGGGACGCCGTGCTCTTCGGCGCCGCGACCCACGACATCGGCAAGATCCTGCACACCGCCGAGCTGTCCGGGCCCGGCGCGGCCCACGAACCGGACGGCCGGGACCTGCTGCTGCGGCACGGTGTCGACGCCGACCGCGCCCGCTTCGCGGCCACGCACGCGGCGTGGGCCGAACCCGGCGTCCCCCTCGAAGACCTGCTGGTGAGCCTGGCCGACGCGGTGTGGAAGGGCAAGCGCGTCCCGGACCTCGAAGACCTGGTCGTCGCCCGCCTCGCCGAGGCGGCCGGAGGGGAAGCCTGGGAGGAGTTCGCCGCCCTCGACGACCTCCTCACCGCCATCGGCGACACCGCCGACGGGCGGCTCGCCTTCCAGGCCGCCCACCCGATCCACGGCTGAACGAAGGGCGCCCCTCCGGCCGGAGGGGCGCCCTTCGTTCGCGGATCGTCTCGGTCGTCAGTCGGCGTAGCTCGGGAGCATCCGCTCGTGCGACTCCCGCAGCTCGTGCAGCGGAATGCTGAACAGCTCGTCCTGGGCGCCCGCGCTCGTCACGGTGAGGGCGTCGCCGCCCGCCACGCCGAGCTGCGACACCGGCACGCCGTGCGCCTCGCACAGCGCCTGGACCTTGCCCTCCGCGCCCGGCACGATCGCGACCATCGCCCGCGCCACCGACTCGCTGAACAGCGCCGTGAACGGGTCGCCGTGCAGCGTGATCCGGGCGCCGAGCCCGCCGCGCAGGCACGACTCCACCAGCGCCTGCGACAGGCCGCCGTCCGACAGGTCGTGCACGGTCGTCAGGAGCCCGTCCCGGACGGCCGACTGCAGGACGTTCGCGAGCGCCCGCTCCGCCGCCAGGTCGACCAGCGGCGGCAGCCCGCCCAGGTGCCCGTAGACGACGTGCGCCCATTCCGACCCGCCGAACTCCTCGCGCGTCTCGCCGAGCAGCGCGATCGTCGCGCCGTCCGACGTCAGCGACATGTTCACCCGGCGGCGGACGTCGTCGTGGACGCCCAGCACGCCGATGACCGGCGTCGGGTTGATCGGCGTCGAGCCCGTCTGGTTGTAGAAGCTGACGTTCCCGCCCGTGACGGGCACGCCCAGGTACTGGCACGCGTCCGCCAGGCCCGTCACGGCCTGCTGGAACTGCCACATGACGCCCGGGTCCTCCGGGGAGCCGAAGTTGAGGCAGTTCGTGACGGCCAGCGGACGGGCGCCGGTCGAGGCCACGTTGCGGTACGCCTCCGACAGCGCGAGCTGCGCGCCCGAGTACGGGTCGAGGCGCGTGTAGCGGCCGTTGCCGTCCAGCGACAGCGCGATGCCGAGCCCCGACTCGTCGTCGATCCGCACCACACCGGAGTTCTCCGGCATCGCCAGGACCGTGTTGCCGAGGACGTACCGGTCGTACTGCGACGTCACCCACGTCTTGCCCGCCAGGTTCGGCGCCCCGGCCAGCCACAGGACGGTCCGGCGCAGCTCGTCGCCCGTGGACGGGCGGGTCAGCCGTCCCGGCGTGTCGGACTGCAGGGCCCCGAGGTCGTGCGGGGGCTGCAGCGGACGCCGGTAGACGGGGCCCTCGTCGGCGGCGGTGCCCGGCGGGATGTCGACGATCGTCTCGCCCTGCCAGCGCATCACCAGGCGGCCCGTGTCGGTGACCGTGCCGATCACCGTCGCGGGGATCTCCCAGCGGCCGCAGATCTCCAGGAACCGGTCGACGTTGTCCGGCGTGACGACCGCCATCATGCGTTCCTGCGACTCGCTCATGAGGATTTCCTCGGGGCGCAGCGTCGCGTCGCGCAGCGGAACGGCGTCGAGCTCGACGTCCATGCCGCCGGTGCCGGCCGCCGCCAGCTCGGTCGTCGCGCACGACACCCCGGCGGCGCCGAGGTCCTGCACGCCGACCACGAGGTCCTCGCGGAACAGCTCCAGGCAGCACTCGATCAGGAGCTTCTCCATGAACGGGTCGCCGACCTGCACGGCCGGGCGCTTCTGCTGCGACTCGTCGTCGAACGTGGCCGACGCGAGGACGGACGCGCCGCCGATGCCGTCCGGGCCCGTCCCGGCACCGAACAGGATCACCTTGTTGCCCGGGCCGGGCGCGATCGCCCGCTGGATGTCGTCGTGCTTCATGACGCCCACGCACAGCGCGTTGACCAGCGGGTTCTGCGCGTAGCAGGCGTCGAAGACGGTCTCGCCGCCGATGTTGGGCAGGCCCAGCGAGTTGCCGTACCCGCCGACGCCCGCGACCACGCCGGGCAGCACCCGCTGCGTGTCGGGCGCGTCCGCCGGGCCGAACCGCAGCGAGTCCATCACCGCGATCGGCCGGGCGCCCATCGACATGATGTCGCGGACGATCCCGCCCACGCCCGTCGCGGCGCCCTGGTACGGCTCCACGTACGACGGGTGGTTGTGCGACTCGACCTTGAACGTGACCGCCCAGCCCTGGCCGATGTCCACGACGCCCGCGTTCTCGCCCATCCCGACGAGCAGCGCGTCCGTCTGCGGCGCCTTCTCACCGAACTGGCGCAGGTGCACCTTCGAGCTCTTGTAGGAGCAGTGCTCGCTCCACATCACCGAGTAGATGGCCAGCTCGGCCGACGTGGGGCGGCGCCCGAGGATCTGGCGGACGCGCCGGTACTCGTCTTCCTTCATGCCGAGTTCGGCGTACGGCTGCGGACGGTCCGGCGTCGCCGCCGCGACCGCGACCGTGTCCGTCCCGGCGGGCACCTCCGGCGGCGGACCGGACCCGAGCGCGGGCTGCGGACCCGTCCCCGGCCCGATCGCGTTCTGCGGCCCCGTCCCGGACTCCACGGCCCGGAACGGGCCGGTGCCGTCGCCCACGGCGGGCAGCGGGCTCGGCCCCCCGTTGACCGGACGCTCCGGCTCCGGGGTCACCGCGTCCTGCGGCCCCGTGCCCGCGCCCACGACGGGCTGCGGGCCGCTGCCCTGCCCGGGGGCGGGGAACGCGCCGCCGTGCGGGTCCACCGCGGCCTGCGGCCCGGTGCCCGCCCCGATCGCCGGGAACGACCCCGTGGTCGGGCTCTCCGGATACTGCGGCACCTCGTACTGGGGCACTTCGTACTGCGCGAGTTCGACGGCGTCCTGCGGGCCGAGCCTGCCCTTGCCGCGCATGACCACGCCCTGCAGCCCGGTCCCCGGGGGGAACTCCGGCTGCGGGCCGCTCGCACCGGTGCCGTGACCGGACGGTGCGTTGCCCTGCCCCATCGCGAACAGCGCGTCCGCGCCAGCGTAGGGCGGGTTCGCGCCGTCGGCGACGGTCTCCTGCGGGCCCGTCCCGGGCCCGACGGCCGGGATGCCGCCCGTGCCCTGGCCGATCGCGAACAGCGGGTCAGCGCCCGCGCCGGCGGGGTACTGCGGGTTCGCGCCGCCCTCACCGACGGCGCCTGCGGCCCCGTTCCGGTGCCGACGGCGGGGAAACCGCCCGTGTGCGGGCCGACCGGGGCCTGCGGCCCCGTACCGGAACCCACGGCCGGGAAACCGCCCGTGCCGGGGCCGACGGCCGGAAAGCCG
>NZ_MKJY01000257.1 GCF_001942465.1 Actinomadura sp. CNU-125
ACGCGGAGGCGGCCGCGTCGGCGCACGACCTGCCCGCCGACCGGGTCGCCCTCGGCCGGGTCGGGACGGCGCTGGACAGCCTGGTCGAGCGCATCGGCACGCTGGGCCGGGCGGTCCGCGGGACGGCCGAGGGGCTCGCCCGGGACCGGGCCGACCACGGCCGGTACGAGGCCGCGCGGGGAAAGCGGGTGAAGGCCGAGGACGAGTACCGCGGCAGGTCCGGCGTGCTGCGGGACGCGCGGGGGCGGCTCGAAACTCTCGCGGAGAGCATCGGCTCGTCGGAGGAGGAGCTGCTGGCCCGCGAGCGGGCGGCGAAGGACGCGATCGACGGCATCGCCCGTGTCGTCCCGGGCGCCGGGCGGGACGCCGATGGCCTGCGCGACGGGCGCGTCCGGGCGGAGGAGGCGGAGGAACGCGTCCTCGGCGATCTGGCGGAACAGCAGAAGACGGTCATCACGGTCGGCGGTGTCCTGCGGCGCGCCCTCGCCCGCCCCGAGGTCGTGGACGGCGCCGGGCTCGACCGCGCGTCGCTGCCCGCGCAGCTCTCCGACGATCCGGGGGCCGACGCCCGGAGCCGCATCCAGGCGCTGCGCGAACTGGCCGGTGCCGTCCGGACCGGCCTGGACCGCCCCAAGGCGGACGTGTCGGACTCCACGCTGCTCAACCGGCACACCGAACTGCGCGACCAGCTCGCGGGCGGGTACGACGCGCAGCTCGACGAGGACGACGGGATCAAGACGTGCCGGCTGGTCGACGACCACGGCTCGCACGACGTCGCGAAGGTCGGCAGGCGGATCGCCGAGCGGGCCGCCGAGGCGCGCGGCAGGCTGACCGAGCGGGAGGGCGAGGTGTTCCAGCGGTTCCTGACCGGCGAGCTCGGCGACCACCTGTCCACCCAGGTCATCACCGCGGAGAACCTGGTCACGGCGCTCAACGACACGCTGCGGACGGTGCGGACGTCGCACGGGCTCGGCGTGGAGCTGCAGTGGCGGCTCGGCGAGGACGTCGACGCGGACGTCCGCGCGGCCGTCGAGCTGCTGCGCAGCCCGGCGAGCCTGCGGCCGCGCGAGCAGACCGAGCGGCTGCGGGAGGTGCTGCACCGCCGGATCGAGGACGCCCGCCGCGCCGACCCGTCCGCCGGTTACGCCGCCCACCTGCGCGCCGCGCTCGACTACCGGGAGTGGTTCCGGTTCCACACGTTCGTCGTGGAGGACGCGAACCCGGGCCGCAAACGCCGCCTCACCGGACGTACCGGGCTCAGCCAGGGCGAGCAGCGCGTCCTGTCCTATCTGGTGCTGTTCGCCGCGGCCGCCGCGCACTTCACGACGCTCGGCGGGTCGGCGCCGCACGCGCCGCGGCTGATCCTGCTGGACGACGCGTTCGCGAAGGTCGACGAGCCGACGCACGGACGGCTGGGCCGCATCCTCGTCGACCTCGACCTCGACTTCGTGCTGACCAGCGAGCGCCTCATGGGCAACTGGCCGGAGGTACCGTCGCTGCACATCTACGAGTGCCTGCGCGACCCGCACGCCCGGGGCGTCGCGACGCTGCACTACACGTGGGACGGCCGCCACCGCCGCCTGGCGGCGGTGTGAGCGCGCTCCCCGCTGCGGCGCGGGACTGGCTGGGCGGCCCCGGCCTGGCCCGCCTCTGGGACCGGACGCGCGAACGCCTGGAGCGCAACGGCCTGCAAGCCACCGGCGCGCTGCGGCTGACGGGCCTCGACCTGCGGGAACGCACCGAACTGGCGCAACTGCTCGGACGCCCGGTCACCGGCGGGGCCGTGACGGTGCGGCTCGCGGACCTGGACGCGCGGCTGCGCTCGTCCGCCGTCGGCGGCTCGGCCTCGCCGAGACCCTGGCCGCGCTCGGCCGCCGCTCACCGACCGCCGCGCCGCCCGGGAGGACGCGCGGGCGCGGCGCGAACGGACGTGGTCGGGGCTCGCGGCGGCCGTGGCGGCCGTCGCGCTCGCCGGGGAGGCGTGGGCCCGCGACTGGACGGACGCGCTGCGCCGCGCCACGTCCCGCGGGGCGTCGCCCCCGAGGCGGCGGCGCGGACGCTCGGCCAGGCGGTCGACGTGCTCGCCGTCCTCTTCGACGCGGCCGGCCCGGGCACCCGGAGCCGCGGCGAACTGGCGACCGAGGCGACCGGTTCGGCGCACGGCCTGGACGACGGGACGTGGCTCGCCCGGCTCGTCCAGCGCGGCATCGCCCTCGCGCACGGGGTCGAACTCCCCGAGGACGCGGCGGGGCGGCGCGCGCTGTGGCGGGCGGCGTCCGTGGTCCCGGACGAGATCTCCGGCACGGTGCTCGCGTACGGGCTCCGTCCGGACGGCGACGGCTGGCGCGCGCGGGCGCTGCGGGAGCGGGCGGCGCACCACGCGGAGTCCCATCTCACGCTGCGCGACCTGCGCGCGCTCCGTCCGTCCGTGCCGGCGGGGACGCTCGTCCACATCTGCGAGAACCCGCGTGTGGTGGAGGCGGCGGCCGACGCGGGGTGCGCGCGGCCGCTGGTGTGCACGTCGGGCAGCGCGTCCACGGTCGTGCTCACCCTCCTCGACGCCCTCGCGGACGCCGGGTGCCGGTTCGCCTACCACGGCGACTTCGACTGGCCGGGGGTGGCGCTGGCGAACCGGATCGTCGACCGGTACGCGGCCCGGCCCTGGCGGCTGCGCGCCGACGACTACGAGGCGCTCGCCGCTCGCGCGCGGGACCGCGGCGTCCCGCCGCTGCCGCTCGCGGGCCGTCCGGTCGAGGCGGTGTGGGACCCGGGCCTGTCGCCCGCCATGGCCGCGCTCGGCGTCGCGCTGCACGAGGAGGCGACCGTCGACCTCCTGGTGGAAGACCTGGCCTGACGTCCGACGGCCGACGCCACGGAAAAAGGAAAAGCCCTTTAGGTTAGGCTCACCTCATTCATCCTGATTTCGGAGGAAAAGTGGTGCTAGCCGGACTCGATGTACGTGGATGAACACGACCGTTGAGAAGCGGCCCGCGCCGCGGATCGAGGCCGTCCGCCGGCGGCGGGTCGCGGGGCTGGGCGTGCTCGTGGCGGCCCTCGTCGTCGTGGCGGCGGCGTCGCTGGCCGTCGGCGCGCGGGCGCTCGGTCCCGGCGACGTCTGGCGCGGGCTGTTCCCCCCTTCGGACACCGACCGGCACCTCACCGAAATCAAGCTCATCGTGCAGACCGTGCGGGTGCCCCGGACGATGCTCGCGATCGTGGCGGGCATCGCCCTGGGGGTCGCCGGGGCGCTGATTCAGGGGGCCAAGCGGCAACCCGATCGCCGACACGGGGCTGCTCGGCGTGAACTCCGGCGCTTCGGTGGCCGTGGTGACGGCGATCTCCGTGTTCGGTCTGAGCAATCCGTTCCAGTACGTCTGGTTCGCGTTCCTGGGGGCGGGGGTCGCCGGTGTCGTCGTGTTCGGGCTGGCGAGCATCGGCCGGGGCGCGGGCAACCCGCTGACGCTCGCGCTGGCCGGGCAGGGGGTCACGGTGTTCCTCGCGGCGATGACGACGGCGATCTCCCTCTCGGACCAGGCGGCGCTGAACGCGTGGCGGTTCTGGAACGCGGGCTCGGTGGCCGGTGTCGGGTTCGGCGTCATCTGGCCGGTGACCGCGTTCATCGCGGCCGGGCTGGCGCTGGCGCTGGCGACGCTGCCCGCCATCAACCTGCTCAACCTGGGCGACGACGTGGCGCGCGGGCTCGGCGTGAACATCGCGCGCAACCGCACCGTCGCCGTCCTCGCGATCACGCTGCTGGCGGGCGCGGCGACGGCGGCGTGCGGGCCCATCGCGTTCCTCGGGCTCATGGTCGCCCATGTCGGCCGGTACCTGACCGGCCCGGACTACCGCTGGCTCGTCCCGTACGCGGGCCTGCTCGGCGCCGTCGTGCTCCTGGTCTGCGACATCGTGGGACGCCTGGTCGTGCGGCCGGGCGAGCTGGACGCGGGGATCGTCGTGGCGCTCCTCGGCGCCCCGTTCTTCGCCGTCCTGGTGTGGCGCGGAAAGTTCAAGAACGCATGACCGGAACAGACGTGAAGCCTTCGGTGACGCCCGGCGTGCGGCTCGGCCGCGTGTCCTTCGTGTGGCGGCCGTGGCTGGTGCTCGTGACGCTGCTGCTGGCGGCCGCGACCTTCCTGGTGTTCTGCCTGTCCATCAACTTCGGCGACTTCTCCATCGGCCTGCCCCGCGTGATCGCCACGATCTTCGGCGGCGGCGAGCGGGTCGACCGGTTCGTGATCATGGACCTGCGGATGCCGCGGGCACTGGCCGGGCTCGTCGTGGGGTTCGCGCTGGGCGTCTCCGGCGCGATCACCCAGTCGATCGCGCGCAACCCGCTGGCCAGCCCGGACATCCTCGGGATCACCGGGGGCGCCGGGGTGGTCGCGGTGTTCCTGGTGACGGTGTCGGGCGGGGCCGCCGCGGCGATCGCGGGCACCGTGGGGCTGTCCGCGGCGGCGCTCGCGGGCGGTCTCGGGACGGGCCTGCTGGTCTACTTCCTCGCGTGGCGGCGCGGCATCGACGGTTTCCGGCTCATCCTCATCGGCATCTCGGTGAGCGCCGTGACGCAGGCGCTCACGAACTGGCTGCTGGTCACCGCCGACATCAGGGACGTGGCGCGCGCGCAGGCGTGGCTCGTCGGCTCCCTGGACGGCCGTTCGTGGGACGAGGTGTGGACGGCGCTGTGGTGCACGGTCGTGCTCCTGGCGGTCGTCGCGGGCGCCGCGTTCCAGTTCCGGCCGCTGCACTTCGGCGACGAGGTCGCGGCGGGACTCGGCGTCCGGTACTCGCGGGTCCGGGCGGTGATGCTGCTGTGCGCGGTGCTGCTGGCCGGGGTGGCGGTGAGCGCCGCGGGGCCGGTGCCGTTCGTCGCGCTGGTGGCGCCGCAGGCGGGGATGCGGCTGGCGCGGCATCCGACGCCGCCGCTGCTGGTGTCCGGGCTGGTGGGCGCGCTGCTTCTGACCGGCTCGGACGTGCTGGCGCGCACGGCGCTGCCGGTCGGCCTCCCGGTCGGCGTGGTCACCGCCGCGATCGGCGGGCCGTTCCTCGTCTACCTGCTGGTGCGGGCGAATCTCAAACGGGCAGCGGGCTAGGTAAAGGAGATCTCGTGACCGCTCAGGACGGGGCAGGATCCGTCGCCGGTGCCGGCACCGCACGGCTGGCGGCGGAGGGGATCGCGGTCGGCTACGGCGGCCGGAACGTCATCGACGGCCTGGACGTGGCGATCCCGCCGCGGGTGATCACCACGATCATCGGGCCGAACGGCTGCGGGAAGTCGACCCTGCTGCGGACGCTGGCGCGGCTGCTCAAGCCGGCCCGGGGCACGGTCGTCCTGGACGGCGCGGACATCGCCGGGATGAAGACCCGGGACGTGGCGAAGAAGCTCGGCCTGCTGCCGCAGGGGCCGGTCGCGCCGGAGGGCCTGACGGTGGCCGACCTGGTCGCCCGGGGCCGCCACCCGCACCAGAGCTGGCTGCGGCAGTGGTCGTCGGACGACGCGTCCGTGGTGGAGCGCGCGCTGGAGATGACCGGGGTGTCGGACCTGGCCGGACGGCCGGTCGACTCGCTGTCGGGCGGGCAGCGCCAGCGCGTCTGGATCTCGATGACGCTGGCCCAGGGCACCGACCTGCTGCTGCTGGACGAGCCGACGACCTACCTCGACCTGGCGCACGCGATCGACGTGCTCGACCTGGTGGACGACCTGCACGAGTCGGGACGCACGGTGGTCATGGTGCTGCACGACCTCAACCTGGCGGCGCGCTACAGCGACAACCTCGTCGTGATGCGGGCGGGGACGATCCTGGCGCAGGGGCACCCGCGCGACGTGATCACCGCCGATCTGCTGCACGAGGCGTTCGGGCTGCGCGCCGAAGTGATCGACGACCCGGTCGGCGACCGCCCGCTCATCGTGCCGATCGGCCGCGCGCACGTCCGTCCCGGCCAGGCATGACTCCAGACGTGCCCCACTATGGAGCGGTTGATCCTTTTAGGTTAGCCTTGCCTTCTTTCTGGTTGGGGTTCGTCCGTCCTGACGGGCTCGCGGCGAACTGCACGAAAGCAAGGGGTTTCGAGTGCTCCTCGATCGACCGATCATGACGAAGTCCCTGCGCCGGATCGCGGCGGCGGCGTCCGCCGCGGTCCTCGGCGTCGGCCTGCTGTCCGGGTGCGGCTCCGGCTCGACGGACGAGTCGGGCGGCGGCTCCTCCGCCGCGGGCGCCGCGGGCGGCGTGTTCCCGGTGACCGTGGAGCACGCGTTCGGCTCCACGGAGATCACCGAGGCCCCCGAACGGGTCGTCTCCGTCGGCTACACCGACGACCAGGCCATCCTCGCGTTCGGGATCAAGCCGGTCGGCATGGTCGACCAGTACCCCAACCCGCCCGGCGAGTCCCCCGACATCAACACCCAGTGGCCCTGGGTGAAGGACAAGTGGGGCGACGCCCGTCCGGAGGTCGTCATGAAGAACGGCGACTCCGGCCCCAACTTCGAGAAGATCGCCGAGCTGCGCCCCGACCTGATCATCGCGGTCTACTCCGAGATCGACCAGGCCGCCTACGACAAGCTTTCCAAGATCGCCCCGACGGTGGGGCGGACCAAGGGCGAGAAGGAGCCGTTCAGCGCGCCGTGGCAGGACAACGCGGTGCACATCGCCAAGGCGCTCGGCCGGGAGGCCGAGGGCAAGAAGATGGTGCAGGACATCCAGGGCAAGCTCGACACCGCCCGTAAGGAGCACCCGGAGTTCGCCGACCAGACCGCCGTCGCGCTGTCCTGGTACGAGGGCGCCGTCGCGCCGTTCACCACGACGGACGTGCGCGGGCAGCTGCTGACCGGCATGGGCTTCAAGGGCGCCACCGAGATCGACGAGATCGCGGACGGCAAGTTCTTCACCACGCTGTCCCCCGAGCGCATGGACCTCATCGACGTCGACCGCATCTTCGTCATCAACGACAAGGCGGACCAGGAAGCGCTGAAGAAGTTCGAGCTGTTCACCAACCTCCCCGCCGTCAAGGACGGCAAGGTGTCGTACCTGCTGGACAGCGAGGGCCCGGCGGTCGGCGCGGCCATGTCGCAGAGCACGCTGCTCTCCCTGCCGTACGCGATCGACAAGATGGTCGAATCGGTCGCCTAGGCATGAGCCCCACCGACACGCGCGCCGCCCCGGCCACGCTGCGCACGGCGACCGGACGCGAGGCCGTCCGCTGGGTCGTCGCGTACTGCCGCGAAGTGCCCTGGCTGCTGGTCTCCACCGTCGCGACCACGGTCGCCGGGGCGGCGTTCCAGGTGCTGCCGGTACTGCTGCTCGGCCGGGTGGTCGACGCGGTGGTCCAGGACGAACCGCGTTCGGTCCTGGTCGCGATCGGGGCCCTGCTGGCGGGCGCCGCGCTGCTCGGCGCGGCGGCCACCGCGTCGTCGGCGTACCTGATCGGACGGCTCGGCGCGGGCCTGCTCGCGCGGCTGCGCGAGGGCGCCGTCCGGTCCGTGCTGGGAATGCCGAGCGCGCGCGTCGAGGAGGTCGGCCGCGGCGACGTCCTGTCCCGGGTCGGCGACGACGTGGCGGTGCTGTCCAAGGGCATCCGGACGGCTTTCCCCACGGTGTTCGCGGCGGGTGTGCTGGTGGTCATCGCGACCGCCGGCATGTTCGGCCTGGACTGGCGGCTCGGCCTGGCGGGGGCGGGCGCGCTGCCCGCGTACGCGCTGGCCCTGCGCTGGTACCTGCCCAGGTCGGCTCCGCTGTACCGGCGGCAGCGGGTCGTCCAGGCCGAACGGGCGCAGGCGCTGATCAGCGGCCTGAACGGCATCGACACCGTCCGCGCGTACCGGCTCGAAGCCGCCTTCCAGGAGAAGGTCGACGCCGAGTCGTGGCGGGTGCGCGACCTCGGCATCG
>NZ_MKJY01000258.1 GCF_001942465.1 Actinomadura sp. CNU-125
CCGGGCGCGGCCTCGCACCCGCACCCGCAGCGCCAGCCGCAGCCGCTCCAGGCGGCGCCGCACGCGCCCGTCCCGCCCGGTGCGCCGGGCGCACCCCACACGGGGCCGCAGGACGGGCCGTCCCGCGGGCTGATCTCGCCGAGGGCGTCGCGCTCGTCGCCGGGCTCGCGCTCGGGATCGGGGCGCTGCTGGCGTCCGGCGGCGAGCACCCGAACGCGAACCGTCCGTCCGCGGGCGGCGGCGAGTCACCGGCCGCCGCGACGTCGCGCCCGTCGAGCCCGTCACCGCGGAGCTGATCGCCGCGCGCGCCCGCGCAACCTGCAGGCCAAGGCCGCCGGGAACGGCGCGCTGCTCGCGTGGAAGCTCCCCCCGGCGGCGGCCAAGATGCCGTTGCTGCTCCAGCGCGAACCCCCCGGGTCGCAGCCGATCAAGTCGGTGGCCCCGGGATCGACGAAGACGGCCGTCTCCCCGCTGGCGCCGAACGGCGACAACTGCTTCAGGATCGGCGCGGTGCTGCGCGTCAACCAGGGCGCGGCCCCGGACGTGGCGTGGTCGCAGGTCGCGTGCGTCAAGGGCCGAGGCCAGGGCGGCTCCTAAGGCGGAAGGCCCCGCCCCGAGTTCTTCAGTCCTCGGGACGGGGCCTTGCCGGTGGAACGATCAGCTGGCGCACTCCCAGATCGGCGGACCGCCGAGCACGTCCCAATTGCCCGACGTGTAGGTGTCGACCAGGTAGTTCATGATGTAACCGGTTTTCCCCTGCCACGTGACTTTCGCGTAGGTGTTCCCGGAGTAGTTGTTGTCATTGGGATGGTCGATGCTAGTGCCCTTGATCTGGCAGAGCACCGTGATGCTGTCGCCGTTGTTGTCGGACATCGTGGCCACTCCGGTGGCGCTTTCACCGGTTGGTGTGGCTCTGATGTAACCGGAGGAGCCACCGTTCAAGATGACCTTGTGCGCGCTCTCCGGCCCGACCAGCTGGGTGCTGACCGTGGTTCCCGAACCGGCTTCGGCCTCGTTCATGGCCGTGACCGTGAACGTGTAGGTGCCGTTCGTCCACACGTCGGTGAGCGTGGCGGACGTGCCGGTGACGATCTTCGAGCCCGTCACCGGGCCGTCCCACTCGACCTTGTACTGCGAGGCGCCGCCGCTCGCCGGGGCCGCCCATGTGACCTGGGCGCCCGACGACCCGGCCTTCGCCGCGACGTTCGTCGGGGCGCCCGGCGTCACGCACGGGCGCACGGGGTCGCTGGCGGGCGAGAGCAGTTCCTGGGCCGCGCCCTGCGCATCGGTGTACTGGACGGCGACCTGGAACCGGTACTCCTGCCCGCAGTCGCCGCCGGTGACCGTGAAGGCGTACTGCGGGCCGTTCGGTCCGATGGCGGCGGGGGTCGCGGTCAGCCCGGCGGGGAGGTTCTTGAGGGCGTACCCGGTGATGCGTTCACCCTGGGAGGGCTGGAAGGAGATCTGCATCGTCCCGTCGCCCGGCGCGACCGTGACGTTGGACGGTGCGGTCGGGGCTCCCGGGATCTGCGGCTGGCCGGGCTCGCCCGGCTGCCCCGGCTGTCCCGGCTGCGCCGGGTTCTGGCCGTTTCCTTCGCGCCGGGTGGGGCGCCGGGGAGCGGCGGGGCCCCGCCGGTGCCGGGCGTCGGGATCTGGCGGCGGCGGGGGCCGCCCGCCACGTTCTCGTGGTACTTGTCGACGGCCTTGGCCCGGCCCTGCCGGTCGATGACGACGGCGCCCGGGCCGTCCGGGTCGTTCGCCCACAGGAGCCCGTCCTTGACGAACACTTCGAGGGGGGACTTCGGGCGGCCGACGGTGACCGGCTTCTCGAACCGTCCGGACGCCGAGTCGTACACGATCAGCGCCCCGGCCGTCTCGTCCGGGATGTACACCTTCGTTCCGAGGATCTGCGGCGCCCGGTACCGGTGCTTCGGCATCTGCAGGCGCGTGCTGGCGAAGCGGCCGGTGTCGGTGTCGACGGTCACCAGCGACCCGGTGCCCGGCACCAGCATCGGGATGATCTTGCCGTCGGCGATCGCCGGGGCGAGCACCCCGCCGCGCCCGGCCTCGCGGACGCTCGACGGCAGCGAGATCGTCAGCCGCGTCCCGGAGGGGTCGACCACGGTCGCGGTCGCGGCGGACGAGTCGAGGACAACGGGGGTGCCCGCGGCGATCGTCAGCGTCAGGTCGTTGCCGGGTTCGCCGACGTCGACGGGCTCGCGGAGCGTCCCGTCCCGGTACCCGGCGACCTGCCCGTCCGCCGCCACCGGCACCCACAGCTCGCCGCGCGCGCCGATCCCGGCCTGGCCGAGGACGGGGACGAGCCGGGCGGGTTCGCCGACGGGCCGCAGGGTGATCGCGTCGAGCTGCTGCACGCCGCCGTTGACGGAGTCGACCGTGTACGCGCGGCCGTCCTGCGCGAGCACCTGGATCCCGGCGCCGAGCGAGCCGCCGGCGTCGATCTTCAGCTGGGACGGGTCGAGCCGGCTGACGACGCCGGTCTCCTCGTCGACGATGAGGATCGTCGTCCCGTCCTGCACCACCTTGATCCGCTTGCCGCGGGACTCCGCGGGCAGCGGCGCCTTGCCGTCCACCTTGCCCGCCAGGCCGTTGACGTGGACGACCAGGCCCTTCGTCCGCGCGGACAACCACGCCCCGACGTCGGCGAGGTCGTACTTCGCGCTCGCCACGCCGACCCCGTAGACGACGGCGGCGACCACGACCACGCCGACGAGGCCGACGGCGATCTGCCCCGTCAGCCGGTCGCGTCCGAAGATCGCACCTGCACCCATCCGTGGATCACCTCCACCGAATCAGGCGTCACGGTAACGACATCCGTTCCAGGACGAACGATATGACCGGATCCGGCCAATGACGTCGTGTTTAGTCGGGGTTTCCGGAGTCGAGCGCGCCGGTGTACAGGGGGATCGTGATGTTGCGCCCGGACACCACGACGACCGGCCGTCCGGTGATCTCGACCCGTCCGGCCAGGACGGCGGCGACCCCGGCGGCGCCCGCGCCCTCGGCGACCAGCCCGTGCTCGCGCAGCAGCCACCGCAGCGCGGCGCGGATCTCGTCGTCGGTGACGGCCGTCAGGTCCGCGTCCCGGACCAGTTCGGGCGTCACGCAGCCGGGTTCCAGGTTGCCGGGCAGCCCGTCGGCGAACGTGTCCCCGACCGGCACGTCCACGACGCGCCCGGCGGCGACGGACGCCGACACGCCCCGCGACATCGCCGACTCCACGCCGACGACCCGCACGTCGGCGCGGCCGCGCGCCCACAGGCAGAGACCGGCCGCGAGCCCGCCGCCGCCGACCGGGACGACGACCGTCAGCGGGCCCTCGGCCTGCGCGTCGAGCTCTCGGCCGATCGTCCCCTGCCCCGCGATGACCGCCGGGTCGTTGTACGGGGACACGTACCGGCCGGGCAGCGTCAGCGCGTGCGCCTCCGCCTCGTCGTAGGTCGTGCCGTGCTGGACGAGCCGGACCGGGAACCCCGCGATCCGGTCGACCTTCGCGCGGGACGCGCGCGTGGACACCACCACCGTGACGTCCGCGCCGGTCTCGGCCGCGGCGAACCCCATGCCGAGCCCGTGGTTGCCCGCGCTCGCCGTGACCGCCGGTTCCCCGGCGGGCAGCGCGTCCAGGGCCGCGATCGCGCCCCGCACCTTGAACGCGCCCGTCGGCTGGAACGTCTCGAGCTTCAGCAGCGCGCCGGGCGCGAGGTCCGTCGCCACGACGGGCGTGGGCGCGAGCCGCCGCGACACGGCCCGCCAGGCGCGGTCCAGGTCGTCCGGCCCGGGGACTCGGACCTTCCGGGCGGTCATGAGCGCTCGCCGGATCCGCCCGGCACCGTTCGCGTGATCATTCACCCAGCGTAATGACCCTCGGCGGGGGCGAGAGACGGGCGCCGGGCACCCGCCCCGCGCCCGCCCGTCCCGGGGAACGCACCGGCACCGCGACGCGGCCGACGCGCCCGGCGGCCACTCGCGGCGCGTCCGGGAAGCGCGCGCACCGGCATCGCGACGGGACCACCGCCGCACCCTCGACCGCCCGTGAGGGAACCCACCGACAACCGGACGCGGCCACCACGCCCAAGGGCCCCTTCGAGCCTCCGAACCACCACACCCCCTCAACCGCCCGTGGGGGAGCCTGCCGGTAGCCCGCGGACGCCGCCTCAGGGTCGGTGGCCGTCCGGGACGCGCGCGCCCGCCCCGCGCTCCCTCAGCGGCGGGTGAGGGAGCGCGGGTGCAGGCGGCGGCGGAGGCGGCGCAGCCGGCCCGCCTTCGCGGTGACCAGCGGGCCGACCGCGTCGGTGTGCCGCCAGGCGCGGTCGGCGGCGGCCGCGTCGGGCGGACGGCGCGAAGCGGCTGCGGTCGACGAGTTCGCCGAGCGGGTCCAGTTCCGTGCGGGCGCCCTCGCCGACACTGGACGCGCCGAACCGTGCGACCTCGTGCGCGGTGAGGGTGCGGGCGGCGCGCGAGCCCCACGTCGGCGAGGTGGTCGAGGGCCTGCCGCCAGGCGCCCGCGATGCGCGCGGCGGGCTCGCCCGTCCGCCTGCGGCGGGTGCGGACGGCGGGCGCGAGGAGGACGGCGAGGACGTACGCGAGGACGAGCGCGGCGGCGGCGATCGACGCGAACACCCACCACGGCGTGGGTTCGTCCCGCGCGGCGTCCTGCGCCTGCTTCTTCTCGTTCGTCTTCTCTTGTCCGGATCCCTGCTGTCGGGACGCCGCGTTCTTCTGCGCCTCCTCCAGTTTCTGGGCCGTCTCCCCCGCCGCGACCGCGTCGTTGTTCTTCGAGCGCCGCGCGTTGTCGGGCAGGGGGTTGAACCGGATCCAGCCGATCCCCTCGAACTTGACCTCGGGCCACACCATCACGTCGCCCGACCGCACCCGCACGGCGCCGTCCGCGCGCAGCCCGCCGGAGAACCCGACGACGAGCCGGCACGGCAGCCCGACCGACCGGGCGAGCAGCGCGTACGCGGCGGCGAAGTGCTCGGGCGTCCCGCGCCGCCCCTCGGCGAGGAAGTAGTCGATCTGCCGGTAGCCGTGCCCGGGGGCGGCCGTCACGTCGTACTTCGCGTACCGCTTGAGGTACTCGGCGAGCATCGCCGCCTTCTGGACGGGCGTCGCCGCGCCCTCCGTCGCGGCCCGCGCGAACTCGCGGAACTCGGCGAGCTGGACGGGCTCCTGCTTCGCGCCCGGTCCCCACGGCAGGTGCAGCGCGGCGCGGGCCTCGGCGTCGTCGGCGATGCGGGCGTCGGCGAGGTCGTCGGCCGTCCACTCCGGGACGATCGAGGTGACCGTGTACGCCTGCCCGGGTTCGAGCGGGCGCTCTGCGGCGAGCGTCCCGGCGGCCGGGTCGGCGACGACGGGCAGGCCCTCGACCCGGCGGGGCCGGTCGGGCGCCGGTACCCACACGCCGGGCAGTTCGCGGACGGTGATCCGCTGCGTCGTCGTGTGCGCCTTCTCCGGCTCCGGTCCCTCCGGGACGCGGCTGCCCGTCGGGACGAAACGCGCCGTGGACGACCACGTGACCCCGTTGAACGCGTCGAGGACGGCGAGCCGCTCGATCTCCGTCCGGCCGGACTCCACCGTGAACAGGACCTGGTCGGGGCGCAGCAGCCAGCCGCCGACCCGGTCGAGGGGGCTGACGCCGTCGCGCCGCTGCGGCGGCGGGGCCTGCACCTGCTCGCGCGGGTCGTAGGGGTCGGCGGCGACGGGCACGACGGGCGCGACCAGGTACGCCAGGACGCCGAGGACGGCGGCGCACGGCACCCCGAGGGCGAGCGGCCGCCACGCGGGGCCCGCGTCGGGTTCGCCGGACCGGACCAGCACCAGCACCGCGATCAGCACGACGGTCGCGGCGGCGAGCGGCACGTTCGTCCCGGGGCCGTCCACGCCGAGCAGCAGCGCGACCGTCCACACCGCCAGGGCCGGGACGCACGGCAGCGCGCGCCGCGACGTGCGCAGCGCGAGTTCGGCGGAGCCGAACGCCGCGAGCCACACCAGCACGGCGACCGGCACCAGCAGGCGCGGCTCGGCCGGGGCGGGCAGCAGCGTCGTGAGGATCTCCTTCCAGCCGCTCAGCACGCCGTCGCGGACCGTCTGCGGCAGCGTCCCGGCGGCCAGCGCGGGCCGCAGCACGGTGAGCGCGGACGTCCCGGCCCACGCGACGAGCGTCAGGACGAGCGAGAGCCACAGCGGCCACGGCCGTCCCGACCTGCGGGGGCCCGACAGCAGGCCGCCGAGCAGCGTCGGGACGGTCGCGGCGACGGCGACGACCGGGACCACCGGCCCGTACCCGAACACGCGGTGGAACGCCAGGCCCGCGACCGCCGCCAGCGCGGCCGTGACGGCGAGCGACACGTGCCGCGCGGGCGTCCCGATCCCCGGCGGCGTTGTAGGCGGCGGCGCCGCGTCCGCCGCGCGGACGGGGCGGGTCGGGGCGGGGTCATCGGACGGCTCCCAGGCGGCGCCAGGTGTCGGGCAGCCGTCCAGATCGGCGACGTCGGCGACCCGGACGCCCGGCGGCGCGGCCACCGGCCCGGACGGGCGCAGCCGGAGCACCACCACCCGGTCGAAGCGGCTGCGGACCGCGGCGATCCGGCCCAGTTCGGCGTCGCCCGGCGTGACGACGACCAGCGAACCGCCCGCGCGCACACGGCGCACCACGTCCATCGTCGGCTGCGGGCACTCGCTCGTGGACACGCCGGTCAGCCGGTCGAGGATCTCCTCCACGTCTCCCTGGCCGCCGCGCGTCTCGGCGACCGGCCCGTCGCCCGTCAGCACCTTGACCGGGAAGCCCGCCGCGCGCACGCCGCGACGCTCGCCGCGACGTCCACGGCCAGCTCGAAGTCGTCGGGTTCCGGCCAGCGTTCCGGGCGCGCCTCCAGCACGACCGTGGTCGTCGGCAGGCTCGCGTCCACGAGCTGCCGCACCATCAGCGTCCCCGTCCGGGCCGACGACTTCCAGTGCACGTGCCGCAGCTCGTCGCCGATCACGTACTCGCGCAGCGCGTGGAACGTCGCGGTGCCCGCCGGGGACCGGTCGCTCGTCGGACCCTCCAGGTGGTGCGCGCGGCCCGACGGCAGCGGCGGCAGCACGACCGTCCGGGGGCGCACCAGCAGCGTCCCCGCGCCCCGTACTCGCGGACGCGCCGCGCCAGCCGCAGCGGGTCGGCGCGCACCAGCCGCAGCGGGCCCACCGCGATCCGGCCGCGACGGTCCGTCGGCAGCCCGTACGACACCGTGCGGGTCGCGCCCGCCCGCAGGCGCGGGACGTCCACCGCGACCTCCGCCGAACCCGCCGCGTCCCTCGCGGTGAGCCCCCGGACGCCGCGGCCCGCGCTCGTCACGTGCAGGATCCCCGTCGCGGGCTCGCCCCGCCCGACCTTCGCGGGCCCGATCTCCCGCCGCACCTCCAGCTTCGGGCCCGGCAGCGTCCACACCGCCGCGGCCGCCACCGCGACCAGCCCCGCGACGGCGAACGCGGCCGGCTCGGGATACCCCAGCCACCAGCCCGCCGCGTACAGCACCGCCGACGCGGCGGCCGTGCCCCGGCCCAGCGGCGTCAGCACCCCGCACCTCCCCGCCCGTCAGACACCGGCCGCCGCCTGCGGGGTCGGGACGTTCGCGAGCGCCTCCGCGACCGCGTCCGCGCCGTGCTCGCGCGCAGCTCCGCGTCCGGCGTCACGACGAGCCGGTGCGCGACCGCCGGCACCGCGAGGGCCTTCACGTCCTCGGGGACGACGTAGGAGCGGCCGGCCGCGGCGGCGCGCACCCGCGCCGCGCCGAGCAGCACGAGCTGGCCCGCGGGCTCGCGCCGAGCCGCAGGTCGGGGTGCCCGCGGGT
>NZ_MKJY01000259.1 GCF_001942465.1 Actinomadura sp. CNU-125
CGCACCGGCGGGCGCCGGGAACGGCGGCGACGGGGACGCGGCCGTCGCCGTCGCGGCTCCCGCGGTCGGTGTCTTCTACCGCCGCCCGGAGCCGGGCGCCGCGAGTTCGTCGAGGTCGGCCAGGAGATCGCGGCCGGCCAGCAGGTGGGGATCCTCGAGGCGATGAAGCTGATGAACCCCATCGAGTCCGAGGAGGCCGGCCGCGTCGCCGAGATCCTCGTGGCCGACGAGACCCCGGTGGAGTACGGCCAGCCGCTGATCAGGCTGGCCCCCCTCGACGACGCCACCGCCGCCGCCGACCATGACGGCCCCTGACGACAAGGACTTCGATGTTCAACACCGTACTCATCGCCAACCGCGGCGAGATCGCCCTGCGCGTCGCGCGCACCTGCCGCGAGATGGGCATCCGCACCGTGATCGCGCACTCGACCGCCGACCGGGACAGCGTGCCCGTCCGCTACGCGGACACGGCCGTCCAGATCGGCCCGCCCCCGACCCGGCACAGCTACGGCAACGCCGCCGCGATCGTGTCGGCCGCCCTGCAGGCCGGTGCCGACGCCGTCCACCCCGGGTACGGCTTCCTGTCCGAGGACCCGTACTTCGCCGAGGTCTGCGCGGTGGAGGGGCTGACGTTCATCGGCCCGTCCGCCGAGGTGATCTCGCTGCTGGGAGACAAGATGCGCGCCCGCGCGTTCGTCGGCGAGCTCGGCCTGGACGTGCTGCCGGGCAGCGACCCCGAGCAGGAGGGGGCCGCCGACCTGGCCCGGGACGCCGCCCGCATCGGCTACCCGGTCATCATCAAGGCGTCCGCGGGCGGCGGCGGGCGCGGCATGACGATCGTCGAGGACCCCCGCGACTTCCCGCGCGCGTTCGCCGAGACGCGGCGGACCGCGCAGTCGCTGTTCGGCGACGCCCGCGTGTACGTGGAGAAGTACCTGGAGACGGCCCGGCACATCGAGGTCCAGATCGTCGCGGACTCGCACGGCAACGCCGTCTACCTCGGCGGGCGCGACTGCTCGGTGCAGCGCCGCCGGCAGAAGCTCATCGAGGAGAGCCCGCCGCCGTCGGTGCCGGCCGCCGAGGTCGACCGGGTGGGCCTGCTGGCCGCCAAGGTGGCGCGCGAGGCCGGGTACGTCGGCGCCGGGACGTTCGAGTTCGTCGTGGACGAGGACGACCGGTTCTACTTCCTGGAGGTCAACAGCCGGATCCAGGTGGAGCATCCGGTGACGGAGATGGTCACCGGTATCGACCTGGTGCGCGAGCAGCTCGCCGCCGCGTCCGGCGGGCGGCTGTCGATCCGGCAGCAGGACGTGATGACGCGGGGCGCGGCGATCGAGTGCCGGATCAACGCCGAGGACCCCGAGCGGAACTTCCTGCCCACCCCCGGGCTGATCGAGTCGTTCTCGGCGCCCGGCGGCCCGTTCGTCCGGGTCGACACGCACGCGGCGACGGGCGCGCGGATCACCGCGGACTACGACTCGCTGCTGGCGAAGGTCGTCGTGTGGGCGCCGGACCGGCCGCAGGCGATCGCGCGGATGGACCGGGCGCTGGCGGAACTGGTGGTGACCGGACGCAGCGTGCGCACCACGACCGCGTACCTGCGGAAGGTGCTGGCGCACCCGTTGTTCGTCGAGGCGGCGCACCGCACGTCGCTCGTCGAGCAGATGAGCGAGGACTGAGCCGTGGAGGCGATCTACGCGCGGGACGTGGTGAAGCGCTTCGGCGAGTCGGCGGCGCTGGACGGGCTCGACCTGTCGGTGGCGGCCGGGACGGTGCTGGGGCTGCTCGGGCCGAACGGCGCGGGGAAGACGACCGCGGTGCGGATCCTGACGACGCTGCTCAAGCCCGACGCGGGCACGGTCCGGGTCGCGGGGCTCGACGTCGTCGGCCAGGCGGACCTGGTGCGGCGCTCGATCGGGCTGTCCGGCCAGTACGCGGCCGTCGACGAGCAGCTCACCGGCCGGGAGAACCTGGTGATGTTCGCCCGGCTGCACCGGCTGCGGGGCCGCGCCGCCCGCGCGCTGGCCGACGAGCTGCTGGGCCGGTTCCGGCTGGAGGACGCCGCCGACCGCGTGGTGCGGACGTACTCGGGCGGGATGCGCCGGCGGCTGGACCTCGCGGGCGCGCTCATCACCCGCCCGAAGGTGATCTTCCTGGACGAGCCGACGACCGGGCTGGACGTCCAGTCGCGGCTCGACGTGTGGGAGACGGTGCGCGGCCTGGTGTCCGACGGCGCGGCGCTGCTGCTGACCACCCAGTACCTGGAGGAGGCGGACACCCTGGCCGACGACATCCTGATCCTGAACCGGGGACGGACGATCGCGCGCGGCACGCCGGACGAGCTGAAGGCGTCCGTGGGCGGGGAGCTGCTCGAACTGTCGCTGCTCGACCAGGGGGCCGTCCCGCTGGCGGAGGCGGTGCTGCGCGACGCGGCGGTCTCCGCGTACCCGGCCGCCGGGGCGGACCCGGCGGCGCGCCGCGACGGACCGGACGACGTGCAGGTGGACGTGCAGGTCGCGACCCGCACGCTGACGATGCCGGTCCGCGACGGGGTGCGGGCCCTGGCCGAGGTGTCGGCGGGGCTCGCCCGGGCGGGCGTCGCCGCCCGCGGCCTGTCGCTGCGCCGCCCGACGATGGACGAGGTGTTCCTCGCCCTGACCTCGGACGCCGCGGACGGACCGTCCCCGGACACCGCTCCCCCGGACGAACCGTCCTCGGACGAGCCGTCCCCGGACGAACCGGGGCGTGCGGGCGACAGGGGGCTGGTGCCGTGATCTCCGCGATGACCGCGACCGGCTGGGCCGTCCGCGACGGATGGATCGTGATGGACCGGCACCTGCGCCATGTGCGGCGGGTCCCGCAGATCCTGTTCTTCTCGACCGTGCAGCCGGTCGTCTTCCTGTTCCTGCTCGCCGCCGTCTTCGGGCGCGCGGTGCAGGTGCCCGGCATCGAGTACGCCGTGTTCCTGGTGCCGGGCGTGTTCGTGCAGTCGATGTCGTTCTCCGGCGCCTCCACGTCCGTCGGGCTCGCCGAGGACATGCGCGGCGGGTTCATCGACCGGTACCGGTCGCTGCCGATGTCGCGCTCGGCGGTCCTGGTCGGACGGATCGCCGCCGACGCCGTCCGCAACCTCCTCGTCGTCATCGGCCTGGCGGCGGTGGCGCACCTGATCGGCTTCCGGTTCGAGACCGGGCCGCTGGAGGTGCTGGCCGGGCTGGCGATGCTGCTGCTGTTCGGGCTGAGCCTGTCGTGCGTCGGCGCCTGCATCGGGCTCGCCGCGCGCACGCCCGAGGCGGCGCACATGGCCAGCACGATCTGGATCTTCCCGCTCGTCTACACCAGCACCGCGTTCGTGCCGATGGAGCTGCTGCCGGAGTGGTTGCGGGTCTGGGCGGGCTACAGCCCGGTCACCGCCGTGGTGGGCGCCATGCGCGGCCTGTTCTTCGGCTACGGCGACACGACGGGATCGCTGATCCTCACGCTGTCGTGGTCCGCGCTGATCGGGCTGGTCTGCGTCCCGCTCGCGGTGCGGCTGTTCAACCGTGCCGCGAGCCGCTGACGGCCGCGAGCCGCGGCCGGGGCGCGTGAGCGCGGGGCGCGAAGACACGACGAGAAGGGCCCGGGGCGAACCCCGGGCCCTTCCTCGTGCGTCCGTCCGCCGCCTCAGTAGGCGGCGGTCACCTCGTAGATCCCGAAGGGCCGGTCCATGGCCCGGTCCTGGTAGGGCCGCAGCGGCGCGGTGGTGCCGCGGTGCCCGGCCCCTTCCTCCCAGGTCCGGAACGCCTCGGCGCTCTCCCACTCGCTCATCACGATGAAGCGTCCGGGCTCCAGGGCGGAGGTCAGCAGCTCGTTGCCGAGCAGCCCCGGGGTGCCGGCGAGCGCCCGGCTGATCCGGTGGTAGGCGTGCTCGACCGCCCCGGGGTCCTCCTCCGGGGCGGTCGCGTGCAGCAGCACCCTGAGCCGGCCGGTCATGCGTCCCGGACGGCCGCGCCGGTCATCGCGTACACGACGTTCATCGTGGTCATCGATCCGCCCGACCGGTACGGGTGGAGCTTCTGGCGGTGCTCGACGTGCGCGTCGCTGTGCTCGAACTCGCGGAAGCGCTCCTCGTCCGTCCAGTCGCTGACGACGAAGTACACGCCGTCCTCGTCCGCGCTGCGCGACAGCCAGTGGCCGAGGTTCGCCGGGTGGCCGACGATCGCCGTCCCGACCCGGTGCCAGGTCTCCTCGAACTCGCGCTCCATGCCGGGGCGGATGTCCATCCGGAGCATCACCCGGAACGCCGTGACGTGCGTCGTGTCCGCCGTGGCCGCCATCAGATGCCCCCGTCCACGTGGATGGTCTCGCCGTGCACGAACGACGACAGGTCGCTCGCCAGGAACAGGACGGCACCGGCGATCTCCTCGGGGCGGCCGAGCCGGCCGAGCGGGATCATCCGCTGGTAGCGCTCCCGGACGGCCTCGGGCACCTCCGCCTCGGTCTCCACCGGTCCCGGCGCGACGACGTTGACGCGGACCGAGCGCGGCCCGAGTTCCTTGGCCACCGACCGGGTGAATCCGATGAGACCGGCCTTGGCGGCGGTGTAGTGGGCGCGCTGCGGGATCCCGATCGTGGCGACCCGGGATCCGACGTTGATCACCGACGCGCCCTCGCCGAGCAGCGGGAGCATCGACTGCAGCAGGGTGTAGGCGGACGTCAGGTTGGTGTTCAGGACGCGGTCCCACTCCTCGGGCGGCAGCTCCTCGAACGGGACATGGCTGATCACGCCCGCGTTGTGGACGAGCGCGTCGACGCGGCCGAACCGGGTCCGCGCCTCCTCGGTCAGCCGCTCGATACCGGCCGGGTCCGCCACGTCGGCCTTGACGACCTGGTGGTCGCCGCCGCGTTCCTTCAGCTCCCGGGCGAGCGACTGGGCGGCCTCGCCGTCGCCGCGCGCGCAGGTGAGGACGTCGCCGCCGGCGCGGCCAGCGCGAGGACGATCGCGCGGCCGATGCCGCGCGTCCCGCCCGTGACGACCGTCTTCTTACCGTTCAGGGGGATGTTCATGTACCTCTCCGAAAGGGTGGGGCGGGCGCGCGCGCGCCCGCGGCGTCGCCGCGATCGCGCGGCTACATCAGGGCCAGGACCCCGCCCGCGTTGAGCCCGAGGGCGGCGGCGGCCAGTCCCGTGCGCAGCAGGTTCCAGTTGCGCCAGCGGCGCCGCGGGTCCGTCCGGGACCAGTCGTCCGGGCGGACGGCCGGGTCCAGGGACATCACGAACCGGTTGATCGGCACGTTCTTGATCACGGAGATGGCCATCACGGTCACCAGCAGCACGCCGCGCGCCGAACAGGGCGCGGCCGGCCTGCTCCGGAGCCGTCACGACCAGCGCGAGATCGAAAAGGATCGTCAGCACGTGGGTGATCGGCATGAACGGGTCATAGCGGGGCCAGAGGAACTGGATCGTCTCGACGTAGCGGCCGTAGGACTGCGCCGCCGTCATCGGCACGATGCCCATCGCCGTCGACAGCATGATCCCCGCGGTGATGCCGTTGCCGAGCACCGCACCGGCCGCGAGCAGCTCGGCGACCACGGGTCACGCCGCCGCGGCCGCTTCGACGAGCCCCTTGATGCGCTCCATCTGCACTCGGGTGTTGCGGTTGAGCCGCTCGGTCATGCCCGCGTCGTCGACGGGCGCCTCCGGCTTCATCCGGAAGTCCTGGATCCACCGCATGAGGACGCCGTCGTCCTCCTGCCGGTACTCCCAGTTGATGTTCATGAACTCGAAGACGCCCGTCTCGACCCGGTGGGCCTCGACCGTGCGCGTCGCCGGGTCCGGCGTCCGCTCCGACACCCAGCTCCAGACGGTGCCGTTCTCGTCGGGGTGCAGCGCCAGCCGGAACACGAAGGTGCCGTCGCGCTCCTCGATGATCTCCGCCTCCGCGTACTCGCTGAACAGCCGCGGCCAGGACTCGATGTCGTTGGTCATGTCCCAGACCAGGTCCATCGGGGCGTCGATCTTGATCGAGTTGTCGGTGTGCCCCACGGTCTGCTCGGCGGTCTTCTCCACCATGGCTTCCTCTCCTCCCGCACCGGGCGGGTCGTCGTCTCGGGGGTGTCCGTCTCAGGGGGTGCCCGTCTCGGGACGGTCGGGGTCAGGCCACCGGGAGGCGGCCGGCGACGTAGCCGACGGCCTCTTCCGGCGTCTTCATCTGCTCGACCGCCTCGTCGGGCATCGCGATCCCGTACTCCTGTTGCACCCGGGCGGCCAGTTCGAGGACGGCCAGCGAGTCGTAGCCCAGCTCCTCGAACGAGAGCTCGCCGATGTCCCCGTCGAGGTCCACGCCGCTCTCGCCCGCGCACTCCCGGATGAGCCGCCGGACGTCGTCGAGCGTGAACCGCGCCGTCTGTTGCTCCATGTCCTGTCCGTCCTCTCCCGCGATGGGTAGGTCACGCCGCGAGGCTGAGCAGCATCGCGGACTGGAATCCGCCGAACCCGCTGCCGACGCTCAGCACGGTGCCGAGCCGCTGCTCGCGGGCGGTCAGCGGTACGTAGTCCAGGTCGCACTCGGCGTCCCGGTCGTGCAGGTTCGCGGTCGGCGGGACCGCCTGGTGTTCGAGCGCGAGGGCGCACGCGGCGACCTCGATGGAGCCGATCGCGCCCAGCGAGTGCCCGACCATCGACTTGATCGAGCTGACCGGGACCTCGTAGGCGCGGCCGCCGAGGCTGCGCTTGAACGCCGCCGTCTCGTGCCGGTCGTTCTGCTTGGTGCCGGAGCCGTGCGCGTTGATGTAGTCGATGTCGTCGGGGTTGACGCGGGCCTGCCGCATCGCCGTCCGGACGGCCTCGGCCATCTCCCGGCCGTCCGCCTTGAGACCGGTCATGTGGTAGGCGTTGCTGCGCCCGGCGAACCCGGCGATCTCGGCGTAGATGTGCGCCCCGCGCCGCATCGCCGCGTCCCGCTCCTCCAGGACGAGCGCCGCCGAGCCCTCGCCGAGGACGAACCCGTCGCGGCTGCCGTCGAACGGACGGGACGCGTGCGCGGGATCGTCGTTGCGCGCCGACGTCGCCTTGATCGCGTCGAAGCACGCCGCGGTGATCGGCGAGATCGGCGCGTCCGTCGCACCGGCCACGACGACGTCCGCCGACCCCTCCCGCAGGAGCTGGACGCCGTGCCCGACGGCGTCCAGTCCCGCGGTGCAGCCGGTGGAGATCAGCGACACCGGCCCCTCGGCCCCGCTGGCGCGGGCGACCTCGGCGGCGATCGTGCTCGGCACCATGTAGCCGTAGAGCTGCGGGACGCCGTACCGCCAGTCGATGTTCCAGTCGCGGCCGCCGTCGCTGAGGACGACGTACTCCTCCTCCAGGCCCATCGTGCAGCCGACGGCGCTGCCGAAGCTGACCGCGATCCGCTCCGGCGGCACGTCCGACGGTTCGAGCCCGCTGTCGGCGAGCGCCTCCCGGGAGGTGACGACGCCGAACTGGGCGGCCCGGTCCATCCGCCGGATCTGCCGGGGCGTGAGGCCCTCGGCGGCCGGGTCGAAGTCGCACTCGGCGGCGATGCGGGAGCGGAAGCCGGTGGCGTCGAAGAGCGAGATGGCGCGGGTCGCGGTGCGCCCGTCCATCAGCATCTCCCAGAACGCCTTGGCGCCGACGGCGCCCGGGGCGACCACCCCGACGCCGGTCACCACGACCCGGCGGCCGCCGCTGGGACGGGTCATCCCGTGCCTCCGACCTCGGGCCCCGACTCGGCCGGGGCCGGCGGCTCCTCGGTGTCGACGTGCCCGAGTTCGGGCCGCGGCGCCAGCGGGGACAGGTGGAAGACGGCGAACGCCTCGTCCGTCCCGGGGTTGGTGACGCGGT
>NZ_MKJY01000260.1 GCF_001942465.1 Actinomadura sp. CNU-125
TGTAGTCGGTGTTTCAGCTGCTCGCCTTGATGATGTCCCACGCCGACAGCTCGTCGGTCGACGGCGGGCTGTGCATCGCCGGGGACGTCAGCTGCGCCGCGGCCGCCTGCGGCACCGCGAACCCCGTCGCCGGCGGATGCACCTGCGCCAGCCGGCACCACGTCAGCCCGAGCGTGTAGGTGGTGGCCAGCAGCGACGCCAGCGCGTCGGGGTCGTCGGTGCGCAGCGCGTCCGGCAGCCGCCCGTCGCGCGGCCACAGCGCCCGCCCCGGATGCGCCGGATCGGTCAGGACGGCCTGCGCGTGCGCGGCGCTGTCGGGGTCCAGCCACCGCTGCAGCGCCGGCAGCGCGCCCGGCGCGGCCTGCAGGTCGGCGGCCAGCACCGCCACCCCCGCACGGCGGACCTCGTCGTGGGCGCGTCCCCCGGCGCCCGGCCGCCGCGGGCCGGTGAGCGTGCGCGACGACCTGCTGCAGGTCGTACAGGGCCAGCCGCAGGAACTCGCCCGGGGAGGTGTCGCGGACCATCGGGGTGGCGAACTCGGCCGGGCAGCGGCGCCGCCACTCCTGCAGGATCGCCTCCGGCCCGTACCGGACGGTCGCCATGTCCTGGTTCACCATCCGCAGCGACGCCGCGGTCACCGCCGCCAGCGCGTCCGCGCCCGGCCGGAACCGCGGATCGGCCTGCAGCCCCGCCGCGACCTCGTACATCACCCGCGCGATGTGCGCGGCGCCGCCGCCGTCGCCGGCCCCGAGCCGGTGCACGTAGTAGCCGGCCAGGGTGCCGAAGTCCGGCGGCATCATCCAGTGCAGCCGCTCGGCGGGGGTCGTCAGGAACGGGATGAACGACTCGATCAGGGGATGCTCGGTCAGCACCACCGGCGACCCCGCGCACCACAGCAGCGCGCCCCACGCCGCCGCGATCGTGGACGGCGTCCCCGGCTGGAACATCGGGTCACGCTGCACGAACTGCGCCGGGTTCACCGCCAGCGCCGTCGTGATCGCCTGCGAGACGCGCGCGACGACCGGGGTGTCGGGGACCGGCCCGAGGAACCCCAGCGGCGCGACGCGTCCCGCCGCGAGATCGGGACCGGTCGGGAACAGCTGCGGCGGCACCGGCGGCGTCCCGGCGCCGCGCGGCGCGGGGACCGCCACGGCCCGGTCGGCGGGGTCGCCCGGCGGCGGGCACGGATGCCACGCGCCGTCCAGCCCGCACCGGTACCAGCGCCCCCACGCCCCGTACAGCCACCATTCGCCCGCGCCCCACAGCATCCGCGCGGCGATCTGCGCGGCGCGTTCGGCGGGCGGCGCCGTCTGCCACCACGGGGACGCCACCAGTTCCCGCACGTTGCCCTCGACCGCGGTGAACAGGTCCCCGCCCGGCCCGCCTCCGGTTCCGCCGGGCTGCGCCCCGGCCCCCTGCACGCTCACCCGGCGCATAGTAGTCCTCCCCGGGCGATCCGCCGTCATCGTCGCGTCCCGCCCGGGGACGCGCGCGTGCGCGGGTCCCCGGGGCGCGAGGTCGCACGGGGTCGCACGGGGTCACGGGACGTGCAGCGACTCCAGCACCGACCTCACCGCGGGCGGCATCTCCCGCTTGCCCCCGGCCGCCGGGTCGACGAACACGTGCCGCACCTCCCCGTCGGCCAGGAGCCGCTCGCCCACCCGGAACTCCGGCCGCACCACCAGGCTCGTCACCCCCACGTGCGCCACCGGCATCCGCACCTCCAGCACCTCGTCGAACCGCGCGCCCTCCCGGAACCGGATCCGCGCCTCCGCCACCACCAGGTCGTAGCCGTCCTGCACCATCCGCCCGGGATCGGCGATCAGCTCCCGCCACATCTCCGTCAACGCCACGTCATAGAAGAACAGGTAGTGCCCGTTGAACACCACGCCCTGCTGGTCGCATTCGCTGTACCGGACCCGCAGCCGGTGCGTGAAGATCTCGCCCATACCGCCCATCCTCCCGCACGGCCCGGGCGGGGACGGGACGCGTTCCCCGGGGCGTCGCCGCGGCTGAAGACTCGGCAAAGGTTGCCTCCCGGGAGGGTGCGGGCACGCGATCGGGGCACCGCGGCGCGGTTAGCGTGCGGGCATGCCCGACCGCCCGGCGAACGGCCCGAGGACGACGCAGACGACGCACCGGCAGACGACGCACCGGCAGGCGAACCCGGCGAGGAGCCCCCCGGCGGGCCCGCCGGTGAGCGCGCGGGGGAACCGGCCCGCGCCCCCGCGGGCGCGACCGCCGCCCCGCCGGAGGACACCGTCCCGCCCGCCGGCGCCACCGCCGCGAGCATCGCCGCGGACCCGCGGCGGATGCCGCCGTGGCTGCCCAAGGCGTTCGTGCTGGCCGGGGCGATCACCCTGGCGTTCGTCGCCGGGCTGTGGATCGTCGAACGGCTCCGCGAACTGCTGGTGCTGCTGCTCACCTCGCTGTTCCTGGCGTTCGCGATCGAGCCCGCCGTCAACTGGCTCGCCCGCCGCGGCTGGCGCCGCGGCGCCGGCACCGCGCTGATGTTCGTGGTGATCGCGGCGCTGCTGGCCGGGTTCGTCGGCGGCATCGGGTCGCTGCTGGCCACCCAGACCAGCAACCTCATCGACGCGTTCCCCGGCTACGTCACCGGCGTCATCGACTGGATCAACGGCACGTTCGGCACCGACCTGTCCCGCGAGACGCTGTTCCAGCGGCTGCCGACCGTCACCCAGCAGCTGTCGGGACAGCTGTCGGCGCTCGCCGGCAACGTGTGGGTGATCGGCGCCACCGCCTTCGAGGTGTCTTCAAGGCGCTGGCCGTCCTGCTGTTCACCTTCTATCTGTCGGCCGAGGGCCCCCAGTTCCGCCGGACGGTGTGCTCGGTGCTCCCCCCGCACCGGCAGCGGCAGGTCCTGGCCGCCTGGGAGATCGCCGTCGACAAGACCGGCGGCTACATCTACTCCCGCGCCCTGCTCGCCCTGGTCTCCGGCGTCGCCCACTACATCGCCATGGCCGGGCTCGGCGTCCCCTACGCCGCGACGCTCGCCCTGTGGGTGGGGGTGCTGTCGCAGTTCATCCCCGTCGTCGGGACCTACCTGGCCGGGGCGGTGCCGGTGCTGGTCGCCCTCACCGAGGCGCCCGCCACCGCGCTGTGGATGCTGCTGTTCATCGTCGCCTACCAGCAGCTCGAGAACTACCTGCTGCAGCCCCGCATCACCGCCCGCACCATGGCGATGCATCCCGCCGTCGCGTTCGGGCTGGTGCTGGCTGGCGCGGCCGTCGTCGGGCCCGCCGGGGCGCTGCTGGCGCTGCCGCTGGGCGCCAGCGTCCAGGCGTTCGCCGGCGCCTACATCCGCCGCTACGACATCGAGGAACATCCCCTCACCGAACCGCCCGCCCGCCGCGCGCGGCGCCCGGCCCCGCCGCCGCGGGAACCGCGGCGAGCAACGGCGACGGCGGCGGCGAACCCCGCGGCCGATGACCGGTCCCGCCGGACGCCCCGCCGGACGCCCCGCCGCGCGGCCCGTCCGGCGGGTGCGGGTCAGGCCCGGGTCGCGCCGATCGCCTTCATCAGCGACGGCCACACGAACTCGCTCTCACGGACCCACGCCGGCCAGTTGTGCCGCCCGTCGCCGTAGATGTGCGCGGTGTGGGGGATGCCCAGCTCGTCCAGCCGCTTCTTGAACTCCTTGTTGTTGGCGCCGATCACGATCTCGCTCAGCAGGCCGATGTCCCACGGCGCCACGTCCGGGTCGCCGGGGCCGGGCCGTCCCGTCGTCCCGGCGGAGAAGAAGATCCCGGTGCCGCGCAGCTCCGGCGCCAGGGTGTGCGGGTCGTGGGCCTTCCAGTTGGCGTCGTCGGCCCACGGGATGCCCCAGATCGCGAACGGGTCCTGCCCGTTGGAGGCGTTGGTGAACATCAGCATCGCCGGGATGCCCGGCTGCCGCATCGACAGCACCCCGCTCAGCGACGCCACGTACTCGAACATCCCGGGGTGGCGGGCGGCGTAGGTCACCGCGCCCGCGCCGCCGGAGGAGTTGCCGATCGCCGCGCGCCGCGCCCCGGCGTTGTAGTTGCGCTCGATCAGCTGGCGGACCTCGGCGGTGTGGAACGTCTCCCACTTGGGGGTGGCGCCCTTGCCGTAGTTGTACCAGTCGGCGTACGAGCCGTTCTCGCCCTCGGGCATCACCACGATGACGTTGTAGGCGCGCGCCCACGCCTCGATGTCGGTGTTGCGGGCCCAGGAGGTGTAGTCGTCCTGCCCGCCGTGGAACGCGTACAGCACCGGCCACGTGCGCGCGGCGTCGCGCGTCCAGTTCTCCGGCAGCAGCACGCGGGCCTTGACGCGCTTGCCCAGCGCGGGGGAGGCGATGGTGATGTCGACGTCGTTGCCGGCCAGCCCGCTCTCGGCGACGATCCGCGCGCCGTCGTCGGCGCGGGCCGCGGCGGTGTCGGCGTGCGCGGTGCCCGCTCCGGCCGCGCCGATCCCCGCGACCAGGACCGCGACGAGCGTCCCGGACGTCGCCGGGCGTGTCCGTCGGGCCGCGCGTGCCTGACTGCGGACGGAAGGCGTCATCGACTCACCTCGCGGGACGTGCGCCGCCCCCTGGACGGGCCGCGCGGCTTCCGCCGAGTGTCCTCGCCCCCCGCTAAATGATCTACAAGGGCCGGTAATAAGAAAATCTTGCGGCACTGTTGAGAAGTGAGTCATTTCGGGTGCGGGTGTTGCCGTGATAAGCGGCCGGGAACCGCGCGGCGTCCGCGGCCCGCGGGGCCACGGGAGGTCCGTCCGTGGCATGGGTCACAGGGGCCCGCCCGCCCATTGACCGTAAGCAAGCAATTACTCGACGATGGGGGGCGGATCCGGCGAGGAGGACGCGGCGACATGAGCACCCGGCAGGACGGCGGGACGATCGGCGAGATCGACCCGAGCGAGATCGACCTCAGCGACCTGCGGTTCTGGGGCCGCCCCCTGGACGAGCGCGCCGCCGCGTTCGCCGCGCTGCGCGCCCGCGGGGCGCCGTCGTTCTTCGCCGACCCGCCCGTCCCGTTCACCGGCCGCGGCGGCGGCTACTGGGCCCTGGTGTCGCACGCCGACGTCACCGAGGCCAGCCGCAACCCGCAGATCTTCTCCAGCGAACCCAACGCCACCACCGTCATCGACTCGCCCGGCTTCCTCGACCGCTACGTCAACTCCATGATCAACATGGACGATCCGCGGCACGCCAAGATCCGGCGCGTGGTGTCGCGGGCGTTCTCCCCGAAGATGCTCGCCCGCACCGAGGACGACATCGCCCGCCGCGCCGCCCGGATCGTCGACGAGCTGATCGCCGCCCGCGCGGCCCGGCCCGCCGGCGAACCCCTCGACTTCGTCGAGCACGCCGCCGTCCGGCTCCCCGTCGAGGTCATCTGCGCCATGCTCGGCATCCCCGAACGCCTCTACCCGCGGGTGGTGCGGCTCACCAACATCGTCCTCGGCAACTCCGACCCCGAGTACACCGGCATCACCCCCGACATGGGGCGGCTGCGCACCGGCATCGGCCTGGCCAAGGTCGCGCTCGCCTCCCGCGACCTGCACCGCCTCGCCGCCCGGCTCGGCCGCGAACGCGCCGCCGAACCCACCGGCGACCTCACCTCCGCGCTCGTCAACGCCAACCTCGACGGCGAGAAGCTCAGCACCCGCGAATTCGGGACGTTCTTCCTGCTGCTGGTCGTCGCCGGGAACGAGACGACCCGCACCGCCATCGCGCACGGCCTGGAACTGCTTACCGACCATCCCGCCCAGCGCGACCTGCTCCTGGACGACTTCGACGGGCGCATCGGCGCGCCGTCGAGGAGATCGTCCGCGTCTCCACGCCCGTCATCTGCTTCCGCCGCAACCTCACCCGCGACCACGTCATGAACGGCCACGCCTACCGCGCGGGCGACAAGGTCATGCTGTTCTACAACTCCGCCAACCGCGACGAGAGCGTCTTCGAAAACCCCGACGCCTTCGACATCACCCGCTCCCCGAACCCCCACGTCGGATTCGGCGGGCCCGGACCCCACTTCTGCCTCGGCGCCAACCTCGCGCGCCGCGAGATCACCGTGATGTTCCGCGAGCTGTTCACCCGCCTGCCCGACCTGCGCGCCGCCGGCGAACCCGACCGGCTGATGTCCAGCTTCATCAACGGCTACAAGCGGCTGCCCTGCACCTTCACCGCCCCCTGACCCGGGCGGGGTCCGGCGGGAAAGCGGTCAGCCGGACGGGACGGGCGGGACGGGCGCGCGGCGGTCCCACTCGTCCCGCAGCATCGCGTACACGACCTCGTCGGTCCACTCGCCCTTCACCATCTCGTTCTGCACCAGATGCGCCTCGCGCCGCATCCCCAGGCGCTCCAGCACCCGCGCGGACGCGGCGTTGCGGCCGTCCAGCCGCCCCACGACCCGGTGCAGGTCCAGGCCCTCGAAACCCAGCCGCAGCACCACCTCGGCCGCCTCGGTCGCGAACCCCCGCCCGTGGAACGCCGGATTGAAGATGTAGCCGATCTCGCCCTGCCGGTGCTCCCGGCTGCGCCACTGCAGATTGACCTCGCCCATCAGCCCGCCCGTCTCACGCAGCACGACCGCGAGCACCAGCCAGTCGCCCTCCCGCTCCACGGCGGAGGCGCTCATCTTCTCCTTCAGGAACGACCTGGACTCCTCCAGGTTCCGCGGCTCCCAGTACAGGAAGCGCGCCACCTCGGGCAGCGACTGGTACGCGTACAGGCCCTCCAGGTCGTCCTCCCGGAACGGCCGCAGGGTGAGTCGCTCGGTCTCGATGGGGAATACGGGACGCAGCACGCAAAGATCCTAATCAGGGGGTTCGGGGTTCGGCGACCCGTTTCACACGTCCGAGTCAGGACGGTGCGGGCCGCGGTCGCGCCCCGCACCGCCCCCCGCCCGGCCGTCCGGGCCGTCTCCCGCTTCGTTCCGGGCATCGTTTCCTGCCTCGTCTCCTGCCTCGTCTCCGGCTCGCTCCTCCGCTTCCTCGCCGTCGCCGACGCCGGTCTCGCGGCGCTCCCGCTCACCGAACGCACGCGTGTCACGGAACCGGGCATAAGGCTCCTCACCGGGCGGGCCCCGCCCGGATCGCGCGGCCCCGCTCCAGCTCGGCGTTCAGCTCCGCGCCCAGCAGGATCGCCAGGTTGCTGATCCACAGCCACACCAGGAACACGATCACCCCGGCCAGGCTGCCGTAGGTCTTGTTGTAGCTGGAAAACCCCGCCACGTACAGGGCGAACAGGCCCGACGCCGCCAGCCACACCAGCACCGCCACCACGCTGCCCGGCGTCACCCACCGGAACCGGCGCCTGACGTTGGGCGCCGCCCAGTACAGCAGCGAGAACAGCAGGGCGATCACCACCAGCAGCACCGGCCACTTGGCGATCCGCCACGCCGTCACCGCCGCCGGCCCCAGGCCCAGCATGTCCCCGGCCTCGCGCGCCAGCGGACCCGACACCACCACCGCGACCGCCGACGCCGCCAGCACCACCAGCGTCAGCAGCGTGATCCCGACCCGCAGCGGCACCATCTTCCAGAACGGGCGCCCCTCCGGCACGTCGTAGACCACATTGGACGCCCGCATGAACGCCCCCACGTACCCCGACGCCGACCACACCGCCCCCACCAAGCCAACGATCGCGACGATCCCGGCGCCCCCGGACCCCTGCAGCTGCCGGACCGCGCCGATCAGCAGGTCCTTGACCGCCCCGGGCGCCATCCCGCCGAGATCGGAGATCAGGTCGTCGGTCGCCGACTCGCCGGCCAGCCCCACCAGCGACACCACCACCAGCAGCCCCGGGAAGACCGACAGCACCGCGTAGTACGTCAGCGCCGCCGCGTAGTCCTGCA
>NZ_MKJY01000261.1 GCF_001942465.1 Actinomadura sp. CNU-125
GCCCAGCCAGCAGCACCTCGTCCACCCCGGCGTGGAACGCCGCCGGAACCCGCCGCAGCAGCACCGACGCGACCTCGTCCGGCACGGTCAAGCCGACCTCGCGGGGTTCGCCGCCTTGCGCGTCCGGTTCCACGGGCTCCGGGTCGGGGCCGTCGAGGATCCGCGTCCACTCCGGCAACTCCGCCGCGCGGGCATCGCCGACCGCCTGCACGGACAGCTCCCGCGCCCAGCGGCGGAACGACGTCCCCACCGGCTCCAAACCGCCCGGATCGGCGTAAGCCGCCGCCAGATCCGGCAACAGCACCCGCCACGACACACCGTCGACCACCAGATGGTGCACCACCAGCAACAACCGGCCGGGAACCTCTGGACCGGCGTCGAACCACACCGCCCGCACCATCACACCGGCCTGCGGGTCCAGGCGTTCGGCCTCGCGTTCGGCGAGGTCACCGAGCGCCGATTCGTCCGGGTCCGTCGCGTCCACCCGGCGGACGCAGGCCCGGGCCGTCATCGCCTCGTCCGAGCCCGCAGGCGGCACGACCAGGTGCCGGGCCCCGTCGGCAGAGTCCGCCGAGAGCCTGGCGCGCAGCATGTCGTGCCGGTCGAGGACGGCCTGCACCGCCGCCACCAGCCGCTCTTCGACCAGCCCGGCCGGAACCCCGACCCACATCGACTGGCCCGCCCGCGCGGCCGGGCCGGACCGCTCGACCAGCTCCAGCATCACCGGGGTCAGCGGGACGACGCCGCTGCCCGCTTCCTCGGCCGCGTCCGCCCGGTCCGGACGGACGGGCACCGCCGCGCGCGCGAGCGCGGCGGGCGTCCGGTGCTCGAACACCTGGCGCACGGAGACGGCCAGGCCCGCCCGGCGCGCCCGCGACACCACCAGCATCGACATGATCGAGTCGCCGCCGAGCGCGAAGAACGAGTCGTCCGCCCCGACCCGCTCCAGGCCGAGCACCTCCGCGAACAGCCCGCACAGCAGCTCCTCGTCCGGGGACGCGGGCGGACGGCCGGAGGCGGCGCCCGCGAAGTCGGGCGCGGGCAGCGCGGCCCGGTCGAGCTTCCCGTTCACCGTGACGGGGATCGCGGCGAGGGACACGAACGCGGCCGGGACCATGTGGTCGGGCAGCTTGGCGGCCGCGAACTCCCGGAGCGCCGTCTCGTCGGCGTCGCCGACGACGTAGGCGACCAGGCGCTTCGCGCCCGGCCGGTCCTCGCGGGCGATCACGGCGACCTGGGTCACGCCCTCGTGCGCGGCGAGCACCACCTCGATCTCTGCCGGTTCGATCCGGAAGCCGCGGATCTTCACCTGCTCGTCGGCGCGTCCCTCGAACTCCAGCCGCCCGTTCGACGTCCACCGCGCCAGGTCGCCCGTCCGGTACATCCGGCCGCCGCCGAACGGGCACGCCACGAACCGCTCCGCCGTCAGGGCGGCACGCCCCGCGTACCCCCGCGCCAGCCCGGCACCCGCGATGAACAGCTCGCCCACCACGCCCGGCGGGACGGGACGCAGGAACTCGTCCAGCACGAACGTCCGGCAGTTGTCCATGGGGACGCCGATCGGCACCGACGCCGGTACCTCGTCGCCGGAGACGAACGGGACGTGCGTCGTGAACGCGGTCGTCTCGGTCGGCCCGTACGTCGAACGGACGACCAGGTCGGGATGGGTTTCCAGCAGCGTGCGGACGGCACTGGACGACACCACGTCGCCGCCGGTCGACACCTCGCGGACACCCGCGAAGATCTCCGGCGACTGCTCGGCCAGCACCCGGAACAGGCCCGCGGTCGCGTGCACGTTGGTGATGCGATGCTCGGCGATCAACCCGCCCCACACCGAGGCCTCCAACCCTTGCCCGCGGGCGCGACCACCAGCCGTCCACCGTGGAGCAGCGGCGCCCAGATCTCGTACGTCGACGCATCGAACGCATGGTTCGCCTGCACGAGGACGCTCTCCAGGACATCGTCCCGCCAGGCCGTGTCAAGGACGAACGCCGCCACACTCCCGTGCGTGACCGCCACACCCTTCGGAACCCCGGACGACCCCGACGTGTACATGACGTACGCGAGGTTCCCGGGCGAGGTCGTTACCTCGGGGTTCCGCTCGACGGGCTCGAACACGTCGTCGTCCGTCAGGACGACCGACACCCCGGCCTCGGCCGCGATCGACGCCAGCCGCTCCTCCGGATGGCTCGTGTCCAACGGGACGTAGGCGGCCCCCGCCTTCAACACCCCCAGCAGCGTCGCGACCAGCTCCGCCGACCGCCGCATCCGCACACCGACCAGCGACTCACGGCCCACACCCCGACCCGCCAGCCCGCGGGCCACACCGTTCGCCCGCGCGTTCAACTCCGCATACGCCCACGAAACGCCCTCGGCCACCACCGCGACCGCATCCGGCGTCCGCGCCGCCTGCCCCTCGAACAGCTCGACCAACGACGCATCCGACGGCACCGGACGGGACGTGTCGTTCCACCCGTCGACGACCAACCGACGCTCGTCCTCCGACAGCACATCGACATCGCCCACCCGCACGTCCGGATCGGCCGCGACCTGCTCCAGCACCCGCACCAGACGATCCGACAACGCCCGCACCGTCGACTCGTCGAACAGGTCGGCCGCGTACTCGATGCCGCCGGTGAGCCCGGCGGGCGCGCCGGAGCCGTCCCGGCGTTCGGCGAGCGTGACGGCGAGGTCGAACTTGGCGGGCAGCGGCACGGCGGGCAGCGGACGTACGTGCAGGCCCGGCAGCTCCCAGTTCGCCGCCGGGGCGTTGTCGAGGGTGAGCATCACCTGGAAGAGCGGATGCCGCGACAGCGACCGCGCCGGATTCAGCTCCTCGACGAGGCGCTCGAACGGGACGTCCTGGTGCGCGTACGCCGCCAGGTCCGCTTCGCGGACGCGGGCGAGCAGTTCGGCGAACGTCGGGTCGCCGCCCACGTCCGTCCGCAGCACCAGCGTGTTGAGGAAGAAGCCGATGACGCCGGCGAGGGCGGTGTCGGAGCGGCCCGCGATCGGGGTGCCGAGCGGGACGTCGGTGCCCGCGCCCGTCCGCGACAGCAGCACCGCGAGGGCGGCCTGCGCCACCATGAACATCGTGCCGCCGCCACGGCGCGCCACCTCGGCGAGCGCGGCGTGGACGTCCGGTTCCACGGTCAGCGGCACCAGTCCGCCGCGGAAGGACGACCGGGTGCGGCGCGGCCGGTCGGCGGGGAGCGCCAGTTCCTCCGGCGCGCCCGCGAGCGCGTCGCGCCAGTACCGGAGCTGGGCGGCGATCACGCCGTCGGCGTCGTCCGGGTCGCCGAGGGCCTCGCGCTGCCACAGGGCGTAGTCGGCGTACTGGACGGGCGGCGGCGGCAGGTCCGGGGCGCGGCCCGCCGTCCGGGCGGCGTACGCGGTCCGCAGGTCCCGGGCGAGGACGTCCAGGGACCAGGCGTCCATCGCGACGTGGTGCGTGGTGACGACGAGCACCGACTCGTCCGGCGCCGCCGTCAGCAGGCGCGCCCGCCAGGGCAGTTCGCGGGCGAGGTCGAAGCGGCGCGCGACCTCGGCGGCGACGGCGTCGAGCGACCGTCCGGGGCGACGGCGGCGACGGTCAGGCGGGGCCGTCCGGCCGCGCCGTGCAGGATCTCCTGGCGGGCTCCGCCGTCGTGGTCGGGGAATCGGGTGCGCAGGCTCTCGTGCCGGTCGGCGACGTCGCCGAGCGCCGCCTCCAGCGCCGGGACGTCCACCTCGCCGGTCAGCCGCAGCGCGACCGGGACGACGTAGCCGGCGCCCGCGCCGGACTCCTCCAGCCGGTTCAGGAACCACATGCGCCGCTGCGCGGACGACAGCGGGACGACGTCCGGGCGGGGGCGGGCCGTGAGCGGCGCCAGTTCGGCGGGGGCGCGTTCACCGGCCAGCAGCCGGGCCACGCCCGCGACGGTCGGTGCGGCGAACAGGTCGCGGATGGCGATCTCGGCGTCCAGCACCGCACGGATCCGCGCGATCAGCCACATGGCGAGCAGCGAGTCGCCGCCGAGCGCGAAGAACGAGTCGTCGGCGCCGACCCGTTCGACGGCGAGGACCTCGGCGAACAGCCCGCACAGCACCTCTTCGGCGTGGGTCGCCGGGGCGCGGCCCGCGGTCGCGTTGTCCGGTTCGGACGGTCCGGTGGCCGATGTCCGGCCCTCCACGCGGACGAGTTCGCCGCCGGTCGTCCAGTACGCCCGGTCGCCGGTGCGCCGCATCCGCCCGCCGGTGAACGGGCAGGCGACGACCAGGTCCGCCGCCGCCGGGCCGTCGGCCGCGACGTACAGTTCGCCGGTCACGCCGGGCGGGACGGGCCGCAGGAAGTCGTCCAGCACGTACACCTCGGCGTCCCCGGCCGCCCCGCCGCGGTTCCATTCGGTCAGGACGGCCCGGCGTTCGGCCGGGGTGAGGACGTCGAGCGCCGCGAGGGGGCGCCCGGCGTCGGCGGCGAAGCCGTCCAGGATCCGCAGCAGCCGGCCGACGAGGGCCTCGGCGGTCGCCGCGTCGAACAGGTCGGGCCGGTACTCCAGCCGCAGGGCGGGCCGGTCGCCGGGAAGGAGGGCGAGGCCGAGCGGGTAGTGCGCGGCCGAGTTCTCCGTCACCTGCCCGGTGACCGGCAGCCCGCCCGGTCCGGCGGCGGCGTCCGGGTAGTCCTGCGACACCACGATCGTGTCGAACACGGCGCCCGGTCCCGCCGCCCGCCGGATGTCGGCCAGCCCCAGATGCTGGTGCGCGATCAGCCCGGACCGCTGCTCCGCGAGGTCGGCGAGCAGCGCGGCGGCGGGCCGCGCGGGGTCGAGGCGGGCGCGCACCGGGACGGTGTTCATGAACAGCCCGACCATGTCCTCGACGCCGGGCAGCTCCGGCGGGCGGCCCGCGACCGTGGTGCCGAACACGACGTCGCGGCGGCCGGTGAGCGATCCGAGCAGCACCGCCCACGCCCCGAGGAGCACCGTGTTCAGGGTGAGCCCGTGCCGCCGGGTGAGCGTGCGCAGCGCGTCCGCCCGCGACGGGTCCAGCACCGCGGTCGCGTGTTCGGGCGGGACGTCCGACGCGTCCGCGTCCGCGGGGGCGGCCAGGGTCGGCCCGGTCGTCCCGTCCAGCGCGCGCCGCCAGGCCGTCCGCGCCGCGTCGCGGTCCTGCCGGTCCAGCCAGGCCAGATGGTCGCTGAACGGGCGCGCCGGGGGCAGCGCCGCCGCGTCCCCGCGGGCCGCGTAGATCGCCGACAGCTCCCGCAGCAGCACCGGCACCGACCAGCCGTCCACGACGATGTGGTGCAGGGTCAGGATCAGCCGGTACCGGTCCGCGCCGAGCCGCGCCAGCAGCATCCGGCCGAGCGGCGGCACCGTGAGGTCGAAGCGTTCCGCGAGGTCGGCGGCGGCGAGCCGGTCCGCCGCGGCCGCCGCCCCGGCGCCCCGTCCCGTCAGGTCCGCCTCCCGGAACGGCGCCGGCACGCGCCGCTCGACCGCCTGCACGGCGCGGCCCGTCCCGGGGTGCGGCCGGAAACCCGGCGCGCAGGCCGGGATGCCGGTGCAGCAGCGCCTCCCAGGACGGTGCGCAGCAGCCGCGACGTCGAGGGGCCCCTCCAGGTCGAGGACGGTCTGCACCAGGTAGACGTCGCGGGCCCGTTCGTCGTAGCCGGCGTGGAACAGCAGGCCCTGCTGCAGCGGCGACAGCGGCCACGCGTCGACGACGTCCGGGCCGAGTTCCGCGAGCTCGGCGCCGGTGAGGGGCGCGAGCGACGGCTCGTCCCCGGCGGCTCGCCGTCGCCCGGCGCGGTCGCGGCGGCGGCCGCCAACCGGGCCGGGGTGCCGTGCTCGAAGACCTGCGCCAGCGTGATCGGGACGCCCGCGCGCCGCCGCGCCCCCGTCACCACCCGCATCGCCATGATCGAGTCGCCGCCCAGCGCGACGAACGCGTCGTCCGCGCCGACCCCGGGCCGGTCCAGCACGTCCGCGAACACGCCGCAGAGGCGGCCTCCGCCGGGGTGGCCGGCGCGCGCCCCCGCACCGGGACGGTGTCGCCGGGCGCGGGCAGCGCGCCCGGTCCAGCTTCCCGTTCGCCGTCACCGGCAGCGCGTCCAGGAGCACCACCGCGCTCGGCACCATGTACTCCGGCAGCCGCCCCGCCGCGTGCTCCAGCAGGTCCGCCTCGGTCACGCCGGACGGGCCGTCCGCGCCGTCCGCGCGGGCACCGCGTACCCGACGAGCCGCCGCACTCCCGGCCGGTCCTCCCGCGCCAGCACCACCGCGTCCCGGACCCCGGCGTGGTCCGCCAGCGCGGCCTCGACCTCGCCCGGCTCGATCCGGAACCCCCGGATCTTCACCTGGTCGTCGTTGCGTCCCTCGTAGAGCACGGCGCCGTCCGCGGTCCACCTGGCGCGGTCGCCCGTCCGGTACATCCGCCCGCCGGGACCGTCCGGCCCCGCGAACGGGCACGCCACGAAGCGTTCCGCCGTCAGCGCGGACCGTCCGGCGTAACCGCGCGCGAGCTGCACGCCCGCCAGGTACAGCTCGCCGGGCACGCCCGGAGGCACCGGGCGCAGGAACTCGTCCAGCACGTACACGCGGGTGTTCCAGACCGGACGGCCGATCGGCACGGCGTCCGCGCGGACGCCCGGGGCGCACGTCCACGCCGTCACCTCCACGGCCGCCTCCGTCGGCCCGTAGAGGTTGAGCAGCGGCAGCGGCAGCAGCCGGTGGAACCGCTCCACCAGGTCCGGGGGCAGCGCCTCCCCGCTGGCCAGCACCCGCCGCAGGCTCCGGCACCGGCCGGCGACCCGCTCGTCCAGCAGGAACGCCCGCAGCATCGGCGGAACGAAATGGACGACCGTGACGGCCTCCCGCTCGATCAGCCCGGCGATGTAGGCCGGGTCGCGGTGGCCGCCGGGCCGCGCGACGACCAGCCGGGCGCCCGCCAGCAGCGTCCCGAAGAACTCCGGCACCGACACGTCGAAACTCATCGGCGTCTTCTGCATCACCCGGTCGGCGGGCGTCAGCCCGTGCACGCCCTGCAGCCACGCCAGCCGGTTCGCGATCGAGGCGTGCGAGACCTCGACGCCCTTCGGCGTGCCGGTCGACCCGGACGTGTAGATCACGTAGGCGGGGTGCGCGGGACGCAGCGGCACGAGCCGGTCGGCGTCCGTGGGGGCGGCCGCGGGGCGGTCGGCCAGCGCGGCCCGCACCCCGGGATCGTCCAGCACCAGCAGGTCGCGCCCGCGACGGCCGCCGCCGTGCCGCCGGTCGCCACGACCACGACCGGGGACGAGCCGCGCAGCAGCAGCGCCGTCCGGTCCGGCGGCGCGGACGGGTCCATCGGCACGTAGGCGGCGCCCGCCTTCACGATCGCCAGCAGCGTCACCACCAGCTCCGCCGACCGCTCCAGCGCCACCCCGACCCGGCGTTCCGGCCCGGCGCCCCGCGCGATCAGCTCGTGCGCCAGCCGGTTCGCGCGCGCGTCCAGCTCCGCGTACGTCAGCGCACTCCCCTCCGACACCACCGCGACCGCGTCCGGCGCCCGCGCGACCCGCGCCTCGACCAGCTCGGGAAGCGTGCGCGGGGGCACCGGCCGCGCGGTGTCGTTCCACCCCGACACGACCCGCCGCGCCGCGTCCCGCGGCAGCAGGTCGACGTCCCCGACCCGGGCGCCACCGGCCAGCTCCGCGAGGAACCGGACGAACCCGCGCGCGTCGTCCGCCCGCTCACCGCCGTCCCCCGCACACCGCACCCGGAGTTCCGCGCCGCGTATCACGAGGGACAGTTCGCCGGGCGGGCCCGACGCGAG
>NZ_MKJY01000262.1 GCF_001942465.1 Actinomadura sp. CNU-125
GAGCACCGCGATCGCGATGGCGCCCGTCGCCGCGACGACCCCGGCGCGCAGCGGGCAGCCGCCGATCGTGACCGTGCGCCCGGCGCGGTCCGCGGCCGTCCAGACGCCGGCCAGCCGGGCGGCGCCGTCCCGGAACGCCGCGCCGGGATCGTCCGGCCGGATCGCCGAGTCCGGGAGCAGGCGCACCGTACCGGTCGCCGCGGCCTCCGCCAGCGCGTCCAGCGAGTCGGCGGCGTGCAGCAGCAGGAGCCCCAGATCCCAGCCGCGGCACGGGGTCGGCCGGCCCAGCGACGCGGCGGTCACCGGTCCGACCGCGTCCAGCGCGAACGCGATCGCCTCCTCCAGCAGCGCCGCCGTCTCCACGCGTGCCTCCCGCCCTCGTGCGGCCCGTCCCGGACCGCCGGCCGTCCTGCACATGCCGACCGCGCGGGCGGCGGGAAATCACCGCCGCGGCACCGATGAGTTCCGGGCGGGCCCGGGGTCGGTAGGGGGAACGGACCATCGACCGCGGAGGAGAACCCATGACCGTGCCCGACGTCGTCTCCCGCGAGGAGTGGGAGGCCGCCCGCCGCGACCTGCTCGTCCGGGAGAAGGAACTGACCCGCGCACGGGACGCGCTGAACGCCGAACGCCGCCGCCTGCCCATGGTGCGGATCGAGAAGGACTACGCGTTCGAGGGGCCCGGCGGCGCGGCGAGCCTGCTCGACCTGTTCGGGGGGAGGCGGCAGCTCATCGTCTACCACGCCATGTGGCATCCCGAGTGGGAGCGGCCCTGCCGCAGCTGCTCGTCGGGCCTCGCCGAGATCTCCGTGGGGCTCCTCCGCCACCTGCGCGCCCTGGACACCGCCTACGCCGTGACGTCGCGCGCCCCGCAGTCGAAGATCGGCCCCTTCCGGGAGGCGATGGGCTGGCCCTTCCCCTGGTACAGCACCCGCGGCGACGACTTCAATCTCGACTTCCACGTCACCCTCGACTCGTCCAGGGCGCCGGAGGAGTACAACTACGGCCCGTTCGACCGGCCCGCGGACGGGGAACCGATGGACCTGCCGGGCACGAGCTGCTTCCTGCGGGACGGCGACGACGTCTTCCACACGTACTCGGCGTACGCGCGCGGCGTCGAGCAGGTGGGCGGTTCGTACTACTTCGCGGACATGACGGCGCTGGGCCGCCAGGAGGACTGGGAGGAGCCCGCGGGGCGCGGTACCGGCGGAATGCCGGCGGGCAGCGAGATCCCGTACCCGGACGAGTACGACGACGAGTTCGCGCGCTGAGCACGGCCGCCCGCCGGGCCCCGCGGGGGCGGCCCGGCGGCCCGCGGGGGCGGCGAACGGGCGGCGGCGGTTACGCTGATCCCCCGGCCCCGGCGCGAAGGAGCAGCGGCGATGACGCTCATCCCCGAGTCCACCGAAGCCTCCCGCTGGACGGAGGTCGGTTCCGCGGCGGAACTGCGCGAGCTGCTGGGCGCCCCGATGCGGCGGGCGATCGACAAGGAGCGCCGCACGCTGCACGCGTGGGACCGCGAATGGCTGGCGCGGTCGCCGTTCTGCCTGATCTCGACCAGCGACGCGGCCGGGAACTGCGACGTCTCCCCCAAGGGCGACCCGCCCGGGTTCACCCGCGTCCTGGACGACACCACGATCGCGATCCCGGACCGGCCGGGCAACCGGCGCGACGGGTTCCTCAACATCCTGGAGAACCCGCGCGTCGGGCTGATCCACCTGGTGCCGGGGCGCGGCGAGACCCTGCGGATCAACGGCCGGGCACGGCTGCTGCGGGACGCGCCGTTCTTCGACGACATGATCGTGCGGGGCCACCGTCCGGCTCTCGCCCTGGTCGTGGAGATCGAGCAGATCTTCTTCCACTGCGCCAAGGCGCTGATGCGGTCGAAGCTGTGGCGTCCCGACGACTGGGAGCCGGACGCGCTGCCGTCGCACGCCCGGATCGTCAAGGACGTCCAGTACACCGAGGAGTCTCTGGAAGAGCTGGAGCACCACTACACGCCCGAGCAGTACGAGCGGAAGCTCTACAAGAAATAGGTCGCCGATCCGGACCCGGCACGAACGAACGAACTTCAGCGGAGATTCCGTCACAACCTCCCCATTCCAGGTGATCTCTCCTAGGGTGATCGTTCGTGGAGCAGCAGATCCCCCGAGCCCAGTCCCCGCACGCCGAGTCCGCGCCGCACCCGCCCCTTGAGGCGCTGGCCCGCACTCCCCTGCCGGGCCCCGACTACGAGTCGCGGCCCGGCGACTTCTACGAGCGGCTGCGGGCCGAGTACGGCCCGGTCGCGCCCGTCGACGTGCTGGGCGTGCCCGTGTGGCTGGTGATCGGCTACTCGCAGGTGCTGGACGTCCTGCGGGACGCCCGCGGCGTGTGGAGCAGGCGGGTCGACTCCTGGCGCGCGTACCGGGAGGGCCGGGTCCCCGCGGACTGGCCGATGCTCCCGGTGGCCGAATCCGACAGTTCCGCGTTCCGGGACGGCGCCGAGTCGACCCGGCTGCGCAGCGCGTGGAGCGACGGGCTGCGTCCGTTCCAGGAGCGCGGACGCCCGCAGGCCCGCGAGCTCGAACGGGCGGTGCACGCCTACGCCGACGAGCTGATCAGCGTCCTCGCCGAGAGCGGCGGCCGGACCGGGCGGGCGGACCTGTCCGCGCAGTACGCCCGCCCGCTGCCGCTGATGGTCACCGGCCGGCTGCTCGGCCTCCCGGCCGACTCCGGCGGCGACGAGCTGATCGTGGACCTGTGGCGGGTCATGGACGCCGGCCCGGACGCGCAGCAGGCGTCCGACCGGCTGATGGCGCGGGTCGCCGAGGTGTGCGCGGCGCGGGTCCGCGAACCGCGCGACGACCTGCCGTCCCTCATGCTCGCCGCCGCCCCGGACCTGACCGCCGAGGAACTGACCCGCGAGATGGCGATGCTGACCGGGCTGGCGACCGACGTCACCGCCAACCTGATCTCCAACACCATCGCCGAGGTGCTGGCCGGGACGACCGGCGCCCGCGACAGCCTGTCCGCCGGGATGATCAAGGAGGCGATCAACCGGGCGTCCATCGCGCACCCTCCCATGGCGAACCTGGCGTTCCGGTGGCCGCGGTCGGACATGCGGCTCGGCCGGTTCCGGATCGCGGCCGGGGACCCGGTCATGGTGTCCCCCGCCGCCGCCCATCTGGACCCGGCCTTCACCGGTGGCGGCTCCCAGGACTCGGTCTACAGCTCCCGCGCGCACCTGGCCTGGAGCGCGGGCCCGCACGCCTGCCTCGGCCGCGACCTGGCCACCACCATCACGATGATCGCCGTGGAGCGGGCGTTCCACCGGTTCGCGTCCCTGGAGCTGGCGGTGCCGCCGGACCGGCTCCCGTGGCGCTCGTCCCCGATCGTCCGGGGGCTGCGGTCGCTGCCGGTGAACTACACGCTGGCCGAGGCGCTCCCGGAACGTCCGGACCCCGAGGACGCCGCCCCGGCGCAGGACGGCGCCGCGGCGGACGGCGACCCCGGGACGAAGTCGCTGGTGCGGCGGATCATGCGGCTGATGCGCCGCGGATGATCTTCCAAGCCGCCCGGACGTGCTCCTCGGTGGTGGCGGGCGCGCCGATCGCCATGCGCAGCAGCACCCGCCCGCCGACCCTGGTGTGGGTGAGGTACAGCTCGCCGGACGCGTTGACCCGCTCCATCAGCCGGAGCGTCTCGGCGTCCGCGTCGTCGCCGTCCAGGTCGTCCCGGCAGGGCCGGAAGCACACCAGCCCGAACGGGTGCGGCTCCAGCACCTCGAACCCGGGGTCGGCGCCGATCTCGGCCGCGAGCACCTGCGCCAGCCGCACCCCGGTGCGGACGTGCTCGCGCAGCCCCTCCGCCCCGTACCAGCGGATCACCGACCACAGCTTGAGGGCGCGGAACCGGCGGCCGAGCGGGATCTGCCAGTCCCGGTAGTCGACGACGTCGCCGGACGCGCTGGCCCGGTTGCGCAGGTACTCGGGGAGGATGGACAGGGCGCCCAGGAGCGGTTCGCGGTCGGCGACCCACATGGTGTTGCAGTCGAAGTTGGTGAGCAGCCACTTGTGCGGGTTCGTGGAGTAGGAGTCGGCGTGCTCGGCGAGCCCGTCGTTGATCCACCGGAACTCGGGGCAGACGGCCGCGACGCCCGCGTACGCGGCGTCGACGTGCAGCCAGACGCCGTGCCGGCGGCACACCTCGCCGATCGCGCGCACCGGGTCGATCGCCGTGGTGGAGGTGGTGCCGACGGTCGCGCAGACCAGCACGGGCAGCGCACCGGCGGCGGCGTCCTCGGCGAGCAGCGCGTCCAGGCGGGCGGGGTCCATGGCGAGGGTGCCGGGGTCGACGTCGACGACGCGGACGTTCGCCGCGCCGATCCCGGCGATCCGCGCGGCCTTCTCCAGGGACGAGTGCGTCTGCGAACTCACGTACACGGTGCGGCGGCCGTCGATGCCGTCGCGGCCGGACGCGCCGCCGTCCGCGCGGTGCATCGCGGCGAGGATCGCGACGAGGGCGGCGCCGGACGCCGAGTCCTGGACGACGCCGCCGCCGGGCCCGTCCGAGCGGAACCGGGCGGGCAGGTCGAGCAGCTCGGCGAGCCAGTCCAGGACGCGGGTCTCCAGCTCGGTGCAGGCGGGGCTCGTCGCCCACAGCATCCCCTGGACGCCGAGCCCGGCCGCCAGCAGCTCGCCGAGGATCGCCGGGCCGCTGGCGTTGGCCGGGAAGTAGGCGAAGAAGTTCGGGTGCTGCCAGTGGGTGATCCCCGGCATCACGACGCGGTCCATGTCGGCGAGGACGGCGTCGAAGCCCTCGCCCTCCTCCGGCGGATGCTCGGGCAGCCCGGCCAGCACCTCGCCGGGCAGCGCCCGCGACAGCACCGGATACGACTCGATCTTCTCCTGGTAGTCGGCGATCCAGTCGACCACCTGCCTGCCGTACCGGCGAAACTCCTCCGGCGTCATGTGCCCCGCCACCGTGTGGACCTCCCGTTGACCCGCCATCGCCACCGCCCCCGCATCCTATGGGCCCGAAAGGGCCGGTAGCCGCATGTTTGGGCACGTCCGCCCGGGAACGATGTGCTCGGTAGGCGCACGGGAAGGACGAAAGAGAGGGCCGTCAACATGCCCGACAAGAGCGACAAGCACGGCGCGAAGCTCGACGACGAGATCGGCCGGGAAACCCAAGGCATGGTGCGCGGCGGCCATTCCACGCACGCGGAGGAGTTCAAGGAGACCGAGCCGACCTCCGACAGCGACATCTGGGAGCCGAACGAACCGGCGGGCGACGCGCGCGAGGGCTCCCCGCCCGGCATGAGCGCGTCCGACGTCGAGGAGCGCAGCGCGCTCGCGCGGCTGCTCACCGGCGTCCGCTACCCGGCGCGGCGCAACGAGGTGATCCGGAACGCGGCGGAGTCGGGCGGCTCCGAGGAGGCGATCGACACCCTGCGGACACTGTCCGACCGGGAGTACGAGAACCTCGCGGACATCGCCGAGGAACTCGGCTACGGCCGGGAGGAACGCCGCTACTGAAACACCGCCGCGCCTTACGCACGCGTCCGCCGGCCCGCCCGGGTCAGCGGACGCGTTCGCGCAGCAGCGGGATCTGCCCGCCCGCGGCGACCAGTTCGAGCTGCCGCGCCGACAGGCGGTGCCGCGCCCGGTACGTCTCGTCCTTCGTGACGTTGCGGACCTCGATCTCCCCGCCCTCGCGCAGCGCGTCCCGGACGTTCCCCACGCGCAGGACGTCGCCGCGCTCGATCCGCTCGCGGTCGGCCTCGTCCGCGAACTCCAGCGGCAGGATCCCGAAGTTCACCAGGTTCTGCCAGTGGATCCGCGCGTACCCGCAGGCCAGCACGAGCCGCAGCCCGAGGTGGCGCGGCGCGATCGCGGCGTGCTCGCGCGACGACCCCTGCCCGTAGTTGCGCCCGGCGACGACGGCGTGCGGCCCCGCCTCCCGCGCCCGCTCGGGGTAGCCCGCGTCGAGCCGGACGAACGCGAAGTCGGCGAGCCGCGCGATGTCGCTGCGGAACGGCAGCGCCCGCGCGCCCGCCTGCAGGATCTCGTCGGTCGACACGTCGTCCCCGACCGTGATCACGACCGGGACCTCCAGGTCGTCCGGCAGCGGGTCCAGCTCCGGCAGCACCCCGATGCTGGGCGCCTTGTCGAGGACGACCTCGCGCGCCCGCCCGGGCGGGAGCGGCTCCTCGAACTCGCCCCGGACGGACGCGGCGGTCTCCGGGAGTCGCACGACCGGCGGGTCCATCGGCAGGTCCCGGGGATCGGTGATCTTCCCGGTGAGCGCGGCCGCCGCGGCCGTCTCGGGCGAGCACAGCCACACCCGGTCGTCCTCGGTGCCGGACCGGCCCGGGAAGTTCCGCGGGAACGTCCGCAGGCTGTTGCGGCCGATCGCGGGCGCCTGCCCCATCCCGATGCAGCCCAGGCACCCCGTCTGGTGGATGCGCGCGCCCGCCTGGAGCAGGTCCGCGGCGGCGCCCGTCCGGGTGAGGTCGAGGAGGATCTGCCGCGACGTGGGGTTCACGTCGAGCGACACGCCCGCGTGCACCCGCCGGCCCCGGACGATCGCCGCGACGGCCGCGAAGTCCCGCAGGCCCGGGTTCGCCGACGAACCCACGACGACCTGGTGCACCTCCTCCCCCGCGACCTCCCGCACCGGCACCACGTCCCCCGGCGAGCCGGGCCGCGCGATCAGCGGCTCCAGCGACGCCAGGTCGATCTCGTCCGTCACGTCGTAGCGGGCGCCGGGGTCGGCGACGATCTCGGTGAAGTCCGCCTCGCGGCCCTGCCCGCGCAGGAACTCGCGGACCCGCCCGTCCGCCGGGAACACCGTCGTCGTCGCGCCCAGCTCGGCGCCCATGTTCGCGATGACGTGCCGGTCCATCGCCGTCAGCCCGGAAAGGCCCGGCCCGTGGTACTCGATGATCCGGTCGACGCCGCCGCGCACCCCGTGCCGCCGCAGCATCTCCAGGATCACGTCCTTCGCGCTCAGCCACGGCGGCAGCTCCCCCGTCAGCCGGACGCCCCAGATCTCCGGCATCGTGATGTGCAGCGGCTCCCCCGCCATCGCCATCGCCGTCTCCAGCCCGCCGGTGCCGACCGCGAGCATGCCGAGGACCCGGCGGCGCAGTGTGCGAGTCCGCACCCGCCATCGTCGCGCCCGGAACCCCGAACCGCTCCATGTGCGTCGGATGCGACACACCGTTGCCCGCCCCCGAATACCAGAGGCCGTACCGCCTGCACGCCGACCGCAGGAAGATGTGGTCGGCCATGTTCCGCTCGTCGGCCTGCAGCAGGTTGTGGTCGACGTACTGCACCGACACGTCCGTCCGGACCCGGTCCAGGCCGAGCGCCTCCAGCTCCAGCATCACCATCGTGCCGGTGGCGTCCTGGGTGAGGGTCTGGTCGACCCGCACCCCGATCTCCGCGCCGGGCGTCATCTCCCCGCTCACCAGGTGCGCCGCGATCAGCTTGCGCGCCACCCCGTCCGTCATCGCTCAGCTCCCCCTCTTTCCACCGTGACGTGCTCGGACGACCGTTCGGCCGGACGCCCGCACCAGCGCGCGAGCGCGGCGCGGATCGCGTCCGCCCGCCGGTCCGGCACCGTCTCCCCGGACGCCCACGCGATGTACCCGTCCGGGCGGACCAGCACGGTGCCGCGGGTCGGCCCGCCCGCCACCGCGAGCCGCACCCGCCCGGCCCACCGCCGCGCCAGGTAGCCCACGGCCGGGTCCTTCACGGCCGTCACCAGCACGAACCGCCCGTCGCCGAGCA
>NZ_MKJY01000263.1 GCF_001942465.1 Actinomadura sp. CNU-125
TCGTCCGGCCGCGCCCCGGCGCCGCCCGCCGCGGCGGCGCGGTCGCCGGGGACGGGCCACGCCCACTCGTCGAACGGCCCGGCGCGGTCGGCAACGGCGGCGTACTCGGCGGCCATGGCCGGGTCGGTGGCCGTGGGATGATGCGGCCGCGCAGGTCGTGCGGCAGCATCGCGACCGGCAGCAGGCCCAGCAGCCGCGCCGCCGACGGCGACCGGTCGACGTGCGGGGCGCACGCCGGGCACGACCCGACGTGCCGGACCAGGTCGCGGACGGCCGGTGCCGGCAGCGGCCACGCGCCGCCCTCCGCGGCGACGCGGGCGAGGTGCGGGCAGACGTCCGGTGCGTCGCGCAGCAGGCGAGCGGCGGCGAGCGCGTCGTCCAGCCGGGCGCGGGCGCGTCCGCGAGTTCCGCGGCCTCCGGCGCGTCCATGTCGAGGACGCCGCCGATCTCGGCGATGTCGAGGCCGTGCCGCAGCGTCAGGTCCAGCGCCTCGCGCTCGCGGCCGCGCAGCACCGACAGGGCGCCGCGGACGAGCCGGCGGGCCTCCAGGCGGCGGGCCAGCTCCTCCTCGTCCAGGAAGCCGTCCTCGACCTCGGGCGCCTCGTGCCGTTCCACCGGACGGGCCGGGTCGCCGAGCCGCCGCAGGCACTCGGCCCGGACGAGCGCGTACAGCCACGCCCGGAACAGGTGCGGCTCCCGCAGGTGCGAGACCTGCGCGGAGGCGCCGACGAGCGCGTCGTGCAGGGCCGCGGCCGCCGCGTCGCGGTCGCGCAGCAACGCGTGGCAGTAGTCGTAGAGACGGGCGGCGTAGCGGTCCATGACCTGGAGGAGGGCGGCGGGGTCGCCGCCCGCGAGGGCGCGGGCCGACCGTTCGTCATCGGCGCGATCGAAGGTGGGCCAACCGGACACGAGGTCCTCCCGCGGGCTGAGAGCACGGCCGTCGTCCACATCATCAGGGACGGACCGGCCGGTGAGACAGAGGAGGCGTTCGACTCTTCCGGCCACCGCGCTCGAAGGGCGTCGGCGTACGGGCCGGAGAGGAGAAGAAAGATGGAGGCCCGACGGCCCCGCTCCCCGTCGGGCCTCCATATGTTCGACGGGCGACCCGGCCGCCCGGTTGACAGATCTTGGAGGAAAAAGTGGAAACTACTTGATGTGTCGGACGTGTCACCCCATGCGGCGAGAAAGCATCTGCAGGAAGATCTTCTGGATGTCCTCCGGCGTCTGCGCGACCGCCACGCCGCCGCCCGTCGCCTCGCCGATCTGCTCCAGCTCGTTCTTGTCCACGCCCGGGCCGAACCCGATCATGTTGACCTGGATCGGCTTGTTCGGGTCCCGCATGGCCTTCAGCTTCGTCAGGGTCTCCTGCAGCGTCGGGCCTCCGGGTCGTCGTTCTTACCGTCGGTGAGCAGCAGGATCGAGTTGCCGAACTCCGGCTTGAACGTCTTGCTCATCTTCTCGTAGGCGTCCAGCATCGTCCGGTACAGGGCCGTGTCGCCGGTCGGGTTCGGGCGCATCTTGCTCAGCACCGACAGGACCCGGTTCCGCCGCGTGTTGGACCCGATCCGCTCGCCGAGCGGGCCCATCGGCACCGTCACCTCGTAGGGCGCGCCGTTCTTCATGTTCGTGGAGAACAGCCACTGGCCCATCTCGGTGTCGTCGGACATCATGCCGAGCCCGCCCTGCGAGACCGCGCCGATGGCCTGCAGCCGGTTGGTGTTCTCGTCGACCATCTCCGCCATCGAGCCGGACACGTCGATCAGCGTCAGCATCCGCAGGCCGAGCGTCAGCTTCGCCCACGCCTGCATGACGCCGTTGACCTCCTCGCCCTTGGGCATCGGCAGCTGCCGCGGCCGGGCCTGGCTGACGCCGCCCTGCTCGCTGAACGCCGCCGGGGCGCTGCCGTCGGACGCGCGGAACCCGGCCGCCTGCAGGTCTTCCTTCGTCTGCGAGTCGCCGAGCGTCTCCTCCAGCAGCTTCGCGGCCTGCTGCTCACCGGAGTCCGGCGTGGTGACGGCGTACGGGTAGTCCATCGACAGCGTGCCCTCGATCGGGTACAGCGCCACCGCGGGCACCTTCGGCTTCGTCTGGTTGTAGGCCCACAGCGCCTGCTCCGACGACAGCGAGATCGGCTGCTTGCCGCCGCCCTGCCCCTTGCCGAACTGCTCGAACTGCGCCTCCACCGTCGGGACCTGGCTCTCCCGGACCGTCCGGACGATCCCGGTGAAGATCGACTGGCGGTTCGGGTCGTTGGCCAGCAGCATGTTGGTGACCATCAGCGCGCCCATGCCCGCGGCGTTCTTCATCGGGTCCGGGGTGTACAGCCGCACCGACCCGGCCGGGATCATCTGGTTCTTGGTCACCGCGCCGCCCGCGACGCCGCCCGCCGCCTTGAGCAGGTTGTCCCACGACGGCGTCGAGGTCACGCCGTTCTGCTTCAGCCGCTCCGCCAGCGTCGAGGGCATCCCGATCACGATGGGGCTCTTGGCCAGCGACGTCGAGGACGTGACGGGGCTCTTGCCCTCCGCGGACGCCGAGCGCGAGATCCACAGCGAGGAGTCCGGGATCCACACGTCCGGGCGCTCCTCGTCGCCGGTCGCCACGCCCTGCCCGGACAGCAGCGTCGACACCGCCGACGGCTCGGCCGACTTCACGTGCGCCTGGACGCACTTGCCGGACACCTCGTGCCCGGTGTCGTTGAACCGGCTCGCCGCCTTCACGATCACCGGCTGGATGTCGGGCGCCGCCGCGACCGACAGCGTCATCGCGTCGTCGCCCGAGCAGCCGCCGCCCGCCTGCGCGAACGCGTACACGCCGCCGCCCAGCAGCACGACCAGGCCGACCGCCCCGGCCAGCGGGCCGAGCAGCGCGCCCTTGCGGCTCCGCTTGCGCTTGCGCTTGCGGCCGTACTCGTAGCCGCCCGAACCGCCGTACTCGCCGGAACCGCCCGACCCGCCGGAGCCCCCGCCGTACTCGCCCGACCCGCCGCCGTACTCGCCGGACGAACCGCCCGCCCGTCCGCCGAAGAAGCCGGTCGGCGTCTCGTCCGAACTGCGGATCGACTCGTACTCGCTGTAGCCGGTGCCGGCGAGGGGCGAACTCTCCGGAGGACGTCCCTGCGGAGCCCGATGCCCGCCGGACGCACCAGGGGCCGCGTACCCGCCCGAACCCGGACCGCTCGACCGTCCCGGCTGGCCATAGGCACCCGAACCGGACGAACCAGGCCGTTCGGCCTCGCCGTACCCGCCGGACGCCTCGGCGGGCCGTCCGGCGCCGTAACCGCCCGAGGCCGCCGGGCCGCCGTACCCGCCGCCGCCCTGAACCGGCTGCTCGGACGACGGACGCTGCACGTACCACTCGTGCGTCTCACCCGTCCGCCCCGGCGCGGGCCCGGGCCCCGGCCCGCCCTGCCCGGGCGGCGGTGTCTGCGGGTTGCGGGCGCCGAACCAGTCGGACGATCCGTCGTTCGCCGGACCGAACACGGGCTTGGACGGGTCCCACCCGTCGTCCCCCTCGGGGAAGTCACTGCGATGACGTCCGCTCATGGCTGCCCTCGATTCACCCAAAAACCCGCCGATGTTCCCCGGCACTGTAGTAGTACGGCATAGAGGTTACAAAGAACTCGAAACCGCTAATGACGCAGGTCATGAACGTATGCTTGGACGAACCTGGCATCCTGCGTCAACGTGGCGGTGCGCGGACGCCCCGCCACCGGCCTGGCCGCAACCGGCCTTGTGGCACCGGCACAATGGGGGGATGACCTCCCTGGTCCCCGTCACAGACCCCGCGGACCCGCGCCTGTCAGACTACGTGCGGCTCCGCGACGTCAACCTCCGCAAAAGCCTGGAGGCCGCGCACGGCCTGTTCGTCGCCGAAGGCGAGAAGGTCATCCGCCGCGCGGTCGCCGCCGGGCACCCCGTACGGTCCATGCTCATGGCCCGACGCTGGGCGGACCCCCTCGCCGACCTCCTCGACGGCCTGACCGCCCCCGTCTACGTCGCGGACGACGCCGTCCTCGAACAGGTCGCCGGATTCCAGGTGCACCGCGGCGCGCTCGCGTCCATGGCGCGGCTGCCCCTCCCGCCGGTCGACACCGTCGTCGCCGGGGCCCGCCGCATCCTCGTCCTCGAAGACCTCGTCGACCACGCGAACGTCGGCTCCATCTACCGCTGCGCCGCCGCCCTCGGCATCGACGCGGTCGTCCTGTCCCCGCGATGCGCCGACCCCCTCTACCGGCGCGCCGTCAAGGTGTCGATGGGCGCCGTCTTCGCCGTCCCCTACGCGCGCATGACGAACCGGCGCGACGACCTCGCGAAGCTGCGCGCGTCCGGTTTCCGGCTCCTCGCCCTCACCCCCGACCAGGCGTCGACCCCGCTCGACACCGCCCCGATGGGCGACCGCGTCGCGCTCATGCTCGGCTCCGAGGGCGACGGGCTGTCGTCCCACTGGCTCGACGAGGCCGACGACCGCGTCTGCATCCCGATGAGCCCCACCGCGATGGCGACCGGAGTCGACTCCCTCAACGTCACGGCCGCCGCCGCGATCGCCTGCCACGCCCTCCTGCGCGCCTGACGTCTCAGCGGCCGAACATGCCGCGCCGCGTCCGCCGGTGCAGCCCCCTCGGCACCCGTCCCCGCGCGATCGCGGAGCGCCGGCCGAGCCGCACCTGCGTCAGCAGCAGCCCGAACACCACCATCAGCGCCGCCAGCCACGCCACCTGCGTGCTCGCCATCCGCTCGAACGTCAACTCCTGCGCGACCGGCGACTTGTTCGGCCGCAGCCGGCTCTGCGGCGTGGCCGGGACGGCGCCCGGCGCGACCGACGGGCTCGGCGCCGCCAGCGGCGGCAGCGCCACGTCCGGGCTCTGCGAGTCGAAGGACGAGTTCGGCGAGGGATCGGGATAGTCGGGCACGTCGAGGTCGGTAGACCCACCGGAGCCAGAGGCCCCCGACCCGGAACCGGAGGACCCGGACCCGGACGAACCGGAGGAGCCGGAGCCGGAACCGGACGAGCCGGAGTCGTTCGATTCGCCTCCGCCGGAACCCTCGTCGCCGTCATCGTCGTCATCGCCGGTCGGGGAGGGAGTGGGGGACGGCGACTCGGCCGGCGGCGGGACGGTGAAGGTCACGGTGGCCGTGCGGGACACGTCCTCCTCGAGACCGGACGCGGTCACGGTGACGGTGAAACCGATCTCGACCTTCTTCTTCGCGTCCTTCGGCACCGACAGCTTCCAGCCGACGGTCTCCTTCTCGTCTTCGCCGAGCGTCCCGATGACGCAGGTCGCCGAGTCGAACGGTTCCTCGCACGCGCCCTCGACGTCCGGCTTCGGCCCGGTCGTCGTCGCCTTGAACCCCAGGATCTTGACGCCCTCGACCGTCCCGCCCGAAGCCGCGACGTGCACCGTCAGCTCCGCCGGTTCGCCCGCCTTCGCCGTCTGCTCGGCCGGATCGACGTCGACCTTCAGCGTCCCGGCCTGCGGCGTCTCGGTCGGGGAAGACGTGGGGGTGCCCGAGGGGGACGTCGTGGGGGACGCCGACGGGGACGGCGGATCCGTGGCCGCGACGGCCGAGGCGCCGCCCGCGGCCAGCACCGCCGCAGCACCGAGCCCAACAAAGAGCGGTTTCACCGCCGGTCGGCAGACCACCGCCGCAGCACCTCCGTCGTCTTGTGAACGGCCGTGACGATCAGGGGGATCGGCCCCGGACTCATGCGAACACGGATCCCGGCCCGGATCAACCCCCGATCAGACGAACTCCTGGCGGACGTTCTCGACCTCCGCGCGCGCGCCCACGCCTGCCACACCCCGTGGTCGATCCGGTCGAGGCCCAGCCGCACCGCGACCGGCGCCCGTCCGCCCGTGTACTCCACCCGCACCCACGTCTCGTGCTCGCCGACGACGACGAACGGCTCGCCCCGCCACGTGCAGGCCGTCCGGACGTAACGCAGCTCCTCGACCTCCGACGCGGGCACGATCCGCCGGTAGCGGCCCGGCCGCAGCTCCTCGAAGCCCTCCGTCGCGTCCGGCGTGTACAGCCGAACCTCGCCGTCCGCCCCGGGCGACGCCTCGAAGTCGCGCCCGAGCCACCGTGCGACGTAACCGTCCCGGATCACTGCGCGGCCTCCGTCCGTCCGTCCCGGCCCTCGGCGCTCGCCTCGGGCCGCAGCCAGCCGAGCCGGTCCGGGTCGTACATCGCCACGAACCGCTCCGACCGGTCGGGGGCGAGGTAGTACATCTCGGAGCCGTACGGCAACCGGATGCTGTCCACCTTGAACTCCCGGATCGACCCGGCGCTCCCCGGCGCGAACCCCGTCCCGACGAACGGCGCCCGCTCCACGACCCACCCGGACTCGCCCCACGCGGCCATCTCCGCCTCCGTGGCGCCGCCGAACGGGACCCGGTAGACGTCCGGACAGTACGCGGGCCACCGGATCACGTAGACGCCCTCGTCGACGGGCGCGAACGGAGAATCCTCGTAGAGCAGGCCCAACGCCTCGTACAGCTGCACGGGCGTCTGCAGTTCGGCGACGTCGCTCGTCAGATGCACGAACCCGCCGACCCGGTCGTACCCCTGCTCCAGGTACCAGGCGACATGCCCGTGCGGCACGACCTTCTGCATGATCGCGAGCTGCGACACCCGGTCGTCCGGATCCGCCACCGGCTGCGGTTCCGGCCGCGGGTCCGCGCTCGGCTGCGGCTCCGGCTCCCGCGGCGGCGGCAGCGGCACCTCCGGCCGCGCCTGCACCAGCCCGACGCGCACCGCCCACTCGCTGAGCGCCCGCACCTGCTCGCCCCGCAACGACGCGCCGATCCGCGTCCCCGGATTGAGCAGCATCGCCCACTCCGCGTTCGGCCACACGCCGATCAGCTCACGGAAGTCCGCGTAGACGAACCGCGCCTCCGGCATGATCTCGCGCAGCCGCACCAGCGACGTGAACACCCGAACCGCCGCGTCGTCCCGCAACGCGGCGTCCCAGCGGAAGTCCCGCTGGATCGGCGTCACCTCGAGCGGCGCACCCTCCGGTATCGGGACGAGGACGTTCGCGTTCAGGAGGATCCGCAGGAAGGCGTCCGAGTCCCCGGCGAGCGTGGCCTCGTACAACTCCTGGTCGATCCGGTTGCCGGGCTCGAACGCCGGCTCCGGTTCCGCCTCCGCCTCCGGCACGACCCGCAGCCCGCGCTCGGACGCCCCGCCCTGCGAGCCCGGCATCTGCGCTTCGTCCGCGTGCCCAGGCCATTCGTAGTCGCCCCCGCCGGACGCCCCGTCCAGCCCGGGCCCGGCCGTCGGCTCCAGCGGCCCGTCGGTCGCGTGCTCAGGGCCGCCCGGCACTCCCGTCGCGGGAGGACGCCCGGTTCCTGCGGTGTCGAGGCTCGCCAGTCCGCGCACCCGTGGGTCGTCGACCTCCCCGGTGGTGCCGTGCTGTGGTTGGTGCGCGGGTGGTCCGCCGAGTGTTGCGGGTTCGGCCGTCGGCCCTTGCGGTCCGTTGGCCGCTTGGCTGGTTTCGGGACTCGGCACCCCGTGTAGCCGTGGGTCGTCGGTCTGCCCGGCGGTGCCGGGCCCGGACGCGCCGTGTTGCGGTTCGTGCGCGGGTGGTCCGCCGAGGGGCCCGGGTTCGGCCGTCGGACCTTGCGGCCCCTCGGTCGCCTGGCTGGTGTCGAGGCTCGCCAGTCCGCGCAGCCGTGGGTCGTCGGTCTGCCCGGCGGTGCCGTGCTGCGGCTGGTGCGCTGGGTGGTCCGGGCTCGGCCGTCGGCTCCTGC
>NZ_MKJY01000264.1 GCF_001942465.1 Actinomadura sp. CNU-125
CATCCGGCGACCCGCCGCGGCCCGCCGCCGGGTCGGCGACGCGGTCGGCGGCGAGACCGTGCGGACGTCCCGGCCGCGGGGGAGGCGAAGTCCGGGCGCGGCGGTAACGGCGGGCTGTCCAAAGCGGCCGGTGCCTGGCGGGCGCGGCCGGAGCGCCGCCGGGTCGGGTGATGCCGGAGGGGACGCCCGGAACGGGCGGCGGCCGCCCCGGGAACCCGACCGGGCCGGGCGGCGCCCTCTCGAAGGGCGGGCCGACCAAGCCGCAGGGCGACACGCTCGGGGAGAAGGTCGACGACCTGAAAGAGCAGGCCGGCCGCGCCGCGGGAGAGGCGGCCTACCAATCCACCAAGGGGGCCCTCGCCGCGGCGGGCGTTCCTCCGGCCCTCACCGACCTGGCCAGGAAAGGGCTCAACAACAGGCTGGGCCGCCGCATGGTGGGCAATCCGATCCTCAGGCGTTTCCTGCCGAAGGGAGTGGAGGACGGGTTCTGGGGCGGCGGCGACTCCGGCGACAAGGGAGGCAAGGGCGGCGCGGGAGGGAAAGACCGCACCGGCGCGGCGGAGGCGTCCGGCGCCGGAAACGGCTCGGGGTCGGGCGAGTTCAAGACGGTCATGGGAAAGGCCGCGCCGTTCCTGGCCTTGGTGCTCGTCCCTCTGCTGGCCCTCATGGGATTCGGGGGCGCCCACCTGGCGACGGGCGACGATGAGGACCAGCCGGACGGCACGTCGGACGCCCGGGTCGCGGAGTACTTGCCGGGCGACTGGCAGCGAGTCCTCCAGGACGCCGCGCGGCGGGCGTCCGAGGGGCAGCCCGACCACGCCAAGGTGCCCTGGACGGTGTTGGCGGGCGTCGTCAAGACGCAGACCGACTTCGCCCGCTACAGCCCGTACGACAACATCGACCGAGACCCCGGGCGCGAGGCGGCCGAGTTCCCGGCGGGCGGGGGCGGCGCGGACGGCGGCGCCGTGGAGGTCGGCGACACCAGCGGCGCGGGGCCGGGGCCCGTCCGGGGCGTCGGCGGGCCGGGCTCGGCCGCCACCGTGCCCGGTTCCGGCGGCCATCCCGCGCCGCCGGACGGCGATCTCGCCCACCAGCTCGGCTGGTTCCTGTGGGCGCTGCGGATGCACGAGTCGAACGGCGACTACACCCGACGGGCGGGAACGAGCGAGAGCGACGCCTGCGGGGCGTACCAGTACATTTCGAGCACTTGGGCCAACTACGGCGGCTACCGGTCGGCGTGCGACGCGCCGCCGAGCATCCAGGACCGCCGGGCCACCAGGGACGTCCTCGACCGGTGGAACGCCTACGGGACGTGGCAGCAGGTCGCCGTGGCCCACTTCTATCCCGCGTGGGCGAACTCGCCCGAGAAATGGGATCGGTGCCCCGACGCCTGCTCTTTCAACCCGGAGGTCTGGAGCTACGTCGACGACATCATGACCAGGATGCGTCAGGCCGCCGAGCAGTCCCCGGCGGGCGCGCCCGCGCTGCGTCCGGCGTCGTCCGGTGGAGGCTCCGGCCCCGGTTCGCCGTCCGGCGGGGCGCCGGGGGTGGTCGCCGACGGCTGCCGGGTCGGCAACCCGGATCCGGGCATCGGCGGCGAGGGAAGCCAGGGCGTCGGGCCCTACCTGGTCACGCCGGGAGCGGCGGACGACATGGCGAACATGGGCCTGGACCCGCAGAACCCGTGCGACTCCTCGCTGTACGCGGCGCGGCGGCTGGCCGCGGCGGCGCGGACGGTGCACGCGGACCCCGGGAACCCGCGCTGGACGCCCAACGGCTCGTCCGAGGACCAGGAGAACGCCCGCGACCTGTGGAGTGCGACGATCGAGGCGTCCGGCGTGTTCGTCCATCGGGACGCCGACCCCGACGCCCCCTGCGAGGTACCGCCGCCGGACGATCCGGACGAGCCCCGGTCGATCGGCTTCGAGATCATCTCGATCTGGCGGTGCGAGATCGTCCGGATGCCGGAGCTGCACCTGGTGATCGACGGTGAGCGGGTCGACGACACCGGCACCGGCAGTGATACCGGCGCCGGCGAGGGCGCCGCCGAGTTCGAGTACACCGTCGAGGAGGACCGGGGCGCCGCGACCGAGATCCTCGTCAACGAGGCGCTCTCGGTCAGCTACGGCGCCGGGCGGTGGCGGACCGGCGGGTGCGACGACACGTCGGACCGCCGCCAGGGCGTCTTCCGGATGACCCGGCAGGAGGCGGACGCCGCAGGGGTCGACGACCGCTGCGACGTCGACGCGAACATCAGGGGCGCCGCCCGGCTCGTGCTGGCGGTGGAGAAGGTCCCGCCGCGGGAGCGCCCGGCCGACCTCGGCGCCTTCCAGCCGATGGCGGGCGGCTGGCAGGCGCTCGGCGTCGCCATGGGCGACGACCTGCGGCTGTTCTCCCTGGTCGGCCCCGGCCGCCGCTTCACCCCGACGGACGAGTGCGGCCGGGTGATGACCCGGTTCCTGACGGACGTCTCCCCGCACGCCGCGGAGTTCGCGGCACTGGAGGATCCCCCGACCGAACGGGCCGTCCGCGACCGCTGGCAGCCGAAGATGGCGGCGCTCCTGGAGGCGAACGGCCTCCGCGAGCCGAGCGCGGACCCGGCCTGCGTCGTCGGGTCGTGGGCGCCCGGGTTCAACGGCGCGCTCGCGCAGCACGCCACCGGCCTGGCCGCGCGCTACGACCTGGACGAACGCGTCCTCGGCGGCCTGGCCGACTACTACCAGGGCAGGGAGAACGCCAACGAGGCCGCGCGCCCGGTCGCCGGTGCGGACACCCTGGTCGTTCCCAGGCTGGCCCCGCGTCCGCTCCAGGAGATCGGTGCACCGATCGAGCCCGACGCGACCCAGGCGTGGAACCGGATCGGCAGCACCGACGGGGTCACGGTCCCGCTGGCGCGGCGCGCCGTCGAGTACGCCTGGTTCTTCGGCGGCGTCATCGCGCCGTTCGACAGCGCCGGGGAGCTGATCGGCTCCCTCGCCGAGGAGAGGGAGGACCCGTCCGGCGGTGGCGGCCCCGCGCAGGTGGAGGTCGGGCCGGACGGCTGCCCGACGCAGGCCCCGCCGAAGACCCTCCGGCAGGGCGCCGCCGAGATCGGCGTCCACCGGCTGTGCGTCGACTCGGTCGCCCAGGCCCGCACCCCGGAGGCGGCGAAGGCCATCAAATGGGCGCTGACCAACCTGGGCCTCCCGTACTGCATGTGCGTTCCGCAGCGGAACTGGGACGAGTACGCCGACTGCTCCAGCTTCGTCTCGCGCGCCTACCGCAGCGCCGTCCCGAAGCTCTACAAGGGCAACGCCCCGACCACCGACACGTTGCGTGCCGTCCCCTGGATGCGGCAGATCCCGCTGAGCGAGGCCAAGCCCGGCGACCTGGTCGAGCCGAACCCGGGGCACGTGGCCATGCAGCTGGCCAACGGGTACAAGGTGCACACCAACACGACCAAGGACGTCTCCAGGGTCGAGCGCGCGTACAGCTCGGTCTACTGGGCCGGATGGTTCGACCCGAGCAAAACCTGAACACTCGACCTCGAGAACACGACGGAGCGGGCCCTGATCACCGATGCGATCAGGGCCCGCTCCGTCGACGGGCCCGGCCCACACCCTGCCCCGCGCCGGACGGTGCGGGCCGGACGGTGCGGGCCGGACGGCTACCGGGTGTGGCGGCCGATCAGGGTGCGGCCGCTGTACACGGGGTCCGGGGCGGCCGCCCGGCGCGGGTCGGCCCGGTGCAGGTCGCTGTTGCGCTGGAAGTGCTCCTGCAGCTCGGTGAGCTTGTCGATCACTTCCCGGCTGCCCGCCCTCTCGCCGGCGACGCGGTGCTCGATCCGGTCCGCGAACCGCTGCAGCGCCGCGGACAACACACCGGCGTCGATCTCGTCGCGGGGCATCGGGGCGATGCTGCCGGTGAGCCTGTCGATCTCCTCGTGCCACTCCTGCCGCTCGCTCGCGAGGGCCTCCTGGAACCGTCTCGCCTCGTCCGCGAGCCGCGCGGTGTCCAGGGTGGTCCCGGGGTCCATCAGTTTCGCCTCCAGCGCCCAGTAGCCGCGTTCCTGCGTCAACGCGTCGATGACATCCCGGAACACCTCGCTCAGCTCGTCGGCGTCGCGGGCGAAGGCGTCGTGCCGTCTGGCGAGCTTGGGCATCTCCGTCTTCAGGAGGCGCTCGAACTCGGCGGGCGCCATGGAGTGCTCCTGCCGATGCAGATGCCGCACCTGCACGGCCACCTCGTTCATGTCGGCGAGCGTCCGCCGGAGGTCCCGGTCGAGCTGCCGGGCGTTCAGGCGGAGGCCGCCGGACAGCTCGACCTCGAACTTCCCGAAGTCGCCGATCCCGGCTCGGGCCTCCGCGAGCCGGTCCCGCACCGTGTCCAGGTCCCGCTGGAGCTGGTCCGCCAGGTTCGGGCCCCGGTCCCGCGTCCACTCGCGGGCCGCCCGGAGGGCGTCCCGCTCGGCGTGCCCGGCCGTGACCTTGAGGGGGGAGAGGTCCTCGTCATGGCCGCCCGAGACGAACGCCGCCACCCGCCGCCGGTCCCGCCCCTTGCGGACGTCGATGCCGTTCTTGGCGAGCACGTCGATGGTCTCGCCCCCGGGCGTCACATACTCGCGCTCCACCCCGGTGGCGAGGATCCGCGCGACGTACTCGTCGTCGGTCTCCTCGACCCCGTTGACGATCTGCCGCTCCTTGGTGTGGCCGTCCAGGTAATGCCCGAAGAAACCGGCCTGTTCGGGCGTGGTGCCCTCTGGGAACACGAGCCGGCCCGTCCGCTTGTCGGTGGCGGCCGGTTTGGGGATCCACAGGCCGTTGTCGGCGAGGATGATCTCGTCCGGTGCGAGGCCCGTCTTCTGGGACAGTTCCTGCAGCACCCGGAGCTTCTCGATCTGGTTGGCGAACCCCTTGAAGCCCGGGTTCAGCCCGTCGGTGTGACCGCCGCCGTACATCCTCGCCAGCATCATGTTCAGCACCTGCTCGGTGTTCTCGGCCGTCGCGGCCCGTTGCCGGTCCGGGTCGTTGATCTTCCCGAGGTTGCGCCGGCTGTTCTCGGCCTGCCGGCCGGCCTGCCGCCAGTCGGACGCCACCGGCATGCCCGCAACGTCCCCCGGCCGCGGTGCGCCGTCGTCCGGGGACCGGCCGCTCGCGGCGACGGAGGCGACGCGGAGGACCCCGCGCGCCCGTTCGGAGACGCCCGGGTGCCCTGGGCGGCCGTCCCGCCGCCCGCCGCGAGCGTCAGCGGCACCAGCGCCCCCGCGGCGAGCGCGGTCGGCGGCGCCAGCGCGGTCCCGGCGACCAGGGCCGCGGTCAGCCCGGCGTACGCCTTCGCGCGCTGCGCGGGCGTGCCCGACCTGGTCTTCTGCCACAGGTCGTCGGCCTTGTCCCCGATGCCCGCCGCGGCGGACTCCGCCACGTGCCGGGCCTTGTCGGTGACGGGCCGGGCCGCCCGTTTCGCAGCGTGCCCGGCGGCGCCCGCCATCGCCCCCGTCATCCTGTTGACGAGCACCCGGCGTTGCAGCGACTGCTCGTCCAGATTGCCGAGCTTCCGGCCGCCCACCCCGATGCCGCCGATCGCCGACCCGACGCGCCGTCCGGAACTCTGGTCGAACATGTCGAGGGTCCGGCCGCCGCCCGCGGCCTTCAGCGCCGCGGCGCCCGCGAAGCCCAGCGCCCCGGTCATGTTGCCGATGTTCCCGAGGCCCATGATCCGGGAGAACCGTTTGAACAGCCACAGCGCGAACAGCGGGGCGGCGCCCTGCGCCACCTGCTCGAAGAGCGTCGGCGTCGGCACGTCCTGATCGAAGGACGCGTTGATCGCCATGTAGGTGACGTCCACGAGCAGCGACAGCGCCGACAGCGCCAGCGTGAAGAGGAACTTGCCCGCCGCCGCGGCACCGGTGAGCCGCAGCAGCTTCTTGCCCTGGTCCAGCCCCATGGCGAACAGGAGCAGAGTCAGCGGGAGGAGCATGGCGAGGCCGGAGAGGGCCACGCTGATCAGCATGAGCCCGACCGCCATCGGGCCGAGCGCCAGCAGGAACACGAACGCGACGATCAGCGACATGAGGCCCTGGGTGAGCCGCTCGACCTGGTTCGCGCCGAGCCACGCCTCGGCGTGCTCCCACAGATGGCGGCACGCCTCCGCCTTCCCCTCCACGTTGATGCAGTCCCCGAGCTTGCCGTTCAGCTCGTCGCCGCCGTTGAAGTAGAAGGGCTCGAGCTGGCTGCCCAGCAGGAAGTCGGGGACGCCGTCCGAGGGGGCGTCGCTGAGCATCAGCGCGCAGGCGTCCGTCTTATCCGATGTATCGGTCTGGTCCCACTGCGGGGTGGTGTGGACGCCGTTGGCGCCCTGGCTCGGGTCGGCGTCCATCATGCACGCGCCCCACGCGATCGCGATCCGCTGCAGGCCGCCCTTCGGGTTGATGAAGAAGCCGCGCATCATGTAGGGCGTCGTCGTCCCCACCGGGTCGCCGTTCGACAGGTCGAACGCCTTCATCTTCTCCAGGTCGTCGACGCCGGAGTTCGCCTCGAGGACGCGGCAGGCCGCGTGCGCGGGGGCGGGATGCTCCGGCGTGCCCTCACCGAGCTGCGCGGACATCCAGGAGCGGATGAACGACGCCTCCCACATCCGGTTGATCTGCTGCATGGTGGCCGAACCGGGGAAACCGTCCTCGTTCTCGGCCGCGTACATCTCGTCCAGGGTCCGGCTCAGGCCGTCGCAGGTCATCGTTCCGGCGGACTGCGGGTCGTGGTCGTAGAAGACCTGGCTCGTCTGGTCCACGGCCGGCAGGTCGGCCAGGGCGTCCGAGAGTTCGGTGAACCAGCCCTGGACGGTCGCGGCCATCCACGGCACCGTGTACCTGCCGGTCGGATCGGACTCGTTCTTCGCGGCCTCGTCGCCGATGAAGAAGATCAGCCCGGTCGCCGCCAGGAACACCGACACCAGCCGCACGGCGGACGCCGGCCCCTGCCGGCCGCCCGCGGACCAGCGCCGGATCGCCGCCGCCAGCACGAACAGCCACGCCGGGATGAGGAACCACCCCGCGTACTCGGCGAGGACCCGGACGGTGGCGTTGATCGGGTCCGCCGCCCTGCAGACCATGTCGAAGGTGTAGCTGAACCCCATGAGCATGCCGAGGAGCCGCCACAGCAGCGCCGCCGCCATGAACATGAAACTGGCGATCATGGAGATGAACAGCCGGGTCTTGAGCAGCCAGGAGTTGTCCACGGTGTGCAGGCCGAAGGAGGTCCACCGGTTCAGCTTCAGGGAGTCCCGCTGCTCGTTGTAAACGGTGCAGCGGGACTCTTCGCCCGTGTCGCCCGTGCCGAGTTCGGGGCGGTCCTCCGGGGCCGCGACGATCTGCTCGCCGGGCCTCGGCCGGACGACCGGGCCCGCGACCGGCACGACCGCCGGGGCCGGGGCCGTCGCGGCGGCCGTCCCGGACCCGGAACCGGACCCGAAACCGTCCGCCTGCCCGGACAGCAGCGCCAGCCCGGTGAACACCGCCAGCGCGAGGGCCCACACCAGCGACCGGAGCCCGCGCCGCGGCCGCGGCCGACGGCCCGCCGGTGGCGCGGGCTCCGCCCGCTTCGTCGGCGTCGTCGTCCTCGTCCGCGTCAGTCGACGAGCCACGACCCCGGCCCCTCCCCGGCCGCGTCCGTTCCGGCCGCCTCGCGGACGGCGCCGCGCCGCCACCGCCGCGTCGTGCTCTGCGTCCTCGGCAGCCACCCGGGCCGGCCGCTGCT
>NZ_MKJY01000265.1 GCF_001942465.1 Actinomadura sp. CNU-125
CCCCGGCGGACCCGGCGGGCCGGGGCGTCCCGGCGGTCCGGGCGGGCCCAGCGGCTCCAGGGGCAAGGGCGGCGGGCCCGGTGGCCCGGGCGGACCCGGCGGGCGGCGCGGCAAGCCGTCCGACAAGCCGGAGAAGACCGGCTGGCGCAAGTACGTACCGTCCTGGAAGATCACCGTCTCGGTGATCACCGTGGGAATCCTCGCCATGACCACGCTGCTGGTCGTGGTGTACGTCAAGACGCCGATCCCGGACGAGGCGCAGGCGGACGCCGTCCGGCAGTCCTCGGTGATCGAGTTCAAGGACGGCGAGGTGCTGGCCCGCGTCGGGATGAACCGCACCAGCGTCCCGCTGTCCGAGGTGCCGAAGCACGTGCAGAACGCGGTGCTGGCGGCCGAGGACCGCAAGTTCTGGACGGAACCGGGCGTGTCCCCCACCGGCATCGCCCGCGCGGTCGTGACGGCCGCGACCGGCGGCGACGTCACCGGCGCGTCGACGATCACCCAGCAGCTCGCCCGCAACTACTTCGTGGGGCTCAGCCAGGAGCGCAGCATCGACCGGAAGCTGAAGGAGATCATGATCTCCATCCGGTTGGGCAACGAGGAGAAGAAGGAGAACATCCTCGAGCTCTACCTCAACACGGTCCCCTTCGGCCGGCAGGCGTACGGCATCCAGGCGGCGGCGCGCGCCTACTTCCACACGACGGTCGACAAGCTCACCGTCGAGCAGGCCGCGATGCTCGCCGCGATGATCCAGCAGCCGAGCTACTTCGTCACCTACGGCAACCCGACCGATCCGGCGAAGAAGAAGGCCAAGGAAGCGCTGGTCAACCGCTGGAACTACGTCCTGAACGGCATGGTCGAGTCGGGCTGGCTCGAGGAGAGCAAGCGCCAGGCGATGAAGTTCCCGCAGACCGAGAAGGAGTGGAGCGACGTCGACGGCGGCCCGCAGACCGGCTACCTGCGCGAGCGCGTCATCAATGAGCTGAAGGCGCTCGGCCTCCCGGAGCAGGCGCTGGAGACCGAGGGCCTGAAGATCACGACGACGTTCGACCAGGACCTGCAGGCGTTCACCGCCAAGGCCGTCGAGAAGATGCGCAAGGACAACAACTTCGGCGACGACATCCACTTCGGGCTCAGCGCGGTCGACCCCAAGACGGGCGGGGTGATCGCCGCGTACGGCGGCCCCGGCTACAAGGAACAGCAGTTCGACGACTCGTTCCAGGGCAAGGTGCAGCCGGGTTCGTCGTTCAAGCCGATCGTCCTCGCGACCGCGCTCAGCCAGGGCATCAGCCTGAAGACGACGATGGACGGCAGTTACAAGCGGACCATCAACGGCACGTCGTTCACCAACGACAACACCGCGGAGGACGGCACCTACACCCTCCAAGAGATGACCGAGCTGTCCATCAACACGGCGTACGTGGAGCTCGGCCAGAAGGTCGGTCTCAACAACGTCATCGACACCGCCAAGAAGATGGGCATGAAGGACTCCGGTCTCGAGCCCGTCACCTCGCTGCCGCTCGGCGTCTTCGACGCCAGCGCGGTGACGATGGCGTCGGTGTACTCGACGTTCGCGGCCGGCGGCGTGCACCGCCCGGCGCACGTGATCAAGTCGATCGAGAAGATCAACGGCCAGCCGGTGAAGAACGAGGACGGCGAGGTCATCGACAAGAACCCGTGGGGCGAGAGCGAGCGGGTCTTCGAGGAGGGCGTCGCGCGGGACGCGACCGCGGCGATGCGCGACGTGGTCACGTCCGGTACCGGTAAGGGCGCGGCCCTCCCGGACCGTCCGGTCGCCGGTAAGACCGGTACCACCGACAAGCACCGGTCGGCGTGGTTCGTCGGCTACACCCCGCAGCTCGCCACCGCGGTGGCCATGTGGCGCCAGGACGAGAAGGGCAACCGGCAGTCGCTGATGGGTGTCGGCGACTACACCCAGGTCTATGGTGGTTCGGCCCCGGCCGACCTGTTCAAGCTGTTCATGATGCAGGCGCACAAGGGGCAGCCGGTCGAGCAGTTCCAGCCCCCGGTCTACGGCGGCGACATCGCGTCGTGGGCGAAGCCCGAGGAGACGACGCCGCCGCCGTCGACGTCGCCGTCGCCGACGAACTCGCCCTCCTGCGGCCCCGGGCAGAACGGGAACGGCCGACGGGACCGGCCGGAGTGCGGCAGCCAGTCGCCGTCGCCGTCGACCAGCCCGTCGAAGACTCCGGATCCGAGCACCACGGGCCAGCCCTGCCTCACCCCCAGCGGGAACATGCCGCCGAACTGCAACCCGAACCTGCCCCCGCCGGGCTTCCCCGACTGGTGGTGCGACAAGGGCGACAACCGCCAGACCGTCGCCGAGTGCCGGGAGGAAGACACCGACAACCCGGACGGATCGGGTGCGCAGAACAACTGAAGTAGACGACAGAGCAGAAACCGGACGGGCGTGACCGTTCGCCGACCGGTCGGAGAGGCCCGGAGCCGCGAGGCTCCGGGCCTCTCCCGTCGCGGGGAAGGCGCGGGCGCGGGCGGGCGCCGATGACCAATAGTCTTGCTGTCCATGTCGTCGTCTTCTGAGAGGCTCGTGAAGCCCGACGCCGAGACCGCCGCCGTACGCGGGCGCATGGCACGTCTCGTCCCGGTCCTGACGGGCGTCACGGCCCTGGTGTGCCTTCTGGGCTGGCTGCAGAAACGGCCGTGCGCGTCCTCCGGGTTGACTTCATCGAGACGACGACGAACGCCTGCTACACCGACGTCTACCCGCTCTACTACGTGCGGGGGCTGAACGACGGGCTGCTCCCGTACTTCGACTCGTTCCCCGGCACCGACATCCGGTTCGTCGAGTACCCGGTGCTGAGCGGCGGCTTCATGCAGCTCGTCGCCTGGCTCGTCGGCCCGTTCGACGACGCCGGGCGGGGCATGGCGTTCTACAACGTGACCGTGCTGCTGCTCGCCGGCTGCGCGGTCGCGACCGTCCTGGCGACGGCGTACACGGCCGGGCGGCGCTCGCTGCGCACCGGGCTGATGGTCGCCCTGTCCCCCGCGCTGCTGCTCAGCGCGTACATCAACTGGGACCTGCTGGCCGTCGGACTGTCGGCGCTGGCGCTGGCGGCGTGGTCGAAGCGGCGCCCGGCGCTCGCGGGCGTCCTGCTGGGGCTGGCCATCGCGGCGAAGTTCTATCCGCTGCTGTTCCTGGGGCCGCTAGTCCTGCTCTGTGTGCGCGCGGGCCAGTGGCGGGCGATGGGACGGATGCTCGCGGGCACGGCCGTCGCGTGGCTCGCGGTCAACCTGCCCGTGATGCTGTTCGCCTGGGACGGGTGGCTGCAGTTCTACACGTTCAGCCAGGAACGCGGCATCGACTGGGGATCGATCTGGTTCTTCCTCCGCGACCAGGGAATGCCCGGCCTGGACGACACCGACCGGTTGAACCTCCTCGGCACCGGGACGACCTTCGCGCTCTGCGTCGGCATCGCCGTGCTGGCGCTCGCGGCGCCGCGCCGCCCCCGGCTGGCGCAGTTGATGTTCCTCGTCCTGGTGGCGTTCATGCTGCCCAACAAGGTCTGGTCGCCGCAGTACGTGCTGTGGCTGCTGCCGCTCGCGGTGCTGGCCCGGCCGAAGCTGCCCGCGTTCGTCGTCTGGCAGATCGGCGAGATCGTCTACTTCTTCGGGATCTGGTGGTTCCTGCTGTCGGTGTCCGCGCAGACGCCCGGCCAGGACCTTTCCGGCACCCTGTCGGCGGTGCTGAGCCTGAACGCACCCGAGGGCGGCATCAGTCAGGACGTCTACGGCATCGCGCTCCTGGCACGGTTCGTGACCGTCCTCGTGCTCGCGGGGCTCATCGTGTGGGACGTGCTGCGCCCGTCCGCCGACATGGTCAGAATCGACGGGACGGACGACCCCGCGGGCGGCTTCCTCGACGGCGCGGACGACGTGGTGTCGCTCGGGCGGTGGCGCTCCGCGCGCCGGACGGTCCGCGCGGGCGCGGCACCGGCCGTCCCGTAGGCGGCGTCGTCGCGGCGGGGCCGTACGGGAAGGGGTGCGGGCCTCGCGGGGACTTCGAGAAAATGCGCCGCGCCGGAGCCCCCTGCCCTGCGGGGATACCGGACCGGACGACCGGATTGTGCAGGATTCAGATGGTTTTCCGGAGGTTTCCGGGGCATGATCGCCGTTGCCCGGGACCCCGCGGACGCGGGGGCGCGCGAACCACCGGGGAGATGACGTGGACGCGAATCGAGCACTGGACGAACTGATCGCCGGACGGCTGTCGCCGGACGTCTACCAGTGGCGGACGCCCCCCACGCCGGGGGCGATCGGCGACACGGCCTGGACCGGACGGGCCGCCGAGGCCGGCTGGCGCGGCTTCCACCTGGACGGACGCCGCGCTGCGACAGCGACGGGTTCCTGCGGCTGTGCAGGGAGACGTTGGAGTTCCCCGAGGGGGTGGGCGTCACCTGGGACGCCCTGGAGAGCGCCCTGACCGACCTGTCATGGGCGCCCGCGGAACACGGCTACGTGGTCCTGTACGAGACGTGGTCCGAACTCGCCGAGGACGACCAGCCGGCGTTCCGCGCGGTGCTGGACCTCTTCGCCGGGGCGGTCAAGCGCCGACGCGACACCGCCACCCCCATGACGGTGCTCCTGTCGAGCGTCGGCGTGGAGGTGGCGGGCGTTCCCCGGCTCGCGTGACGGGCCGACCGGACGGACCGGTCCGACGGGCCGGCCCGACGGTCAATAGGTGGCGCTGCTGCCCGCGGCCGCGGCGATGACGAAGATGTAGATGACCCAGACGATCGCCCAGATGGCCGTGACGATGTAGCCCATGACCAGGCCCGCCGTCGCCATGCCGGAGCCGCCCTCGCGCGTCCGGCGGATCTGGGACTGCGCGACGTGCCCGAAGATGATCGCCAGGATCGCGGTGAACCCGCAGAACACGATGCCGATCAGGCCGCACACCATGGACGCGGTCGCCATGCCGTTGGTCGGGGGCGCCGACGGCGGACCACCGTAGTGATGGTGCTGGACCGCGGGCTGCGGCTGGTAGGACTGGGCGTACGGATCCTGCGACCCGTAACCGTAGGGGTCGTAAGGGGGCTGGGCCATGGGTTCCCCGTTCGGTTCGCGCGCCCGCCGGCGAGATCGCGCGTGCGCTGAGGACTGGGTTCTCGGATTATGCCAGTGTGACCCACGAACGGATCGCGGCGCCATCCTGCATCGTCCACGGGTTAGATGCGGCGCGCGCCGTCCCGGTTCCCGCGATCTTCGCGCAGGCTGCCGTCCGGCCGGAACCGGCCCGTCAGTCCAGGTTCTCGCGCAGCCAGGCGATGTCGTCGGCCTGCCCGGCGCCGGGCGTCTCCACCACCACCGGCGCGTCCGCCGCGCGGACCACGGTGAGGATGAGGTCGGTGTCGATGCTGCCCTTGCCGAGGTTGGCGTGCCGGTCGGCGCCGGACCCGAACGCGTCCCGGCTGTCGTTGCAGTGCACGAGGTCGATGCGTCCGGTGATGGCCTTGATCCGGTCGACGGCGTCGACGAGCGCCTCGCCCGCCGCGTGCGCGTGGCAGGTGTCGAGGCAGAACCCGAGCTTGGACTCCAGCCCCGGGACGCCCGACAGCACTTCCCACAGCCGGGCGATCCGGTCGAACTTGCGCGCCATCGCGTTGCCGCCGCCCGCGGTGTTCTCGATGTAGACCGGGATCGGGCACTCGACCCGCTCGAACACCTTGCGCCAGTTCTCGAAGCCGGCTTCCGGGTCGTCGTCCTTCAGCACGTGCCCGCCGTGCACGATCAGCGCCTTCGCGCCGATGGACGCCGCCGCCTCCAGCTGCTGCGTGAGGTTCTTGCGGCTCGGGATCCGGATCCGGTTGTTGGACGTCGCCACGTTGATCGTGTACGCGCGTGCACGAACACGTCCACCCCGGAACCCGCCAGCGCCTCGACGCCCTCGGGCAGCACGGGCTTCTTCCACCCCTGCGGGTCGCCCAGGAAGAACTGCACGACGTCGGCGCCGATGGCGCGGGCGTTGTCCAGCGGGTTGGTCTGGTCGACATGGGCTCCGATGCGCATGCATCCGAGGTTAGCCGCGGGGGACGACAGCGTGGTGCGACTTCGCGCACGGTCCGGCGCACGGAACCGCTCCCCGGGCGGCTGCGCGCGCCCGGGGAGCGGCCCTGCGGCGACGGGTCAGACCGAGAAACCGCCGTGGCTCAGCGCGAACGCGCCGCCGAGGAACGCGGCGACCATGCCGATGACGTTGAGCCAGCGCTGGTTGATCGTCCCGGAGACCATCTGCGAGTAGAGCGCGAGCGGCAGGCCGATGACGGCCGCGATCGCGCCGGCGAGGTGGGTCGAGGGAACCCAGCCCAGGATGAGGGCGGCGATCCCGATCGTGATGGAGGCGGCGGCGAGACCGTTGCCCACCGCGTGCGATTCGGTCTGGACGTCGGGCCGGGCGGCGACGCCCTGCCTGCTCCCGGCTGCCTCCTGTGGCATCGGACCTCCTCGTGGTGTGGCACCGCTCGGCGCCGGTGGGCCGGCCGACCGGGCGGACGGGTGATCTAAGGGTTCCCGGGACGGGAGAGGATCAACCTGCGCTGGCCGGGCGAAAATGTCGGCGGCACCCGGTACGGTCGAACACGGATTCGAGAACGAGTCGAGGCCGCCCCGAGGGGAAGCGGGGAGAAGGCGGAGGCGAGGCAATGGACCACAGCGAGCTGGCGCTGATCGGGGACGCGGAACTGGTGGAGGAGCTGACGCTGCTGACGACGCAGACCGCCCGGATGCGCGCCCGCATGACCGACATCATGACCGAGCTGGAACGGCGGCGCTGCGCGAAGGCGTCCCGTCCGGGGCCGCGGCCGGGCGCCCGGCAGGGCGCGCGTCCCGGCGCGAGGCACTGACGTGGGGAACCCGGTCACGCGGCGTCGGTCGAGTTGGTAGCCTGTATCGGTCCCGCGGCAGGTCCGCCCGGCGATCCGGGCAGCCGACCGCCGCGGGAGACGCAACAGCCCTCCTGTCACGGAGAGACCGTGACCGCACCAGTCCAAAGGAGGTAGGGACCAGCATGCGTCGTTACGAAGTCATGACGATCCTCGACCCCGGTATCGACGAGCGCACCGCTCCGGCGGCGCTCGACCCGTTCCTGAAGGTCGTCAAGGACGCCGGCGGGAGCGTCGAGAAGGTCGACGTCTGGGGCCGGCGGCGCCTGGCGTACGACATCGAGAAGAAGTCCGAAGGCATTTACGCGGTGGTCGACCTGTCGGCTGAGCCCGCCACGGTCAAGGAGCTCGACCGGCAGCTCAACCTCAGCGAGTCGATCCTCCGCACGAAGGTCATCCGTCCCGAGGTCCACTGAGCCCCGGCTCAGTAGGCATCAGATCAGCCGGAGCGAGCCCCATGGCAGGCGACACCGTAATCACCATCGTCGGGAACCTCGTCGAGGATCCGACCCTGCGTTTCACCAGCAGCGGCGTACCGGTCGCCTCCTTCCGCATCGCCTCGACGCCGCGGTCGTTCGACCGCCAGTCGGGCGAGTGGAAGGACGGCGAGACGCTGTTCATGTCGTGCAGCGTCTGGCGGCAGGCCGCCGAGAACGTGGCCGAGAGCCTGCAGCGCGGCATGCGGGTGATCGTGAACGGCCGTCTCAAGTCGCGGACGTACGAGGCCCAGGGTGACAAGCGCACCGTCTTCGAGATCGACGTCGAAGAGGTCGG
>NZ_MKJY01000266.1 GCF_001942465.1 Actinomadura sp. CNU-125
CCGAATTCGATGGATGATCTTCCTGCTCGATCATCTACCCCACCAAGATCATTTCCACGCCGGGAGTGATACCCCCCCACGAACAGCCGGCCACCCGCCGGGATGTTGAACTCCTTGAGGCGGTCGCGGAGCAGCGTGACGAACTCCGGATGGATCGGCGCCGGCCGGGGCTCGCCGGGTACCCGATGCTTGAGCGGTTGCCTGTCCACCGAGAGCCGCTCCGAGGCTCAGCGTGCGTCAGCCGCATCTCGCCCCACCCGTCATCCGGCAGGCTCACGAGGTGATCCCGCCGCCGGTCCACCGCTTCCTCAGGACGCAGTCGGCGCACATGGTCGGGGTTCGCGACGACCCGAAGGTCGAGCGTCTGCGCCACACGAGGCCGAGTCCGCTTCACGAGCGTCAGCGGATTCACGGCCAGGAGGCGCCGTTCGCAGGCGTACTCCATGGCGTTGTTGATCGACTGCATAACCATGGCGCCGCTCTGCGACGAGAAGTTGACTCTCACGGGGCCCAGCGAGCCGGATGAGACCTCCGATGTGTTCGCGGAGTCAAGCGAGAGCTGTGACTCGGACGGCTGATCTTTGTTCTCGAGCCGTCGGTGGGCGTTAGCGTGATCAGTGTGGATTGGCATGAGGGGGACCGGCTGTCCGCCGAGGAATTTCAGAGCATGTTGCGCCTGCTGCGACGCTTCGCTGACACCGAGATGGATCAGTTCGCACTCTGGCGGCTCGATAGTGGACGGGCCGAGCCGGTCTATGTCTCGGTCGGTTTGAAACCCGTCGGTGCCGCAGAGTCCTCATTCACCCGGTTCGAGCCCCCTGACGTGGGGCGCTAGTTTCGATGAGCTTGCTGCCTCATGCTGCTGCGGTGAGGAGTGGAGCGAAGGCTTTGAATGGGTCGTAGTGCTGCCTGGTCTGGAGGCAGTGGTAGGGCTGTCCGAGCATTCGGTTCAACAGATTGCGCAGTGCGGCGGCGTGCCGGTCTCCGTGGTCGCGTCGCTGGTGGTAGTGGCTGCGCGGGGGTCCGGCTCTGGCAGATGCGCAGAACGCCTGTCTGAAGCCGGTGGTGGCCAGGCGGTTGTTCTTGATCGAGCGCCCGGTGATGGACACGCTGCGTCCCGAGGCGCGGGTCACCGACGCCGACCCGGCGTAGGCCTTCAGTGCCCGGGCCTCGGAAGACCAGGCCCAGTCGTCGCCGATCTCGGCCAGCAGCCGGGCACCGAGCTCGTCGCCCAGACCGGGAAAGCTGGTGGTGATCCCGTAGTCGGGGTGCTGGGCGGCGGTTGATGGCGTCCTGGTGGGCGCGGGCCAGTTCGGTGTCGTCGGGCAGCGGGCGGTGGGCGTGCGCGTCGGTGCGGTCGGTTCTTCTTGCACCTCCTCTACCCGCCGGGAAACTGGTGTTATGGAGATACTTCGCCGTTTGGCTTGCGACTACGTGGCCGGTGAGTTGGGATATGAAGCACTTCCCATGGTCGCTGCCGAGGCGCTGGCACGAAATGTCGACTCTCCAGCACTCCGAGAGTTGGCTGGATGCAGCGCGTTAGATGACGCCCGAGACATCCGAGCTCTCCATCTTGATGCCATGGCCGAACTGGGTCTATCTATGCCAGAAGCGGACCGAGTCTTGTGGGAGAAGGCCCGGCAGTGGGCTCGGCGCATGGTCGACGAAACAGTCAGGCCACATGAAGGTGCTTTGCGGATCGACCGCTACAGTGTTGTGCTCGAATCACCTAATGGGCTGGCCGAGTTCACCTACCTGCTTGATCTTTGGGGGGAGTACCCTGCTCTTCGGAAAGAGCTAGAGATCAGCATGGTCGAGGAGGCTCGGCGCCTACTGCGCCTGTCAGACAACGCCGCTTGAGCATGCGCTTACCAAGGGGCTTCGCGGCCCCTGGACCCCTGCCGGCCGGGAGGGTACTCCCACGAACGCCCGGCTGTGGCTGATGCCGTTCCCGCGGGAGCACCTTCTGGGCCGGTGCGTCTGCTGACGCGGGTGCTAGCAACTCGTCTGAACGATCTTGGACGAGTGTGGGATCGGTAGCAGCCCGGGGCGGCGTGAGGAACAGGCTGGGGATGAGCCCGCACGAATGTGAATCTTGTTCGGCGGGCTCGTAATTTTGAACCGGCCGAGGTTTTTGATCAGTCGTCGAAGTCGAAGCCAGCGGCTGTAGCGGCCACGATGAGATCGCGCATTCGGCCACCATCGTTAGCTACGGCGCTCATCAGGGCAGCCAACTGTTGGAGCGCGGGCCGGTCATCGCTGTACGCACAGAACATCCCGCCCTCAGGATCATACGAAAGGTGTCCTTCGAGGTTGGCTGCTCCGTGCTTACGAGGTACCGCGCGACACCTTCCCAGAAGTAGCCGTTCGGCTCGTGGTCAAGTTGCTCGACCAGTTCATCTACCGGCGTCGTACCCGCGTCCAGTAGGAGCGAGAACGCTCCGGGCTCGGTTTCGATCAGCCTCAGCGGTGTCATCGGCGGATGATGGCACCCTGAGAGCGAAGCGGCAAACCGTTCCGACTGGTGAGGCCAGGCATGACGAAGAGGCGGCGGCACGAGCCAGAGCCCCACGAGGCGGGCCGGATCAGCTGCCCCAACGCATGACGTGCTGCCCGTCAGCTAGATGTCGGGCGGCGTGGGCGCCGGTCCTCGGACGGCGGACCGCAGAGCTGCGAAAGTCGAGGCGTCGGCCCGATCTACTCGACTCGGCGACTGCAGCGCCGAACCTTCCTCGTCCGGTCGAGGGTCCCGGTGTGCAGGGATCGAGGGTGGGCTTACCAGAGGGTCCTGCGACCTCCATGGACCCCGCGCGCCGAAGTATTCATTCACGCGCCGACGCCCTTGCCTGGTTGGGCCCGTTCGCGCGAATAAGCACTTCGGAACGTGGGTGCATCTATGAAGGTGAGAGAGTGGTTAGGAGCGCCGGAATTTAGGAAGTGTTCTGCAGTGCGGACAAAGAGGAGCGCTTGTGCCGTTCAGTGACTTTGAGGTGTGGCGGCGAGAACTGCTGTCCACGGCCGACCTGGTTCAGGACGGGGACCCCTCGGTTCCTACTGGTGAGGCCGAACGTCGATGGGATCGCTACGTCGCACTTGCCGACATGGTCGATGGAACCGAGGGGCCCGCAGCCGTCCATGCCTTGATCACGTCCTTGCATGCCGAGGAGGGGTACGGCGCTCACCAGGCTGTTTATGGAGCTTTGGAGCGCTTTCCAAGCCAGGACCTTGTGAGCGGTACCGCCATGGCCGCATCCGATCTTCTGAACCTGCCACGCGACCACAGCGGCCAGGTGCTCCAACTGGTGACCTTGATGGCCGACGCCGAGGATCTCCGAAACTTCGGTGCTGCCTTCGACCGACTCGAACCAGAGGTGCGAGCGGCCCTGGCATCGCTCATCTCCCATCATGAGGCGGAAGAGTGGCTGGCAGACGAACGTTCCCTCGGTCTGCTTCGTCCTGCACAGAGTTGAGCGCGGAATATGCGCGGATTCATTCTCCGTAGTACGGCACGCCGCGAACCCATCTATGCAGGTCAGCTACAAGAAGGGCGGTGATCCGTAGCGGGCCGTCAATCCGTCGGCTTGGCCTACCCAGGTTCGAACCCTGGACCCGCCACACCAGCCAAAACGGCCCCTGACCAGCTTCAACGCGGCCAGGGGTCGTCCGGGACGGGTGGGAGTGCTAACAGCAGACTTGGATGATCTGGGATGGGGGTGGACGTGCAGGACGTCGTGATGCCGGTCACGGGGCCTGTGGAGACTGTCCTGGAAGATTTTGGTCTTGCTTGTAATTAGATTTTTAGTTTGTCGCCCGCAGCGTTCCAGGCCCGTGTACGCCGTTCAGAAGTCGACTCTTGGATCATGATTCCATGCCTGTCGGTTCGAAGATCACCGTCAGGGGTTGCTTCTCCCAGGCCGACAGTCTGAGACGGAACGTGCCGCCGAACGATCGACCATGCATCGAGCCTTCCCTTCGCAGCTTGAAGGGAGTCTTTCAGGCTTGCCGAACGCCTCTTGTTCCGAGGTGTTCGCCGGGGGACGAGGGCCGTCGGCGTGGGCGTGCGGACGTCATGCGGTGGCTTCCGCGAGTTCGGCCAACTGGGCGGCGACCGTGCCCCAGCCTTCGGCGAAGCCGAGCTTCTCGTGGCGGGCGCGGGATTCCGGGTCGGCGTGCCGGACGACGATCCGGTAGTCCGTGCCGTCGGGGTGGTCGCCCAGCGTGATCTCGGCGGTCATCGCGACCGGGTCGGGGGTCGCGGGGGCCCACGTGCCGTCGACCGCGTTGGTGAACACGATCCGTTCGAGTTCGTCGACGGCGAGGAAGCACGCGTTCAGGTGCGGGACGAACTCGGCCCCGTCGTTGCTGAACCGTGTGACGAACGCTCCGCCGGGGCGTACGTCCAGGCGGTCCACGCGGCAGTGGGAGGGGGTGGGGATCCACCAGCGTTCGAGCCGGGACGGGTCGGTCCAGGCCTGCCACACGGTCGCGCGGGGCGCGCGGATGACGCGGTCCAGGGCGAGGTCGAGGTCGGGGTTCACGGGTTCTCCTTCGGGTCGGTGACGAACTGTTCGAGGCGGTCGGTGCGCTCCTCCCAGAGGCGGCGCTGCTCGGCGAGCCAGTCGTCCACCAGGGCGAGCCGCTCGTGGTTGAGCACGCACGTGCGCACCCTGCCGGACTTGATCGTGCGGATGAGCCCGTTCGATTCGAGCGTCCGCACGTGCTTCATGAACGAGGGGAGGGTCATGGGGAACTCGCCGGCGAGGTCGCCGACGCTCGTCGGCCCCCGGCCGAGGCGCCGGACGACCGCGCGCCGGGTCGGGTCCGCCAGGGCGGCGAACACCCCGTCGAGCTGTGCCGAATACTGTGCCACGTGGCTAAGTGTTGCATGGGGTGATTGTTAGCGCAAGGGCTAAGTGTTGGTGCGCTTCCAGTGCGTTCGCGCGGTCCTGGCGACGGTCGGGAGCAGGGCGCGGAGGCCCAGGGCCTGCGCCCCCGCCAGCGGGCTCCAGTAGTCGCGCCAGACGAGGATCTCGCCGGCCCTCGCCGTGAGCAGTTGGATGTAGGGCATCGCGTACGGCCTGCCGGTGCTGACGACGCGTCCGCGGCCGACGTACTCGGCGATGAGGGTTTCCGGGTCGTGGGTGTGGTGGACGGTCAGGTCGTCGAAGCCGGTCAGTTCGAGCGGGGTCGTGGTCATCGAGGTCAGGTACTGCCGGATGCGCTCGCGTCCTCGCAGGTGCTTCGGCACGCCGGGGGGTGCGAAGGGCAGTTCGTGGACGCCGTCCTCGGCGAACATGTCCGCGAAGCCGTCCAGGTCCTTGGCGAGGAAGAGCCGCTGGGCGTGTTCGAGCACTGCGTGCGGGTCGGTGTCGTTCATGATTCCCCCGTTCGGTCTACGTGTGTTGACTGAACTACGGTAGCGAGTGGTTCCGTTTTGGGTCAACGCTTGTAGGCTGATGCGCATGGGAGCCGATGAACCGCGGGTGTCCCGCGCCGAGCGGCGGCGGCGCACCGAGGCCCGCATCCTGGACGCCGCGCGCGAGTCGTTCGCGCGATCCGGGTACGACCGGACCACCATCCGCGCCGTCGCCGCGGCGGCGGGCACCGATCCCGGCCTGGTGATGCGCTACTTCGGGTCGAAGGAGCGGCTGTTCGCGCTCGTGGCGGAACTGTCGCCGGACGAGCCGCTGGCCGGGCCCGCGGAGGACGTCGCCGAGCTGCTGCTGCGGTCGCTGGCCGAGAAGCTGCGGGGAGAGCAGACGGGGACGCTGGCGATGCTCCGCTCGATGCTCACCCATCCCGAAGCGGGCCGGGAGGTGCGGGCCGCGATCAGCGAGCAGCAGCGGCAGGTCGCGGCCGCGATCCCCGCGCCGGACGCCGACCTGCGCGCGGCGCTCGTCGGCGCGGTCACCCTCGGCGCCGTCATCGGACGCGACCTGCTGCGACTGGACGGCCTGTCGGACGCGGCCGCCGAGGACGTCGTGGACGTGCTGCGTCCCGCCGTCCACGCCATCGTGGGCGAGATCGATTGAGGTGTTGCTTCCGGCGCGCGATCGCGACGTGATGGGGTGCCAGTGGCGACGTACGCGTTGAATCTGCCGCTGCCGGAGGGGTTGAGCGAACGCATCGAGGCTTTTCGCGAGCGCCATGCGGGTTGGGCGAGACGGCCGATGCGGTCCCGGCCGCACATTTCGATCAAGGGCGATGCGGGATTGTCGGCGGATCGCCGGTGTCTCGGGCCGATCGAGGCGATCGCGGGGGAGACGGCTCCGTTCGTCGTTCGGCTCGGTGGTCCGGCGGTGTTTCCGGGGGAGAGAGCGGTCTGCTGCACCTGCGGGTGGAGTCGCCGGGGTGGGGGCGGTTGCATCGCCGTCTGGTCGATACCGTCGCCGCGCGCACCGGTGCCCGGATGCACCCGCTGGAGCTGGAGGGATGGGTGCCGCACGTGACGCTGCTGCGTCTCACGGACGCGGCGCTAACGCGTAGCGACATTTTCGCGGAGGCCAGGAAAGTGCCGGACGAATCGTTCGTGGTTCGTTCGCTCCACATGGAACGGTTCGACGCCGCTGCCGACCGGTGGAAGTTCTTCCGCGAGTTTCGGCTCACCGGCGAATAGCGCGCTCTGCGCCGGTTCAATCTAGTTCCGGTTGGGCTGCTTTTGGACGCGCGTTGGGGCCCCGTGCGTAAAGTCGGAATGGTGAGACGTGGGGTGATCCTCTGCGGCCCGTCGGCGGTGGGGAAGGCGACCGTCGCCGGGGAGCTGCTCCGGCTGGACGGACGGTACGTGCGGCTGCCGATGACGGCGGCGGACGGGCTCGGGCCGGGGGAGTTCGACGAGCTGCGGGCGGACGGGCGGGTCGCGGTCGAGGTGCGGCGGGGCGGGGTGCTCTTCGTGGTCGACCGGCGGGACATGGACGCGGTGGCCGACGCGGGCCGGATGCCGGTCGCGCGGACGGCGGAGGTGACCGAGCTGCAGCGGTTGAAGTACGCGGTGCCGTTCTTCGGCTGGACGAGCGTCCTGCTGTGGGCGCCGCGGGAGGTGTGCGGGCTGCGGGCCCAGCGGCGGGGCGACGCCGATGCGATGGGCGTCCTGCGGGTGTGGGACGAGACGCGGCGGGGGCTGCTCGCGCTGGAGGAGCCGGTGTTCAACCTCGTGGTCCACACCGATCGGGTGGATCCGGGGGAGGCGGCGCGGCGGGTGGCGGAGGCGGTGGACGCGGGGGCGGCGCAGCCCGTGTCGGTCGTCGGCGACGTGGGTTGACCTTGACGCGACGTCAACGTTTTCAATGACGGTATGCGAATCGGTGAGCTCGCGGAGCTTGTGGGCGTGTCGACCCGGACGGTGCGGCACTACCACCATCAGGGTCTTCTGCCGGAGCCGGAGCGGCTCGCGAACGGCTATCGCGAGTACCGGATGCGGGACGCGGTGCTGCTCGCGCGGGTGCGGCGGCTGGTGGAGCTGGGCATGTCGCTGGACGAGGTCCGGGACGTGCTCGCGGACGATCGGAGCCGGGACCTGCGGGAGGTGCTGCGGGAACTCGACGACGACCTCGCGCGGCAGGAGGACGCGATCCGGGCCCGGCGGGCGCGGCTCGCGCTGCTGCTGGAGGACGGGGAGCTGAACCCCGATTCGGCGGTTTCGCCGGATATGGCGGGCGTGCTGCGGGACATCACGAGCGGGGGTTCCAAGTTCGCGGAGCTCGATCGCGGGATGCTGGCGCTGGTCGACACGGCGGCGGGGCCGGAGGGGCGCGAGTGGATGCTCGGCGTGCTGCGTCCGCTGGCGGAGCCGGCGATGGCCGCGCGGGGGCACGAGCTGTACGCGCGGATGGACGAGCTGGCCGACGCGGACGTGGACGATCCGCGGGTCGCGCGGGTCGCGGCGGAGCTCGCGGCGTATCTGCCGGACGAGCTGCTCGCGATCATGGCCGAGCAGGAGTTCGAGGGCCCGTGGCTCGACGGGATGACGCCCGCGCAGGTCGAGGTGTTCAGGCGGTTGCGGGGATGCTGAGGGTCGCGAGGGGCGTGCTGTACGCGATGGTCCCGTTCGAGGCCGTCCTGCTCGTGCTGCTGGTGTCGGGGGCGTCGCCGCCCCGCCCGGTGCTGGTCGCGGGCGAGGCGCTGGTGCTGGCGGCCCTGGTCCTGGAGGGGACGGTCGCGTTCCGGCTCTACCGGGCGGCGCGCCGCGACGCGGGACGCGCGGAGGCGGCGCGGACCGCCTACCGGACGATCGTGCCCGTGCAGGTCCGCAGGGTGATGGCGTTCGACAAGGACGGCCTCGTCAGCCTGTGCATGCTCGTGGCGCGGCGCCGGCACGGGGTGCCCGCGGGGGCGGTCGGCGTCGGGTACTCCAAGGGGCAGACGGGGATCCAGCTCGCGTTCCTGTCGGCGATGGTGATCGAGCTCGTCGGGGCGGAGCTGCTGCTGCGGGCGCTCGGCGCGCCGGACGCGGTGCGGCTGGCCGTCCTCGTCGTGGACGGCTACTCGGTCCTCATCGTGCTGGCGGTCGTCGCGGCGTGCGTCACGCGCCCGCACGTGGTGTCGGACGAGGAGGTGCGTGTCCGGTACGGGGCGTTCTTCGACCTGCGGATCCCGCGCGACAAGATCGCCGCGGTCCGGACGGTCCGCAACTACGACGAGAGCGGGCTGGTGCGGGTGGACGACGGGCGGCTGGCGGTCGCGGTGGCGTCGCAGACGAACGTGCTGATCGAGTTGACGGAGCCGATCACGGCGGTGCGTCCGCTCGGGAAGCGGGAGGAGGTCCGGAGCGTCCGGTTCTACGCGGACGATCCGGAACTCGTCGGGATGCGCGTGGTCGCGGTGTGAGGGGTCGGCCGGCGACGGCGGCCTTCGGCGCCGGTTCGTCCACTTCTCGGGCGTGGTCGCGGGGGAAACCGGTACGGCGGACCCGCCGGGTACCCTCACGGGGTGTCGCAGCAACCTGCCCCCGGCGGTCGGCGGCCCGCGAACGGCGGGCCGAGGGCCGCCGCCCGCAACCGGGCCGCGCTCGTCGCGGCGGCCCGGGAGATCTACGCCGAGTACGGACTGGACGCCCCGCTGTCGGCGATCGCGCGTCGTGCGGGGGTCGGGCAGGGCGTGCTGTACCGGCATTTCCCCGAGCGCGCGGACGTGGCGACGGCGGTCCTGGAGGAGAACGTCCGGCAGGTCGAGGAGGCGGCGGCCGCCGAGGGCGCGACCCTGGCGGGCGTCCTCGGGGTGCTGACCTGGAGCCTGACGGAGTCGGCCGCCTTCATCAGCCTCCTGCACACCGAAGGGGCGGCCGGTCGCCCCGGCGCCCACGCGTACGCGCGGGCCATGTCCGAACGGGTCGAGCGCGCGCTGCGGGGCCGCCTGCCGGACGACCATCCGCTGGCCGGGGGCGACGACGACCTCATGCTCGCGGTCGCGATGGTGTCGGGGGCCGTCACCGGCCCCGGCCGCGAGCAGCGGGAACGGCGCGCGGTGACGGCCTGGCGGCTGCTCGGCGTCGAGGTGGGCCCGGTGCGGCCCTTCGAGGGATGACGGGGGGCGGGAGGCGGGAGGCGGGTCAGCCGCCGTTGGACTGCCGGATGCCCTTCGCGAGCGCGTCGAACGTGTAGATGTAGCCCCCGGCGGGCCCGCTGACGGTCATGTACGCCTTCGTGCCGCCGGGCGTGATCGCGACGTTCGTCGCCGATTCGAGGCCGTCGGCGCGGGGCGGGACCTCGACGGTGGCGAGCCGGGCGCCGTTCCGGTCGTAGACCGCCATCGCGGGGCGGCCGTGCAGCGCCTGGTAGAGGTTGCCGTCGGCGTCCACGGCGATCGAGTCGGTCTGCGCGATGCCGCCGTCGACGCGGATCGCGGTGTGCCGGGAGGCGACCCCGCCCTCGCCGTCGAGGCGGAGGTAGGAGACGCGGTTCTCGGTCAGCTCGCTGACCCACAGCCCGCCGTATTCGTCGTCGAACGAGATCCCGTTCGGCGCCGACATTCCATCGGCCAGGACGGTCGCGTTCTTTCCCGTACGGTCGATGCGCACCACTCGTCCCACGGGCTTCCCCTCGGACATGCCGCGCGAGTCGCTGATGTAGAGGTCGCCGTCCTCGCCGAAGGCGATGTCGTCGGGATTCATCGGCGCTCCGTCGACCTCGCCGGAGAAGAAGGTCCGCGGATCGCCGCCGTCCTCGGACACGCTGACGATGTCGCCGCTGGCGAAGTCGGTCAGATAGAGCCGTCCGTCGTGCGGGCTGAATTGGGCCGAGGTGTAGGCGCCGCGGTCGTCGGTGTAGACGGCTTGGGACGTTCTCTTCCGTACGTCCACGCGCAGAACCTTCGGGTCTCCGGCGGGTGCGGTGACGTCGACGACGAAAAGGTCGCCGTCCGCGGCGAAGGTCGGGCCTTCCAGCAATGTCATTCCGGTTTGTTCGTGCACGTCCGTCAGTTTCATGACTTCGTGTGCGCGAATGGTCTTACCGGTGCCGTTTCCGGGGTCGGCGGCGGCATTGTCCGCGGCGGGTCCGCTCGTCTCGGTGCCGCACCCGGTGAGGGGCAGCAGGCCGATCGCGGCGAGCCCGGCGATGGACCGGAGCGGGAGTCGTCGTCGCATGGGGATCACTCTTCCTGGCCGAGGCGTGCCGGTGCCGCCGGGCGGACGGTCGATCCGGACAGTGCTGTCCGGTCGTTGCTACGGTAGTGGATCACCGCTCGTGTCCGTGCCCGCCAGAGAAGTCCACGGACGCGGCGGCTTCACGGCAGCGAAACGACCGGATCGAGGCAGCTCCCGAATGACTGATCCACACGCCCCGTCCCCCGAGGCCCTCGACGAGTTGAGGCTGCGCTACCGCCGCGAACGCGAACGTCGTGTGCGGCGCGACGGCGACCGGCAATACCTGCGGGCCGACGCCGAGTTCGGCTATTACGCCGCCGATCCTCACGCGGGAGAAACCGTCGGACGCGAGCCGCTGCGCGACACGGTGGACGTCGCCGTCATCGGCGGCGGATTCGGCGGCATTCTCGCGGGCGCGCGGCTGCGGCAGCAGGGCGTCGACCGCGTCCGGATCGTCGAAAAGGGCGGCGACTTCGGCGGAACCTGGTACTGGAACCGCTACCCGGGCATTCACTGCGACATCGAATCGCACGTGTACCTGCCGATGCTCGACGAGACCGGATACGTCCCGGAGTGGAAGTACGCCCCCGGTGAGGAGATCCGCCTGCACGCGGTACGGGTCGCGAAGAAGTTCGACCTTTACGCCGACGCCCTGTTCTCCACGGCGGTCACTTCGCTGTCGTGGGACGAGGAATCCGGTGCATGGATCGTCGCGACGGACCTGGGCGACGAATTCCGCGCCACGTACGTCATCACGGCCACCGGAACCCTCTCCGAACCAAAGCTTCCCGGCATCCCCGGCATCGAGGACTTCGCGGGACACACCTTCCACACGTCGCGCTGGGACTACGCCTACACCGACGGCGGACCGGACGGCGGCCTGACCGGTCTCGCCGGGAAACGCGTGGGCGTCGTCGGCACCGGCGTTACCGGCGTCCAGGTCGTCCCGAAGCTGGCCGAGGACGCCGGGCACCTCTACGTCTTCCAGCGCACCCCCTCCACCGTGGACGTGCGCGCGAACCGCCGCACCACCGCCCGGGACGTCGGCGCCGACCGCGACGGCTGGGCGCGCGAGCGCCGCGACAACTTCCTGCGGATCGTCTCCGGCGAGCCCGCCGACCGGGACCTGGTCGCCGACGGCTGGACCGCGTCGGCCGCCCTCCTGGAGAAGCTCCTGCCGAGCTTCCGCCGGCCCGCCGACCGGACGGACTTCGAAGCGGACCACGAGCTGGCGGACGCGGCGAAGATGAACGAGATCCGCGACCGCGTCGAGCGGCTCGTCGCCGACCCGGCCACGGCGGAGAAGCTCAAGCCCTGGTACCGGTACGCCTGCAAGCGCCCCACCTTCTCCGACGTGTACTACCAGGCGTTCAACCGCGACAACGTCACTCTGGTCGACACCGCCGACACCCACGGCATCGAGCGGACGACCGAACGCGGCGTCGTCGTGGGCGGCACCGAGTACGAACTCGACTGCCTGATCTTCGCCACCGGTTTCTCCGTCGGGATCTCCGGCGTCCACTCCGGCGACCTCCCCGTCCACGGACGGGACGGCGTCCCGTTGCGGCAGGCGTGGAAGCGGCGGGGACCGCGCACCCTGCACGGCTTCACCTGCAACGGCTTCCCGAACCTGATCCAACTGGGCGGCTCGCAGAACGCGGGCAGCGTCAACTTCACGCACGTCCTGGACGAGCACGCCGTGCACGCCGCGGCGCTCGTCGCGGCCGCCGAGGCGGCGGGGGCCGTCATCGAGCCGTCCCGCGCCGCCGAGACGCGTGGCTCGCCGTCATGGCCGAGGGCGCGCCCGACCACGAGTGGTTCCACGCCGAATGCACCCCCGGCTACTACAACGCCGAAGGGCGCGGCCGTCCGAACGGCCCGGCCGCCTACCCCCACGGGGCGCACGCCTTCCACGGGCTCCTGGAGCGGTGGCGCGCGGAATCCGTGCACGAGGTCCTCCGGCCGAGGACGGTCGCGGAGACGTCCGCCGAGTGACGGTTCGGTGACGGACGCCTCCGGACGGGCCTCGCCGCGGGTAGATCTGTAAGCGTGCAGGTGAGCTATGCGAGCGAGGCGACGCCGGGGCGGGAGAACGAGGACTTCGTGGCGGCCGGGCCCGGATGGGTGGTGCTGCTGGACGGGGCCACGGCGCCGCCGGGCGTGGACAGCGGGTGCCGCCACGACCCGGCGTGGCTGGTGCGGCGGCTCGGCGGACGGCTCGCGGCGGCGCTCGCGGCGGAGGGCGGCGAGCCGCTGCCCGACCTGCTGGCCGAGGCGATCAAGGAGACGGCGGAGGCGCACACCGCGACCTGCGACCTCGGCAACCCCGACAGCCCGTCGGCGACCGTCTCGGTGCTGCGCCCGCGCGGACGCCGTCGACTGGCTCGTCCTCGCCGACTCCCCGATCCTGCTGGAGGCGGACGGCGCGGTCCGCGTCTGCCGGGACGACCGGGTCGATCGGCTCCCGAGTTACACGCGGGAGGCCGTCCGGGCGGCGCGCAACAGTCCCGGCGGGTTCTGGGTGGCGAGCACGGAGCCGGAGGCCGCGTACGAGGCGCGCACCGGACGGGCGCGCTGCGCGGCTGCGCCGGGCCGCGGTGCTGAGCGACGGCGCGTCCCGTCTGGTGGAGCGGTTCGGGCGGCTGACCTGGGCCGGGCTCCTGCGGGCACTGGACGCGGACGGCCCCGCGGCGGTCGTGCGGCGCACCCGCGACGCGGAGGCCGCGCAGCCCCCGGACGCCCCCGGACGGGGCAAGCGGTTCGACGACGCGACGGCGGTGCTCGTCCGGTTCTAGACGCCATCCTGGAATCTGATTCTAAAATGGGCGGCATGGAGCCACAGGATTTCGACGACGTGCTGCAGGCCGTCCGCCGCTTCGTGCGCGACGAGGTGATCCCCCGCGAGGAGGAGATCGAGGAGACCGACGCGATCCCCGAGGCGGTGCGCCGCACGTCCCGCGACATGGGCCTGTTCGGGTACGCGCTGCCGGAGCAGTACGGCGGGCTCGGGCTGTCGGTGAGCGAGGAGGTCCGGCTCGTCTTCGAGATCGGCTACGCCAGCCCCGCGTTCCGGTCGATGTTCGGGACGAGCAACGGCATCGCCGGGCAGGTCCTCGTGCACGCCGGCACGGAGGCGCAGAAGGACCGGTGGCTGCCCCGCCTCGCGTCCGGCGAGACCGTCGGCGCGTTCGCGCTCACCGAGGCCGAAGCCGGATCCGACCCGAGCACCCTGACGACGTCCGCCCGCCGGGACGGCGACGACCACGTCATCGACGGCGCCAAGCGGTTCATCACCAACGCCCCCGAAGCCGACGTCTTCATGGTGTTCGCCCGGACGGGCGGCGAGGGCTCGCGCGGCATCTCCACCTTCCTCGTCGAGAAGGGCGCGGACGGCCTGGAGATCGGCCCGTCCGACGAGAAGATGGGCCAGCGCGGGGCGCACACCGCCGAGGTGTTCCTCAACGGCGTCCGCGTCCCCGCCGACGCGATGGTCGGCCCGGAGGGCACCGGGTTCCGCACCGCCATGGCGTCCCTCGCGCACGGCCGGCTCAGCATCTCCGCCGTCTGCGTGGGCCTCGCCCAGCGGATCCAGGACGAGGCCGTCGCGTACGCGAAGGACCGCGCCCAGGGCGGGCGGCGGATCGGCGACTACCAGCTCGTGCAGGGGCTCCTCGCCGACTCGCAGGCCGAGCTGTACGCCGGACGGTCGATGGTGCTGGAGGCCGCGCGGGCCTACGACGCGGGCGAGGACAGCAAGCTCGGGCCGTCCTGCGCCAAGTACTTCTGCTCGGAGATGGTCGGCCGCGTCGCCGACCGGGCGGTGCAGGTCCACGGCGGGATGGGATACATGCGGGGCGTCGCCGTCGAGCGGTTCTACCGGGACGTCCGGCTGTTCCGCATCTACGAGGGCACGAGCCAGATCCAGCAGCTCGTGATCGGCCGGCATCTACTGCGCTGACCTGCGGATCCGTCGCCGGGAGCGGGCCCGGCGGGCGAGGGGGGTTTTCCGGTTCGCAAGTGGTGCCCGGGCCGTGTATGGTTTTCACTGCGCGAACGACGCAAGCCCCTTTAGCTCAGTCGGCAGAGCGTCTCCATGGTAAGGAGAAGGTCTACGGTTCGATTCCGTAAAGGGGCTCAACGACACCACGGCCGCCGTCCGAACGATCGGAGGGCGGCCTTCGTCGTTTCCGGGGCCTCGCGGCGCCCGGCCGCCCGGTCGCCCGGCCGTCCGGTCGTTCCGTCCGGATTCGCCTCCCGGCAGGTGCTGTGGTAGCGTCCCACCGGTTCCATTGGGGCGATTCGCAGGTCACCGGCACAACGGGTAACCTGGGGGACGCTCCTCGGGGCCACTCGAACATGCTTCCCCGACCACGGTCCGGGAAATGCTGTTCCGAGGGTGCGGTGGGCATCCGGTATCCTTGCAAACCGGTCCACACCGACCATCACGGCGGGGTAGCTCAGTCAGGCAGAGCAAGCGGCTCATAATCGCTGTGTCGCCGGTTCAAGTCCGGCCCTCGCTACTACCCAGGTCTCTCACCTCCTCCGGGAGGTGAGCAGGCCGGGTCCGAACCGCCGGCCGTCCACACGGGCGGTCCCGGTCCGAAGTTCCTGTCCCTAGCTCAGAAAGGCACTCCAACGTGGCTGCCACCGACGTACGGCCGAAGATCACGCTGGCCTGCCAGGAGTGCAAGCACCGCAACTACATCACGCGGAAGAACCGGCGCAACGACCCGGACCGCCTCGAGATCAAGAAGTACTGCCCGAACTGCCGGACGCACCGTCCGCACCGGGAGACTCGCTAATCTCCTTCCGCCCGGAGCGGAACATCGGGGGATTCGACTCAGGCGACGACGGCGGCGATGCGGCGACCGTTTCCGGTACCCGTCACCGCCACGCGACGTCCGGCGCAAGCGGCCGACCGTGAACCTTCCCGGGAGCCGAGCGGAGCGAACTCTTCGCAGCTTGCCCACCTGCACGTACAGCACGATCAGCACGACGTTCAGCCCGTCCCTCTCGGTGAGACCCGTGAGCGGCGGGCTGAACGTCATTCTGTTACCGTCCGTCCAGATACAGAGGTACAGGTGCTCAAAAAGGCGCGGGCACCCGGGCGCGACGCCCTGTTCGACCTGGAAGGACGGACTGCATGGCACTGAACCGTGATTTCATCGGGCGGAGCTTCCCGCCCGGCGAGCCCTATGAAGTCAGCCGGGTCAAGATCCGCGAGTTCGCGGACGCGATCGGTGACCACAACCCCATCTACCGCGACGCGGACGCGGCGAAGGCGGCCGGCCACCCCGACGTCATCGCGCCGCCCACGTTCCCCATCGTGATGTCGCTCGGCAACCCGGGCCTCGCCGACCCCGACCTCGGCCTCAACTACGCGATGGTCGTGCACGGCGAGCAGCGGTTCGAGTACACCCGCCCCGTCCGGGCCGGAGACGTCGTGACCGGCACCGCCACGATCACCGAGATCAAGTCGGTCGGCAAGCACGAGCGGATGATCGTCGAGACCGAGATCAAGTCGGTCGAGGGCGAACTCATCTGCAAGACCTACAACGCGATCGTCGAGCGGGGGGCCTGAGCATGACCGCGAAGGTGAAGTACGACGACGTCGAGGTCGGCACCGAGATCCCGGCGCAGACGTACAAGGTCGACCGCGCGAACCTCGTCATGTACGCGGGCGCGTCCGGCGACTTCAACCCGATCCACTGGCGCGAGTCGTTCGCGAAGTCCGTCGGGCTCCCCGACGTCATCGCCCACGGCATGTTCACGATGGCGCAGGCCGGACGGTTCGTCACCGACTGGGCCGGCGACCCGGGTGCGGTCCTCGACTACGGGGTACGGTTCTCCTCGCCCGTGGTCGTCCCCGACGAGGGCGGCGCGACGCTGGAGATCAGCGGCACGGTGGAGGAGAAGCTCGACGACGGCAAGGTCGTCGTGGCGCTCACCGCCAAGTCGAGCGACCAGACGGTCCTCAGGCGCGCCAAGGCGGTCGTCCGCCTCGCCTGAACCGGTGCGCGCTCCCGCCCGCACCGGCCGGGGACGCCCCGGCCGGTGCGGACGCGAACGTACGGAGGGATGGACGACGTGGCGGTGATCGCCGAAGAGGTCAACCTGGCCGGATACACCACGCTGCGGCTGGGCGGTCCCGCCCGCCGCTTCGTCGAGGCGACCACCGAGGCGGAGGTCGTCGCGGCGGTCCGGGAGGCCGACGACGCGGGCGAGCCGGTGCTGGTGCTCGGCGGCGGCAGCAACGTGGTGGTGTCCGACGACGGGTTCGCCGGGACCGTCGTGCACATCGGGACGCGCGGGACCGAACGCGTCGCCGCCGAAGGCGACCGGGTGCACGTCCGCGTCCAGGCGGGCGAGGACTGGGACCCGTTCGTCGCCCGCTGCGCGTCCGACGGCCTCGCCGGCGTCGAGTGCCTGGCGGGCATCCCCGGACGGGTCGGCGCGACGCCCATCCAGAACGTCGGCGCGTACGGGCAGGACGTCGGCGAGACGATCGCGTGCGTCCGCGCCTACGACCGGCGCGACCGCGCGCGGGTGACGCTCGGCCCCGACGAGTGCCGCTTCACCTACCGCAACAGCGTGTTCAAGGGCGACGACCGGTACGTCGTCCTCGACGTGACGTACGCGCTCCGCGAGTCGGAGGAATCGCGGCCGATCGCGTACGCCGAACTCGCGCGCAAGCTCGGCGTGCGTCCGGGGGAGCGGGTCACGCTCAAGGAGGCGCGCGACGCCGTCCTGGAGCTGCGGCGCGGAAAGGGCATGGTCCTCGACCCCGCCGACCCCGACACCCGCAGCGCCGGATCGTTCTTCACCAACCCGATCCTCGAACCGGCGCAGCTCGCCGAACTGGAACGGCGCGTCGCCGAACGCCTCGGCCCCGACGCGACGTTCCCCCGCTACCCGGAGGCGGACGGGCGCACCAAGACGTCCGCCGCGTGGCTCATCGACCGCGCCGGGTTCGCGAAGGGGCACGGCACCGGCCCGGCCCGCATCTCCGGCAAGCACACCCTCGCGCTCACCAACCCGGGCGGCGCCCGCACCACCGACCTCCTCGCCCTCGCCCGCGAGGTGCGCGGCGGCGTACGCGACGCCTTCGGCGTGGACCTCGTGAACGAACCCGTCCTCGTCGGCGTGGCCCTCTGACGGATCGTCCGGAGGAGGTTGGGGGGCGCGGGCATCAGGGCGGGGCTTCGCGGGCATGAACAAGTCGGGCCCTTTGACGACCGCGGGGCCCGGCCGCGGCGGGGTCCGTTGGGGAGTGCACCGTGGCCGTCCCCCTGCCCCGGCACACGTCCGGCACGCCGCCGGGCCCGCGACCGGTCGAGCCGCGACCGGCCGAGCCGCGACCGCCGAGCCCCCGGGCCGGGGGCACGCGGCTGCAACTCGGTGACGAGGTCGCCGCGCGGATCCGCGAACTGATCGTCGACGGGCTCGTCCGGCCCGGCGAGCACCTGCGCCTCGAACACCTCGCGGCCGAGTTCCAGATCAGCGTCACGCCCGTCCGGGAGGCGCTGAAGTCGCTGCGGGCCGAGGGGTTCGTCGTGCTCGAACCGCGCCGCGGGTTCGTCGTCGCGCCCCTGTCGAAGCAGGACGTCGCCGACCTGTTCTGGGTGCAGGCGGGCATCGCCGCCGAGCTGACCGCCCGCGCCGCCCCCCGCCTGGACGACGCCGCGCTCGGCGACCTCGACGCGTTCCACAGCGGGCTCGAACACGCCCGCACCGTCCGCCGTCCGGACCTCATGGAGCGGCACAACCGGGACTTCCACCGGCGGATCAACCTGGCCGCCGCGTCCCCCAAGCTCGCGTGGGCGATGGGGACGGCGGCGCGGTACGTCCCGCGCGGGCTGTACGGGGGCGTCCCCGACTGGCCGCGCCTCGCCGTCCGCGACCACCGCCGCATCCTGGACGCGCTCGCCGCGGGCGACGGGCCGGGCGCGGGCGCCGAGATGCGCGCGCACGTCCTGCGGGCCGGCGACCTGCTGGTCGCGCACCTGGAGCGCCGGGGCCGCTGGCACCTGGACGAAGCCGGGTGAACGGCGTCAGTTCGCGAGCCAGCCGTCGATGCCCGCGAGGAGGCGCGCCCGGACGTCGTCGGGCGCGGCCGACCCCGCGATCGACTGCCGCGCCAGATCGGCTAGTTCGGCGTCGGTGAACCCGTGCTCGGTCCGGACGAGCTCGTACTGCCGGGCCAGCCGAGACCCGAACAGCAGCGGATCGTCGGCGCCCAGCGCGATCGGCACCCCCGCCTCCCGCAGCGCCCGCACCGGGACGTCCGCCGCGGTCGGCGCGACGCCGAGGCCCACGTTCGACGCGGGGCACACCTCCAGCGTCACGCCGCGGTTCGCGATCGCCTCCAGCAGCCGCGGGTCCTCGACGGCGCGCACCCCGTGCCCGATGCGGTCCGCGCCGAGCGTCTCCAGGCACTCGCGGACGCTCGCGGGCCCGAGCAGCTCGCCGCCGTGCGGGTCCGACAGCAGCCCGCCGCGCCGCGCGATCCGGAACGCGCCCTCGAAGTCGTAGGCGCGGCCCCGCCGCTCGTCGTTGGACAGCCCGAACCCGACGACGCCCCGCCCCGCGTACCGGACGGCGAGCCGCGCGAGCGTCTTCGCGTCCAGCGGATGCCGGGTCCGGTTCGCGGCGATCACCAGCCCGATGCCGACACCGGTCGCCGCCGACGCCTCGCGCGCCGCGTCCAGCACGAGCTCCACGGTCGGGGTGAGGCCGCCGAACCTCGACGCGTAGCCGCTCGGGTCGACCTGGATCTCCAGCCACCCCGACCCCTCGGCGGCCTCGTCCTCGGCCGTCTCCCGCAGGAGCCGCCGCAGGTCGTCCGGGGTCTGCAGGACCGACCGGGCGATGTCGTACAGCCGCTGGAACCGGAACCAGCCGCGCTCGTCGGTGGCGTGCAGCCGCGGCGGCCAGTCGTCCACGAGCGCGTCCGGCAGGTGCACCCCGTGCAGCCGGGCCAGCTCCACCAGCGTCGAATGCCGCATCGAGCCGGTGAAGTGCAGGTGCAGGTGCGCTTTCGGGAGCAGCGCCGTGTCCGGACGCGCGGCGCCGCGCGCGACGTGACCCTCGTGGGCCGGACGGGTGGGAACGGTACGGGCCTCCATGGACCAATGTTGCCGGACGCGGCGCCGTCTTGAATGCCCGCCCCACCAGGATCACCACACCGGACTACCTCCCATGACACGCGGCGGCCATCGCGCCCCATAGGCATCGGGAAAAGGGAAAGGCCCCGGGCGGCGAAGCCCGGGGCCTTCCGCGACGGCTCAGCCCGCCTCGGACAGCAGCTTCGCCACCCGCGACACGCCCTCGACGAGGTCGTCGTCGCCGAGCGCGTACGACAGCCGGAAGTAGCCGGGGGTGCCGAACGCCTCGCCCGGCACCAGCGCCACCTCGGCCTCCTCCAGGATCAGCGAGGCCAGCTCCACGGACGTCTCGGGACGCTTGCCGCGGATCTCCTTGCCCAGCAGCTCCTTGACCGACGGGTACGCGTAGAACGCGCCCTCCGGCTCGGGGCAGAGCACGCCGGGGATCTCGTTCAGCATCTTGACCATCGTCTGCCGGCGCCGGTCGAACGCCTTGCGCATCTCCGCGACGGCGCCGAGGTCGCCGGTGACGGCGGCGAGCGCGGCGGCCTGCGAGACGTTCGCCACATTGGACGTCGCGTGCGACTGCAGGTTCTGCGCGGCCTTCACGACGTCGGCCGGGCCGATCATCCAGCCGACCCGCCAGCCGGTCATCGCGTACGTCTTGGCGACCCCGTTCAGGACGAGCGTGCGGTCGGCCAGTTCGGGCACCACGACGGGCATCGAGGAGAACTCGGCGTCGCCGTACACGAGGTGCTCGTAGATCTCGTCCGTGATGACCCACAGGCCGTGCTCGTCGGCCCAGCGGCCGATCGCCTCGACCTGGTCGCGGGTGTAGACGGCGCCGGTCGGGTTGGACGGGGAGACGAACAGCAGCACCTTCGTCCGGTCGGTGCGGGCCGCTTCGAGCTGCTCGACGCTCACCCGGTAACCGGTCGTCTCGTCGGCGACGACGTCCACCGGCACGCCGCCCGCGAGCTTGATCGACTCGGGGTAGGTCGTCCAGTAGGGGGTCGGGACGATGACCTCGTCGCCCGGGTCGAGCAGCGCCGCGAACGCCTCGTACACCGCCTGCTTCCCGCCGTTGGTCACCAGGACCTGGGACGACTCGACCTTCAGGCCCGAGTCGCGCTCGGTCTTCTCGGCGATCGCCGTGCGCAGCTCCGGCAGGCCCCCCGCCGGGGTGTACTTGTGGAACCGCGGGACGCGGCAGGCGGTCACCGCGGCCTCGACGATGTAGTCGGGCGTGGGGAAGTCGGGCTCGCCCGCGCCGAACCCGATGACCGGTCGTCCGGCCGCCTTCAGCGCCTTGGCCTTGGCGTCGACGGCCAGCGTGGCGGACTCGGAGATCGCGGATATGCGCTTGGAGATGCGAGGACGGTCGATGCTCATACCCCTATCGTTACAGACCCCGGACGGTGACCCGAGCGATATGTTCGGGCCGGTCGGGCGGCGTTCCGCGACCCGGACGCGACGATCTCCGGGGGTTTCGGTTCGACGCGGGGGCCGCGGAGACGTAGACTCCTGCTCTTAGTGACGCGTCACCGGCTATGAGGCTGTCCGCACGAGCGACCCTCGGGAGGCCGTAAGCTGGTAACCGGCACGAGCTCGGCCACCCGGCCGGGCAGTTCTCCGTTTCCGGAGAATGAAGGGCAGTGGCTCAATTGGTAGAGCACCGGTCTCCAAAACCGGCGGTTGGGGGTTCGAGTCCCTCCTGCCCTGCGAGGTGCGGTGCGCGCACCCGTGCCGGCCGCTTCGCGGCGGCCGCCGTGACGCGCGAAGGCGCGAACGGCGCGGCCACCACGAAGTGGTCAGAACACGACCGATGAGGTGAACGGCGGCATGGCGACTGAGACGCGCGGCGAGCCCGAGGCCAAGGACGAAGGCAAGGGCAAGCGGAAGAAGGTCGGAAAGCGGACCTCCCCCGCGCTGTTCGTGCGCCAGATCGTCGCCGAGCTGCGCAAGGTCATCTGGCCCACCCGCCGGGAACTGATCACCTACACGACGGTTTCCCTGGTGTTCGTTCTCTTCATGGTCGCGCTCGTCTCCGGTGTCGACTGGGGTCTGCAGGAAGGCATCTACGCCGTCTTCGGCTGATCCCGCCCCGCCGGGGCCCGTCCGGCGCCCGGGCGTCCGGACGTTCGCGCAGCGCGCGGCCGTCGAACGGCCGCACCGCCGTACCGTCGTACAACCAGTCAGCGCAGACCGAGAGAAAGAGACACCGTGTCCGAGTCCTCACAGCCCTACGACGAGGCCGTGGAAGAGGCCCAGTCCGCTGCGGCTGCTGCGGCCGGCCAGGCGGCCGAGCCCGCCGACGAGGCGGCCGAGGCGGCCGTCACCGCCGGGGAAGGCGTGCCCGCGGACACGAAGCTCGAAGGCGAGGAGCCGCCCGGCCCGGAGGTGGCCGAGGGCGCGGACGACCTCGCCGCCGAGATCCGGTCCGAGGACGAAGCCGTCGAGGACGAGGCCGCGGAGGGCGAGACCGCCGAGGCCGCGGAGACCGCCGAGGGCGAGTCCGAGGGCGACGCGGAGACGGACGAGGACGAGACCGAGGAGGCCCCGGCCGGGCCGCCGGTCGACCCGTTCGCCGACTTCAAGATGCAGCTCCGGCTCCAGCCGGGCGACTGGTACGTCGTGCACACCTACGCGGGCTACGAGAACCGGGTCAAGACCAACATCGAGACCCGGACGCAGACCCTCAACATGGAGGACTACATCTTCCAGATCGAGGTCCCGCAGCACGAGGTCACCGAGATCAAGCAGGGCAAGCGGCAGAAGGTCAACGAGAAGGTCCTGCCGGGGTACATCCTCGTCCGCATGGACCTCACCGACGAGTCCTGGGCCGCCGTCCGCAACACGCCGGGCGTCACCGGGTTCGTGGGCCTGCTGAACAAGCCGTCCCCGCTGAGCCTGGACGAGGTCGCGAAGCTGCTGGCCCCCGAGCCCGAAGAGGGCACCGGAGCCGTCAAGGCCAAGGAGCCCGCGAAGGCGCAGGCGACCGTCGACTACGAGGTCGGCGAGTCCGTCACCGTCATGGACGGCCCGTTCGCGACCCTCCCGGCTACGGTCAACGAGATCAACATCGAGGCGCAGAAGCTCAAGGTGCTGGTGTCGATCTTCGGCCGCGAGACCCCGGTCGAGCTGTCGTTCAACCAGGTCTCCAAGATCTGACCGCGTCCCTGCCTCGTGCAGGGCACGGCAACATATAGCGGCTCCCACACGGCGGAATCGTCCCAGCCACCGTGTTGCCCGGTCTCCGGGAGTCGGAGTCATCGAAAAATGGGACACAAGGGGTAACCATGCCTCCGAAGAAAAAAGTAGCGGCCATCGTCAAGGTGCAGTTGCAGGCCGGCGCGGCGACCCCGGCGCCGCCGGTCGGTACCGCTCTCGGTCCGCACGGCGTCAACATCATGGACTTCTGCAAGCAGTACAACGCTGCCACGGAAGCCCAGCGCGGGAACGTCATCCCCGTAGAGATCACCATCTACGAGGACCGCTCGTTCACCTTCGTCACCAAGACCCCGCCGGCCGCGCAGCTCATCCTGAGGCCGCGGGCGTCGAGAAGGGCAGCGGCGAGCCGCACAAGACGAAGGTCGGCTCGGTCACCGCGGACCAGGTCCGCGAGATCGCCACCACCAAGATGCCCGACCTGAACGCCAAGGACATCGAGGCCGCCGCGAAGATCGTCGCGGGGACCGCCCGGTCCATGGGCATCGAGGTCAAGTAAGTCCGTCATGTGGGAGGGCCGGGCGCGGCCCGTGACCACGCGTTCCACTGGAGGAACAGAGAATGAAGCGCAGCAAGGGTTACCGCTCGGCGGCGGAGAGGATCGACCGCGACCGGCTGTACAGCCCGGCCGAGGCCGTGAAGCTCGCCAAGGAGACCGCGGTCACCAAGTTCGACGCGACCGTCGAGGTCGCCCTGCGGCTGGGCGTCGACCCGCGCAAGGCCGACCAGATGGTGCGCGGCACCGTCAACCTGCCGCACGGCACCGGTAAGACCGCCCGCGTGCTGGTCTTCGCCGGTGGCGCCAAGGCCGACGAGGCCCGTGAGGCCGGTGCCGACTTCGTCGGCTCCGACGACATGATCGAGCGGATCCAGGGCGGCTTCCTGGACTTCGACGCGGTCGTGGCGACGCCGGACCAGATGGGCAAGGTCGGCCGGCTGGGCCGGGTGCTCGGTCCGCGCGGCCTGATGCCGAACCCGAAGACGGGCACGGTCACCATGGACGTGGCCAAGGCCGTCTCCGACATCAAGGGCGGCAAGATCGAGTTCCGGGTCGACCGGCACGCGAACCTGCACTTCATCATCGGCAAGGCGTCCTTCGACGAGCGCCTGCTGGTGGAGAACTACGCGGCCGCGATCGAGGAGATCCAGCGGCTCAAGCCGTCGGCCGCCAAGGGCCGGTACGTCAAGAAGGCGGTGCTGACCACCTCGATGGGGCCGAGCATCCCGGTGGACCCGAACGCGGTCCGCAACCTGACCGCGGAGTTCGAGACCGCCTGAGCGGTTCGAGCGTCCGTTCGACCTGATCACAGGGCGTCCCCATGCGGGGGCGCCCTGTGGCGTTTTCGCAGGACATACGGGGGATTACCGGAAATCCGGTCCGGAAATGGCCAAACCGATATGCGAAGACCTTTGTTACCGCCGGGGAACTTGGTGTTGAATCGGGTCCGTGAAGCGTAGAACGGACCGCATCATCGCGATTTCCGCGCTCGGTGCCGTGGCAGTGGTGCCCACGGTCGTCCTGGCGGTGGTGAAGACCGGCGGCGGCTCCGGGCCGGACGCCGGCACGATGCCGCCGGCCGCCGCGATGGCGGACCGGCAGGCCGCCGGGGAGGGCCCCGGCACCGGCACCGTGTCCCCGTCGGGCGGCGCCGTACCCGGCTCCGGGACGGGCTCCGGTGCGGGCGCGCGCCCGGTTCGGGCGGCGGGGCGGGCACGTCCGGCGGCTCGGGAACGGGCGGGACGAACGGGACGGCCGGCGGCGGGAGCGAGGCCGCGAAGGCCGTGCTGCCCGACGAGAAGCCGAAGCCGAGCCCCGATCTGCGCTCGTTCGTCCGCAAGACCGAAGTGAAGCTGACCTTCGGGACGGGCGGCGACTACACGCACGCCGCGGAGACCGCGGAGTTCACGCTGTATCCGAAGTTCGCGCTGAACGCGACCGGGGTCACCACCACGGTGAAGGACGGCGTGGAGTCGAAGGTGACCGAGAAGGTCGTCGTGAAGGACGGTGTCCTGAAGGGGTACGACGGGCAGGAGTGGACGCAGTCCAAGCTGACCCAGCAGCAGTTGACGACGCTGCAGACGGGGTCGGATCCGCGGCAGTTCACGTACCTGATGGCGAGCCTGCCCGACCTGTTCGCGGAGGGACCGGACGCGAACGGCCGCACGCATTTCCTGGCCGACAGCGCGATGGGCGACCTCTACGGGCTGCTGCCGCAGAACGTGGCGGAGCAGATCGGCAAGGTCGTCCCCGCGGCCGCCGGATGCGCGCTGGACCTGTGGGCGAACGGGAAGGGCCGCCCCACGTGGATCGGGCTGAAGGCGCAGGCCCCGGCCGGTGTGCTGGACGGTTCGATGACGTTCGGCTCGTACCGCTGACGACCGTTCGCGGGGCGTTTCGTCCGACCGTCCGGTACGCCGTTGGTCGTACCGGGTCGCCGCGCATTCGTACCACCGGGGGATGCCGCTTTCGCGCCGCGCCTACAGACTGGTGGCAACGAGCAGGGCGATCAAGGAGGCTCGAATACCCATGAACCGACGACTCACGGTCGCCGCCGGTGGAACCGCCATGGGGGCGGTGCTCCTGCTGTCCGGCTGCGGCGGGGACGGGTCGGGCGGCACGGCGGCGAACGTGAACCTCAGCGCGAACGAGGTGCTGCTGGCCTCGGCCGAGCAGACGAGCAAGGCCGACACGTTCCAGGCCGATCTGACCGTCACGACCGAGGGCAGCGACAACGGGAAGATCCGCGCCAACGGGCAGTTCCAGCTGCGGCCGACGCTGAAGTTCTCCGCGCAGCTGGACGAGGCGTCGCTGGGCGGCGCGGCGATCCCGGGGGTGAAGGGGCGCGCGATCTACACCGGTGACGTCCTGTACGCGAAGGTTCCGCAGCTCGCCCGGTTCGTGGCCGACGGCAAGCCGTGGGTGAAGATCGACGTGAACCAGGTGGCGCAGGCCAGCGGGTTCGACGTCCGGCAGCTGATCGACCAGGTCCGGAAGGTGAACCCGGCCGAGCAGACGAAGATGCTCACCGGCTCCGAGGACGCCCGCCGCGTCGGCACCGAGGAGATCAACGGCGTCGAGACGACGCACTACGCGGGCACCGTGACCGTCCAGGACGCGCTGCAGCAGCTCGACGCGCAGACGCGCGAGGAGGTGAGCCGCCACATGCCGAAGGACACCGACGCGACGATGAAGTTCGACCTGTGGACCGACGGTGAGAACCTGCCGCGCAAGCTGGAGACGAACGTGCAGGGCGACCAGGGCCACGAGGGCAAGGTGACCGTCCTCTACAGCGAGTACGGGGAGCCGGTCTCGGTGAACCCGCCGCCGGCCGACCAGGTCGGGACGTTGTCGCTGGAGTCCTTCCTCGGCGGCAACTGACCGTTCCCTGAAGAAAGTCGCGAGACGGGGCGAACTGGACACCCGTTCCGAGCGTCGTAAGGAATGAGTAAAGAACGGCCCGGCCATCGGCCGGGCGTTCTTCGACGACGCAAGGAGACCTACAGATGATCCGTCGGTTCGCCGCGGGGGCCGCCCTGGTCACCGGCCTGACCCTCTCGCTCACCGGCTGTCTCGGCGACGCCGGCGACAAGGTGGGCCAGGCGGGCGAGAACCTGAAGCTGACCGCCGCGCAGGTGCTCGGCAAGAGTGCGGAGAAGACCGGCCAGATCGACAGCTTCCAGGCCGACTTCGACATGACCATGACGGCCCCCGACGGGAACGTCAAGGCGGCGGGCGCGATGCAGTACCAGCTGAAGCCCGAGCTGGCGTACAGCATCAGCTACAGCGAGATGAGCGTCGCCGGTCAGTCCGTGGGCGAGATGCAGCAGATCCTCGTCGACCGGACCATGTACATGAAGATGCCGATGCTCTCGCAGATGGCCGGGGGCTCGGCCAAGCCGTGGTTCAAGATCTCGCTGGACGAGGTCGGCCAGGCGTCCGGGATGAACATCGACCAGCTGCTCGAACAGTCGCAGCAGATGGACCCGGTGCAGAACATGGAGAAGCTGACGGCGTCCAAGGACGTCCGCGAGGTCGGCAAGGAGAACGTGAACGGCGTCGAGACGACGCACTACGCGGGCTCCTACCGGATGGAGGACGCGATCGCGGAGCTCCCCGCCGAGCAGCAGGAGGCCGCGCGCAAGGCCATCGCCCAGAGCGGCATGGAGTCGATGAAGTTCGACGTGTGGGTCGACGGGCAGCAGCTGCCCCAGAAGATGACGATGTCGACGCCGTCGTCCGCCGCGGGCGCGATGACGATGACGATGACCTACCGCGACTACGGCGCGCCGGTGCAGGTCGCGGCGCCGCCCGCGAACCAGGTCACCGACATGGCGCAGATGCTGAAGAGCATGGGCGGCGGCCTCGGCGGAAGCTGACGCCGGGGGACACCGACCCGCGACGAGGGGACCGCGCACGGGGGGCGCGGTCCCTTCGCCGTTCCCGGGCAGGACGTTGCGGGGCGCGCCGATTTGGTTCGAGGGCGTTTCCCCGCGTACCCTGTTCTGTGCCGAAGACCGCCGGTCGTCGCCCGTACGGGCGACCGAAGGACCCGAAGAGATTCGGGCGGCCCGCGCAGGTGAGACGAGAGCTTCCGCATGACCTTCGCGTCATGTCCACGCCCCGTGCGCCTGCGCCGGGGCGTTCCTGTGTTTCCGAGACCTTTTTCGCCCCGGCGGCTTCCCCAAGGTAATCGGAAGGAGGGCCATGGCCAAGGACCACAAGGATGAGGCCATCGCCGAGCTCAAGAACGAGTTCGAGAGCTCGAACGGCGCCGTGCTGACCGAGTACCGCGGGCTGTCGGTCGCGCAGGTCACCGAGCTGCGCGGCAACCTCGGCGAGGTCGCACGTTTTCGCGTTGTGAAGAACACGCTGACCAAGCGCGCCGCGAACGAGGCCGGTGTCGACGAGCAGTTCCGTGAGCTGCTCGAAGGCCCCTCGGCCATCGCGTTCGTCCGGGGCGACGTGGTCGAGGCCGCCAAGGGCCTGCGCGACTTCGCCAAGGCGAACCCGGCGCTGGTGATCAAGGGCGGGTACATCGACGGTCAGTCGATGGACGCCAAGCAGGTCACCAAGCTGGCCGACCTGGAGTCTCGCGAGGTGCTCCTCGCGAAGCTGGCCGGCGCGATGAAGGGCTCCATGGCGAACGCCGCCGCGCTCTTCAACGCCCTGCCGACGCAGACGGCGCAGCTCGCCGAGGCGCTGCGCGCCAAGCGCGAGAGCGAAGGCGCGTCCGCCGAATAAGGCACCCGCGGTCCCGTACACCCCAGTTTTGAAGCCATAGCGGAGGAAACATCATGGCGAAGCTCAGCACCGACGAGCTGCTCGACGCGTTCAAGGAAATGACGCTGCTCGAGCTCTCCGACTTCGTGAAGCAGTTCGAGGACGTCTTCGACGTCAAGGCCGCCGCCCCGGTCGCCGCCGTCGCGGCCGCGCCCGGGCGCCCCCGGCGCCCCGGCCGAGGAAGAGGCCGCGCAGGACGAGTTCGACGTCATCCTCGAGGGCGCCGGCGACAAGAAGATCCAGGTCATCAAGGAGGTGCGCGCGCTCACCAGCCTCGGCCTGAAGGAGGCCAAGGACCTGGTCGACGGCGCGCCGAAGCCGCTGCTGGAGAAGGTCAACAAGGAGACCGCCGACAAGGCCAAGGAGGCCCTGGAGAAGGCGGGCGCCTCGGTCACCGTCAAGTAGTCGACGGCGTAACCTTCACACTTCGCGCACCGGAGCCGTGCGGCTCGGCTCCACCGCGCAGCGAAGGCGGTCGTTCCACCCGCGGGTGGGGCGGCCGCCTTTTCGCGTGTCCGGCTCCGGACGCTGCGGGACGCTGGGTGCGGGACGCCCGGTGCGGGACGCCCGGTGCGGGACGTCCGATGGCGGACCGGCCGCGATTGTCGGAGGCTGCGCAAGCCGCCTGGTCAGGGGGTGCGGTTTTCTGTGCCGTCGTGATAAACGTGCGGTTCAAACCGTGTGCCGGGGCGGGTTGTGCGGGTTACCTACCGGCGCGTAGCGTCCCGTTCTGTGGCTGCGGCCCCACCGGGCCGCTCCCGTAACGGCCGTCCGTCGGTCAACAGCGGACGGCAGGGTCGTGCCCCCGGGCTTGAGGCGTCGGTTCTTGGACCACTAGTCTCATAGGCGCCGTAAGTAACGATTGTCTTACGACGTCGCATTTCGCCGCTGATCTGGTCCGGTACCTCTTCCATTTGGCCGGGAGGTCGCTACGGTAGTGGCACCCGTCACGGCTACCGGACGGTAGCAAGCGGACGGGCACACGGTGTGACGACAGAGCCTCCGGTAAGACAGAGCCTGAGTACTACTCGCTCATTGGTTCGGGAATCCCCCCGGCCTGGACGAAAGGTGACGAGTGGGCGTCGAGATCAGAGTCGAGGGCCTGACCAAGTCCTTCGGCCGCCAGGTGATCTGGCAGGACGTGTCGCTGACCATCCCCGCAGGAGAGATCTCCGTTCTCCTGGGCCCTTCCGGCACCGGTAAGTCGGTCTTCCTCAAGTCGCTCGTCGGGCTGCTCAAGCCGGACCGCGGGCACATCTGGATCGGCGACCGGGACCTCCCCAATCTGCCCGAGTCCAAGCTCTACGAGACGCGGAAGCTGTTCGGCGTCCTGTTCCAGGACGGCGCCCTCTTCGGCTCGATGAACCTGTTCGACAACATCGCCTTCCCGCTGCGCGAGCACACCAAGAAGTCCGAGTCCGAGATCAAGCGGATCGTCTTCGAGAAGATGGAACTCGTGGGTCTGCTCGGCGCCGAGAACAAGCTGCCGGGCGAGATCTCCGGCGGTATGAAGAAGCGCGCCGGCCTGGCCCGCGCGCTGGTGCTGGACCCCGAGATCCTGCTGGTGGACGAGCCGGACTCGGGCCTCGACCCGGTGCGGACCGCGTTCCTGAACCAGGTGTTCATCGACCTCAGCGCGCAGATCAACGCGACGTTCCTGATCGTCACCCACGACATCAACACCGCCCGGACCGTCCCGGACAACATCGGCCTGCTGTACCAGCGGAACCTGGCGATGTTCGGGCCGCGGGAAATGCTGCTGTCGAGCGAGGAGCCGGTCGTCCGGCAGTTCCTCAACGCCAGCAAGATCGGCCCGATCGGCATGTCGGAGGAGAAGGACGCCTCCGAACTCGAAGCCGAGGCGAAGATGGGCCACGACCCGGGCAAGCTGCCGCCGATCCCGCCGCAGCAGATGCCGACGAACGGCCTGCTGCGCGCGGGCCAGCACGCGCCCGGCGCGTGGTGCGCGGCGCACGGGGTCGTCCCGCCGCCCGGTTCGTTCATCGACGACCTGGGCCGCAACTGGGTCGAGGAATGGCCGCGCTACGTGGCGTCGCTGGCCCCGGCCGGCGCGGCCACGGCGCCCGGGCAGTTCCCCGGCGGTCCGCCGCCCGGACAGTACGGGGCGGGTGCGAAGTACTGATGTCCACTCCTGGTATCGGCGCGAACCAGGGCGGTGAAGACGGCAGGTCGTCCCGTGTGTCGCTCCGAAAGATCGGCGACGGGGCGGCCAACGTCGCGGTCCGGGAACCGGGGCGGTTCTTCGCCCTGTGCCTGGACGTCGGCCGCGCGATGTTCAAGCTGCCGTTCCAGTGGCGCGAGTTCATCCAGCAGGCGTGGTTCATCGTCAGCGTGACGGTGGTCCCGACGATGCTGGTCGCGATCCCGTTCGGCGGCGTGCTTTCGCTGCAGGTCGGGGGCCTGATCCGGCAGCTGGGCGCGCAGTCGTACACGGGCGCGACGGCGGTCGTGGCGATCGTCCGCGAGGCGAGCCCGCTGGTCACCTCGCTGCTGATCGCGGGCGCCGCCGGGTCGGCGATGTGCGCCGACATCGGCTCCCGGAAGATCCGCGAGGAGATCGACGCCATGGAGGTGCTGGGGATCAACCCCCTGCACCGCCTGGTGGTCCCGCGGATGCTGGCGTGCGCGTTCGTGGCGCTGTTCCTGAACGGGCTGGTGTCGGTGGTCGGCCTGATGGGCGGCTACGTCTTCAACGTCATGCTGCAGGACGGGACGCCGGGCGCGTACCTCGCGTCGTTCAACGCGATCGCGCAGCTCCCGGACCTGCTGCAGGCGGAGTTCAAGGCGTTCGTGTTCGGCATCACCGCCGGGCTGGTCGCGGCGTACAAGGGGTTGAACGCAAAGGGAGGCCCGAAGGGCGTGGGGGACGCGGTCAACCAGACCGTGGTCATCACCTTCATGCTCCTGTTCGTGGAGAACTTCCTGATCTCCACGCTGTACTTCCAGTTCGTTCCGTCGAAGGGCATGTAGATGGCGGCCCCAGGCAAGGCGGGCAAGGCCGTCTCCCGGACGGTGAACGCGCCGCTGCAGCGACTGGACGACTTCGGCCACCAGCTGTCGTTCTACCTGCGGGCGTTCGCGTGGACGTTCCGGGTGCTGCGCCGGTACCGGACCGAGGTGATGCGGCTGCTGGCCGAGGTGAGCCTCGGTACGGGCGGGCTCGCGGTGATCGGCGGCTCGGTGGTGATCGTCGGGTTCATGACGTTCTTCACCGGCAGCCAGGTCGGGTTGCAGGGCTTCGAGTCGCTGGACCAGATCGGGACGGCCGCGTTCACCGGGTTCGTCGCGTCGTACTTCAACACGCGCGAGATCGCGCCGCTGGTGTCGGCGCTGGCGCTGTCGGCGACGGTCGGGTGCGGGTTCACCGCGCAGCTCGGCGCGATGCGGATCTCCGACGAGATCGACGCGCTGGAGGTCATGGCCGTCCCGTCGATGCCGTTCCTGGTGACGACGCGGATGATCGCCGGGATGATCGCGGTGATCCCGCTGTACATCGTGGGCCTGCTGGCGTCGTACGGCGCGACGCGGATCGTCGTGACGACGTTCTACGGGCAGTCGACCGGCACCTACGACCACTACTTCGACCTGTTCCTGCCACCGAACGACATCTTGTGGTCGTTCGGCAAGGTGATCGTCTTCTCGGTGCTGGTGATGCTGATCCACTGCTACTACGGCTACCACGCGAGCGGCGGCCCGGCGGGCGTCGGCATCGCGGTGGGCCGGGCGGTGCGCACGAGCCTGGTCGTGATCAACGTGGCGGACCTGATGCTCGGCATGGCGATCTGGGGCACCGACACGTCGGTGCGGATCGCGGGGTGAGGGCGCGATGAGCGAACGGATGCGACTGCGCCTGCTGGGCACGACGATGGTGCTGGTCATCGTCCTGCTGCTGGCGTTGACGGTGGCCTTCTACAACAAGGCGTTCCGGCCGACGGTGCACGTGAAGGTGGCCGCCGAGCGGGTGGGGCTGCAGCTGCTGCCGCATTCGGACGTCAAGGTGCGCGGGCTGATCGTCGGCGAGGTGCGCGACACCGAGGTGAGCGGCGACGGCGCGATCCTGCACCTGGCGATCGACCCGGGGAAGGCGGAGCTGATCCCGCGCAACGTCCAGGCGCGGATGCTGCCGAAGACGCTGTTCGGCGAGAAGTACGTGTCGCTGGAGATCCCCGGGCAGGGCGGGACGCTCGGGCTGACCGAGGGCATGACGATCCAGCAGGACCGGTCGCGCGCGGCCGTCGAGATCAACAAGGTGCTGGACGACCTGCTGCCGCTGCTGCAGGCGGTCAAGCCGGCGGAGCTGAACGCGACGCTGAACGCGCTGGCCACGGCGCTGCAGGGGCGCGGCGACCAGCTCGGCGAGAACCTGGAGCAGGCCGACGCGCTGCTCAAGAAGATCAACCCCGAGCTGGGGACGCTGGTCAAGGACCTGCACGGCCTGGCCGACGTCGCGGACATCTACGACGCGGCGGCGCCCGACCTGCTGCAGACGCTGCGGAACCTGAACGTGACGAGCAAGACGATCACCGACAAGGAAGAGACGATCGAGCAGCTGATCCCCGCGGTGACGGCGCTGTCGGAGGACGGGAACACGTTCATGCGGCAGAACGGCCCGAAGATCATCGGGGTGAACATCGCGAACCGGGACGTGCTGCAGCTCGTCGCGAAGTACTCGCCGACGCTGCCGTGCGTGCTCGAAGGCATGGTGAAGGCCAAGCCGGAGCTGGAGCGGGTCGGCGGCGGCGACGGGTCGAAGACCTACAACCTGACGATCGAGATCGTGAAGCCGCGTCCGGCCTACAAGTACCCGCTGGACAAGCCGGAGGCGCGCGACCACCGCAACCCGCGCTGCTACGGGATCCCGAACTCGAAGGTGCCGTTCCCGGACTACCTGGCGCTGGACGGCACGCAGGACGACCTGTGGTGGAAGGACCCGGACCCGGCGAACGCCGGGGCCGGCAACCGGGGCCGCGCGCTGTCGAACGTGTTCGTCGAGCCCGGTAGCGGGTCGGACCAGAACCAGACGATCAAGAACATCGTCGCGCCGCTGACCCGGACCCCGGCCGACGAGCTGTCGGACATGTCGGCGCTGATGTTCGGGCCGCTGCTGCAGGGATCGGTGGTGACGGTCGAGTGAAGACGACGGGCGCGGCGATCAAGCTGGGGATCTTCGTGGTCCTCACCTCCCTCGTCACGGGCGTGCTGGCGATGACGATCTCGAACATGCGGTTCGTCCCGTCCAGGACCTACAAGGCGGTGTTCTCCGACGTCACCGGGCTGCTGGAGAACGACGACGTGCGGGTCGCGGGCGTGCGGGTCGGGCAGATCGAGGGCATCGAGCTGCACAAGGGCACGCAGGCGCTGGTGACGTTCAGCCTGGACACCGACGGGGTGTTCCGGGCCGGGCTGCCGAAGTCGACGCAGGCGCACATCCGGTACCGGAACCTGATGGGGCAGCGGTACCTGGCGCTGACCGACGGGGCCGGGGCGCCGAACCAGTACCTGGACGAGAACGGCACGATCCCGCTCGCGCAGACGAAGCCCGCGCTGGACCTGACGACCCTGTTCAACGGGTTCCGGCCGCTGTTCCAGGCGCTGGAGCCGAAGGACGTCAACACCCTCGCGATGCAGATCATCAAGGTGCTGCAGGGCGAGGGCGGGACGATCAACAGCCTGCTGCGGCACACGGCGTCGCTGACGAACACGCTCGCCGACCGCGACCAGGTGATCGGCCGGGTCATCGAGAACCTCAACGAGGTGCTCGGCACGATCGACTCGCGGCACGAGCAGGTCAGCAAGATGGTCGTGGACCTGCGCGGGTTCGTCAGCGGGCTCTCCCACGACCGTGAGGCGATCTTCGAGTCGGTCGAGGCGATCGACGGGCTGGAGTCGGCGACGGCGGGCCTGCTGCGCGACACGCGGCCCGACCTCAAGGACGACATCGCGGGGCTCCGCAAGCTCACCGGGACGCTGGACGACCACAGCGCGACCCTCGACAAGGGCCTGCAGCGGACGCCGCGGCGGCTGGAGGAGCTGCTGAACATCTCCTCCTACGGGTCCTGGTTCAACATGTACGTCTGCGGTCTCGACGCGCGGGTGCGGCTGCCGGGCGGACCGGTCTACCAGACACCGGCGATCGTGAACGAGAACGCGAGGTGCAAGTAGATGAGGATCTCGTTCCGGGAGCGAAACCCGGTCCCCATCGCCTTCTCCGCGTTCGCGGTGATCATCCTCGCGCTGGCGCTGGCGCTGAACCTGGAGAGGATCCCGTTCGTCGTCGGCGGGACGACCTACACGGCGGCGTCAAGGAGGCCGCCGGCCTGGAGCCGGACGAGGAGGTCCGCATCGCGGGCGTCAAGGTCGGCGAGGTCAAGGCGGTCGAGCTGGACGGCGACCACGTGAAGGTCACGTTCCGGGTGGACGACGGCGTGAAGCTCGGCGAGCGCACCGAGGCCAGCATCAAGATCAAGACGGTGCTGGGCGCGCACTATCTGGGGCTGTCGCCGAACGGGACGAAGCCGATGAAGTCCCACATCCCGGTGGAGCGGACGCACACGCCGTTCGAGGTCGTCCCGGCGATCAGCGAACTGGGCGAGCGCGTCGGGCAGATCGACACCCGGCAGGTCGCGCAGTCGTTCGACGTGCTGTCGACGACGTTCGCGAACTCGCCGGACGAGGTGAAGGCGTCGCTGCAGGGTCTGCGGCGGCTGTCGGAGACGATCTCCTCGCGCGACGACGAACTGCACGAGCTCGCCGACCGGGCCGAGAGCGTGTCGGGGCTGCTCGCCGAGCGCAACGAGGACTTCGAGGCGCTCGTCAAGGACGGCGACCGGCTGCTGGCGGCCGTCCAGGCGCGCCGCGAGGTCATCCACCGGCTGCTGGTGAACACCGTGCAGTTCTCGCAGCAGGTCAACGCGCTGATCAACGAGAACGAGGCGCAGCTCAAGCCGATGCTCGACAACCTGGAGAAGGTCAACCGGGTGCTCCTGAAGAACCAGGACAACCTGGACCGGATCCTCCAGATGTTCGGGCCGTTCGCGCGCCAGTTCGCGGACGTCACCGGCACCGGCCGCTGGTTCGACGCCTACCTGCAGAACCTCGTCCCGATTCCGGCGTCCATCGACGACTCCAACGCCGGGACGAAGAGCCAGGGCGGCACCGGCGGCACGCAGAACGGTCAGAACGGCCAGAACCAGAACGGCCAGAACCAGGGCGACAGCCCGCTTCCCTTCCTCCCGTGACAGCAGGCAGGTACCGGTAGTGCGAAACTCGGCAACGATTCTCCGCCTCGGCGGCGTGATACTCGCCGTCGCGGTGCTGGCCGCCGTGCTCGTCCTGCTGCTGCAGGAGCCGAAGCAGCGGCACATGACCGCCTACTTCACCAAGACGGTCGGCCTCTATGCGGGCGCGGACGTGCGCATCCTCGGCATCAAGGTCGGGGAGGTGACCGCTGTCGACCCGGCGGGCGACTCGGTCGAGGTGAAGCTGAAGTACGACGCCAAGTACAAGGTGCCCGCGAACGCGCAGGCCGTGATCGTGAACCAGACGCTGGTCGCCGACCGGTACGTCCAGCTCACCCCGGTCTACAAGAGCGGGCCGGTGATGAAGGACGGCGCGACGCTGACCGTCAGCCGCACGGCCGTCCCGGTGGAGATCGACTCGATCAGCGGCAGCCTGAACGAGCTGAGCGAGGCGCTCGGCCCGCGGGGCGCCAACGCGCCCGGCGCGAACGGCGAGGGCTCGCTGTCGCGGCTGCTGCGGGTCGGCGCCGCGAACCTGCAAGGCCAGGGCGACGACATCAACGAGACGATCAAGAACACCTCGGAGATGCTCAGCACGCTGAGCACCGACCGCGAGGACGTCGCGCAGACGATCGAGAACCTGCGGGTCATCACCGACGCGATGAAGGAGAACGACCAGCAGATCAAGTCGTTCACCACGCGGCTCAACTCCGTCTCCGGGCAGCTGTCCGCGGAGAAGGAAGAACTGAGTGCTGCGCTGAACACGCTGGGCCCGACGCTGCGGAACGTGGAGAAGTTCGTCAAGGACAACCGCGGGCAGCTCTCCGACAACGTCGAGCAGCTCGCGCAGCTCACCGGCGTGCTGGTGAAGGAGAAGGACGCGCTCGCCGAGATCCTCACGGCCGGCCCGCTGGCCATCAACAACCTCGCCCGCGCCTACGACCCGATCAGCGGCACGATTCACAACCGGGCCGACCTGCGCCAGTTCAACAACCTGGCCGACTGGGTGTGCTCCCTGGCGTACTCGGTCGGGACGCCCGCCGACCAGTGCCTCGACTTCGTCGAGCCCTACAACGGCATCGGCCAGGCCCTGGGCGGGCTGCACCTGGACCTGTCGTGGATCACGGCGCTGACCACGCACTACGACCCGGTGCCGATCCCGCCGGACGCCTACGGGCCCAACGACCCGGAGAACCCGAACAAGAAGGGCTCCGGCGGCACGGGCACGCAGCAGAAGAACTCGCGGACGAACGCGCAGAGCGGCGCCCAGGGCGACGCGGCCCACCGGCCGCAGGGACTCAACGCACTGCTGCCTGGAGGTGGCCGATGAGCAGGACACGGCCCGTGCGGGGCGCGCGGCGCCGGGCGCGGCTGCTCGGCGCGGCGGCGCTGGCCGGCGTGACGGCGCTGTCGGGCTGCTCGTTCGACGGCGTGGCGTCGCTGCCGCTGCCCGGCGGCCCCGACCTCGGCGACGACCCGAAGACGTTCAAGATCGAGTTCTCGAACGTGCTGGACCTCGTCCCGCAGTCGGTCGTCAAGGTCAACGACGTGTCGGTCGGCCAGGTCGAGGAGATCGAGCTGGCCGGCGGCGAGGGCGGCTGGCGCGCGGTCGTCACGGTCGCCGTCCGCGATGACGTCGACCTGCCCGACAACGCGTCCGCGCGGATCTCGCAGACGAGCCTGCTCGGCGAGAAGTTCGTCGACCTGTCGGCCCCGGCGAACGAGCAGCCGCGCGGGAAGCTCGGCGAGGGCGACGTGATCCCGCTCGCCCGCACCACGCACGGCACCGAGATCGAGCAGGTGCTGTCGGCGATGTCGCTGCTGCTGAACGGCGGCGGCCTGGAGCAGGTCTCGACGATCAGCCACGAGCTGCAGGCCGCGATGGGCGGCCGCGAGGCGACGATCAAGTCGGTGCTGGACCGGGTGGACGTGTTCGTCGGCACCCTCGACACGAACCGGGACGCCATCACCCGGGCGCTCGACAGCCTCGACCGGCTGATGGTGAAGCTGGCGGACGAGCGCGAGACGATCCGGAACACGATCGACGAGACCGGGCCCGCGATCGCGGTGCTGGAGCAGAACCGCGAGGACCTCACCGAGATGCTCGTCGCGCTGGACAAGCTCAGCCGGACCACCACAAACGTGATCAACCAGTCGCACGACGACATGGTGGTCAACCTGAAGAACCTCGACACGGTCCTGCGGAATCTCAACAAGGCGGGCTCGGACCTCCCGAACGCGCTGGAGACGATGATCACCTACCCGTTCCCGGCGACGTTCGCGAACGTCATCGAGGGCGACTACGGCAACGTCCACCTGACCGTCGACCTCGACTTCGAGAACCTCGCGCAGAACCTCCTCGGCGGCACCGACCTGGAGGGCCAGCTCGGCGGCGGGCAGGAGATGCGCAAGATGCTCCAGGTGCCGAACCTGACGCTGCCGGACGCGCCGCTGGGCGTCCTCACGAAGGACGGCGGCGCCGGGGCGCAACCGAAGTCCGGTGCCGGAGGCGGCGGCGGGGGCGGCCAGAACGCCCCCGGCGGGACGCCCGCCCCGACCCCGTCCACGACGCCCACCGGGAAGAAGACGCCCGGCACCGGCGACGAGAAGAAGGACGGCGGCGACTTCTGGGACCTCTTCGGAGGCGGCGACCAGAACCGGCCCGGCGCGTTCGGGCAGCGGCAGAGCGGTCTGACGACCCTGATGACGGGGGGCCTCTCGTGATCCTCAAGCGCGGCGTCAAGATCCAGCTGATCGCCTTCCTGCTGATCACGATCGTCGGCGTGTCGGTCGTGTCGGTGAAGTACATCGGCTTCGGCCGCGAACTGCTCGGGCGGCAGTACACCGCGTACGTCGACCTCACCGACTCCGGCGGCATCTTCACCAACGCCGAGGTCACCTACCGCGGCGTCCCCGTCGGACGGGTCGGCCCCATCGAGCTGACCGACAGCGGCATCAAGGTCGAACTGGAGCTGGAGCGCGGCGAGAACATCCCGCGCGAGGGCCTCACGGCCATCGTGGCGAACCGGTCCGCGGTCGGCGAGCAGTACATCGACCTGGTGCCGTCCGGGAAGAACGGCCCGTACCTGCACGAGGGCGACCCCTACACGGTCCCCAAGGAACGGACGAAGCTCCCCGTTTCGACCGCCGAACTCCTGCGGAACGTGGACGAGCTCGTCACGTCCGTGAACACCGAGCACCTCGGCATCGTCATCGACGAGCTGAACACGGCGTTCTCCGGCACCGGCGAGGACCTCCAGCAGATCCTCGACGACACCGACCGGATCCTGGACACCGCCGACGAGGCGTACCCCGACACCAAGAAGCTCCTGGACAACAGCCTGACGGTCCTGGACACCCAGCGGAGCCAGGGCGCGAACATCCGGGGCTTCGCCCGGAACCTGAACGAACTGAGCACGTCCATCCGCGAGGACGACAAGGCGCTGCGGCAGACGATCGACGCCGCGCCGGGCGCGGTGAACCAGACCCACCAGGCCATCAACCAGCTGTCGCCGACCCTGCCGGTGCTCCTGGCGAACCTGGCCACCACAGGGCAGATCATCACGACCCGCCAAGCGGGCCTGCGGTCGCTGTTCATCCTTTACCCGGTGACCGTCGCCGGTCTGCCCACGGTCATGCCCGGGGACGGCACCCAGCACATGGGCCTCGTGCTGAACATCAACTCGCCGCCGAACTGCACCAAGGGCTACGAGAAGGTCGAGCAGCGCTGGCCGCAGGACACCTCGCACAAGAAGCCCAGGCTCGACGCGGGCTGCACGGAACCGCAGAACTCCGAGAAGGCCGTCCGCGGCGCCCGCAACTTCCCGACCGAGGCCCTGGTGCCCGCGCCGAAGCTGCCCGACGGCGCCACCGAGGGCGCCGGGTTCCCGGCGGGCGGCGCGTCCGGCGGCTCGGACGACGGGTCCGGCGAGGGCTCGGACGGCGGCTCGAACGCGGCGGCCGCGGCGGGCTCGGGCGGAGGCTCGGGCGAAGCGAAGACGAAGGCGGCCGAATCGTCCGGCGGAGCGGCCTTGGCGAACGGCAAGCTCTACATGTCGTATCCGGCGAATTCAGTGAAATTCGCTGGATACGATCCATCGACCGGCGCGGTCTACGGCGCCGACGGCAAGCGATACGTCATGCCCCGCACCGCCGGTTCGCGGGAGTTGGGAGAGGAAGCATCGTGGAAGTGGCTCCTACTCGGACCCCTGAGCCAGTGAGGCCGGGCCGATGAGCCGCGTCGGGGGAAAAGGGTCTCGGGCGGCGGTCGTCGTGCTGAGCGTTCTCGTCGCCGGCCTCCTCGCCGGCACCGGCTGGCTCGGCTTCCAGGCCTGGCAGAACGACGGCGACGCCGACGACTGGGCGCAGGCCCGGCAGTCCGCGCGGCAGATGGGCGTCAACCTGCTGACCCTGGACAGCAAGACCGGCCAGCAGGATCTCGACCGGATCGTGACCGGATCGACCGGAGACCTGAAGGACGAGCTCGGCTCCCAGTCCAAGGTCTTCCTGGACCAGCTGAACAAGACCAAGGCCAAGTCGACGGTCACCGACGTGGAGGCCGCCGTCGTCTCCATCGACGGCGACTCGGCCGAGGTGATGGTCTCCCTCAACGGCACCGTCACCAACGAGAAGGTCAAGAACGGCGTCACGCGCGCCTACCGGTACCTGATGCAGATGACCAAGGTCGATGACCGCTGGCTCGTGTCCCAACTGGAGATGGTCCCGTGACAATGCTCGGCCGGGGCAAGCGCTCCTCGCCAGACAAGTCCGGAAAGGGTCGTAAGGGCGGCAAGGGCGTCCTGGAGAAGGACCCGGAGAAGGGTCTGACCAAGGAAGAGGCCGCCGAGAAGGCCGCGCAGGCCGAGGAGAAGGCGCGCACGGCCGCGGACCGCGCGGCCAAGGCCGATGAGGCCGCCGAGGCCGCCCGGCTCGCCGAGGAGGCGGCCGCCCGCGCGAAGGAGGCCGCCCGGCTCGCGCAGATCGCCGCCGACGCCGCGTCCGCCGACGCCGACACGGACGACGACGCGGACGACGCCGACGAGGCCGTCACATCGCTTGAGAAGAAGCGGGACGGCCGAAGCGACTCCGAAGTCGAGTCCGCGGGCGGCGAGGGCGCAGCGGACGACTCAGCGGCCGCTGAAGGCGTTTCCGTCGACGACGAGACCGACGACGAGGACGACGAAGACGACGAGGAAGACGCCGACGACGACTCCGCGGACGACGACTCCGCCTCGCTCGACGAGGACGCGGACGAGGACGACTCCGAGGACGACTCCGAGGAGGGCGAGCCCGCCGACGAGCCCGCCCGTTCGTCCCGGCGGCGGGGCTCGCCCGTCGTGCTGATCGGCGTCCTGGCCACGGTGGCGGTGGTGCTGGCCGCCGGTGCCGCGTTCCTGACGATGAAGGACCGCGAGCACGGGCAGATCCTGGACGCCCGCCGCGACGCCGTCTCCGCCGCGGAGAACGCCGCCAAGGCGCTGTCGTCCTACGACTACCGGACGCTCGACACCGACCTGAAGTCGGCGTCCGCGACCACCACCGGCGACCTGCGCGGCGAGTTCGACAAGCTCGCGGCCCAGTTGCGGACGCAGGCCGCGCAGCAGCAGGCCGTGTCCACGACCACGATCCTGAAGGCCGGCGCGGTGAGCGCGAAGCCGGACGAGGTGGTCGTGCTGGTCTACGCGAACCGTGCGTCCGCGACGAACAAGGACACCGAGGCGCGGCTCCCCGAGTCGCTGCGGATCCGCATGACGATGGTCAAGAAGGACGACAAGTGGCTCGCGCAGGAGCTGCAGGTCATCTCCTGACCCGAGGACGCCTCCGCGGCACCTCCGCGGAGCCTTCGCGGAGATCGAGCGATCACCCGGCGGGTGGTCGCTCGATCCGCGTACGGGCCGCCGTCGAGCACCCTCCGGGAGCCGTCCGGGAAGCCGTCCGGAACCCGCCCAGAACCCGTCCGGGAGCCGTCCCGGAAGCCGTTCAGAACCCGTCCGAGAAGCCCGGAAACGCCCGTCCCCAGGGGCCTACCGCCGGGTAGCGGGGTGGATCCTAAACTATGGCCTTCCTCACTGCAGGTCAGAGCCTGAAAAGTCCGAGCCCGCTCTTGACTGCACGGGCTGGAGAAGCGATGCTCCAAGGCAACGTGATGCATACTGCGGCGCTAGAGTTGCGAGCGGTGTGGCGGGTCGGCTACACTGCCCCTTTGCGCTGCCCTCTGACTATCCGCGTGTGAGTGCACCCCTACGAGAGTCCGGTTTGGACCCTGTTGCGTAGGTCTTAGACGTGGATCGTCTGGCGTGCGTGTCGTCAGTTACGCCGCGAGCCCTCGGAAGGACCACTCTTGGCAGCCTCGCGCAACGCCTCGAATACCGCAACCGGTCCGTACCGCGTCTCCTTCGCGCGCATCAAGGAGCCGCTCGAAGTCCCGGACCTCCTTGCTCTGCAGACCAACTCCGTTGACTGGCTGCTGGGCAACGAGAAGTGGAAGGCCCGGGTCGAGGCGGCCCAGAAGGCCGGAAGTAAGAGCGTCCCGACCCAGTCGGGCCTCGAGGAGATCTTCGAGGAGATCAGTCCCATCGAGGACTTCTCCGGAACCATGTCCCTCTCGTTCCGCGACCACCGGTTCGAGCCGCCCAAGTACTCCGTCGAGGAGTGCAAGGACAAGGACATGACGTTCTCCGCTCCGCTGTTCGTCACGGCGGAGTTCATCAACAACACCACCGGTGAGATCAAGAGCCAGACGGTGTTCATGGGCGACTTCCCGCTCATGACCCCGAAGGGCACTTTCATCATCAACGGCACCGAGCGCGTCGTCGTCTCCCAGCTGACCCGCTCGCCCGGCGTGTACTTCGACCGCGCCCTCGACAAGGCGTCCGACAAGGACATCTACAGCTGCCGGGTCATCCCGAGCCGCGGCGCCTGGCTCGAGTTCGAGATCGACAAGCGCGACAACGTCGGCGTGCGCATCGACCGCAAGCGCAAGCAGCCGGTCACCGTGCTGCTCAAGGCGCTCGGCTGGGACGAGGCCCGCATCCGCGAGCACTTCGGTGCCTACGAGTCGATCAACGTCACGCTGGAGAAGGACCACACCTCCGGCCAGGACGACGCGCTGCTGGACATCTACCGCAAGCTGCGTCCGGGCGAGCCGCCGACCCGCGAGTCGGCGCAGACCCTGCTGGAGAACCTGTACTTCAACCCGAAGCGGTACGACGTCGCCAAGGTCGGCCGCTACAAGATCAACAAGAAGCTCGGCCTCGACCTGGACATGCGCCAGGGCACCCTGACCGAGGACGACATCGTCGCCACGATCGAGTACCTCGTCCGGCTGCACGCCGGTGAGGACGAGGCGACCCTCGGGGCCGTCGCCGTACCGATCGAGGTCGACGACATCGACCACTTCGGCAACCGGCGCCTGCGCACGGTCGGCGAGCTCATCCAGAACCAGGTCCGGCTCGGCCTCGCCCGCATGGAGCGCGTCGTCCGCGAGCGGATGACCACCCAGGACGTCGAGGCCATCACGCCGCAGACCCTGATCAACATCCGGCCGGTCGTCGCCTCCATCAAGGAGTTCTTCGGCACCAGCCAGCTGTCGCAGTTCATGGACCAGACCAACCCGCTGGCCGGGCTGACGCACAAGCGCCGCCTGAACGCGCTCGGCCCCGGTGGTCTGTCGCGTGAGCGCGCGGGCATGGAGGTCCGCGACGTCCACCCGTCGCACTACGGCCGCATGTGCCCGATCGAGACGCCGGAAGGCCCGAACATCGGCCTGATCGGCTCGCTCGCCGCGTTCGGCCGGGTCAACCCGTTCGGGTTCGTCGAGACGCCGTACCGCAAGGTCACCGAGGCGTGGTCACCGAGCAGATCGACTACCTGACCGCCGACGAGGAAGACCGCTACGTCATCGCGCAGGCCAACTCCCTGCTCAACGAGGACGGCACCTTCGTCGACGACCGGATCCTCGTCCGCCGCAAGGGCGGGGAGATCGAGCTCGTCCCCGCCCGCGAGGTCCACTACATGGACGTCTCGGCGCGGCAGATGACCTCGGTCGCCACCGCGATGATCCCGTTCCTGGAGCACGACGACGCCAACCGCGCGCTGATGGGCTCCAACATGCAGCGCCAGTCGGTGCCGCTGCTGCGCAGCGAGGCGCCGCTGGTCGGCACCGGCATGGAGTACCGTGCCGCGACCGACGCCGGCGACGTCATCACGGCCGAGAAGGCCGGCGTCGTCGAGGAGGTCTCCGCCGACTACGTCACCGTGATGAACGACGACGGCACGCGCACCACCTACCGTGTCGCCAAGTTCAAGCGGTCCAACCAGGGCACCTGCTTCAACCAGAAGCCGATCGTCGACGAGGGTCAGCGCGTCGAGGAGGGCCAGGTCGTCGCCGACGGTCCCTGCACCGACAACGGCGAGATGGCGCTCGGCAAGAACCTCCTCGTGGCGTTCATGCCGTGGGAGGGCCACAACTACGAGGACGCGATCATCCTGTCGCAGCGCCTCGTGCAGGACGACGTCCTGTCCTCGATCCACATCGAGGAGCACGAGGTCGACGCCCGCGACACCAAGCTGGGCCCCGAGGAGATCACCCGGGACATCCCGAACGTCTCCGAGGAGGTCCTGGCCGACCTCGACGAGCGCGGCATCATCCGCATCGGCGCGGACGTCGTGCCCGGCGACATCCTGGTCGGCAAGGTCACCCCGAAGGGCGAGACCGAGCTGACCCCGGAGGAGCGGCTGCTGCGCGCGATCTTCGGTGAGAAGGCCCGCGAAGTCCGCGACACCTCGCTGAAGGTGCCGCACGGCGAGCAGGGCAAGGTCATCGGCGTCCGGGTGTTCTCCCGCGACGAGGGCGACGAGCTCCCGCCCGGCGTGAACGAGCTGGTCCGGGTGTACGTCGCGCAGAAGCGCAAGATCACCGACGGCGACAAGCTGGCCGGCCGGCACGGCAACAAGGGCGTCATCTCCAAGGTGCTCCCGGTCGAGGACATGCCGTTCCTGGAGGACGGCACCCCGGTCGACATCGTCCTGAACCCGCTGGGCGTGCCCGGCCGAATGAACGTCGGCCAGGTCCTGGAGACCCACCTCGGGTGGGTCGCCAGCCGCGGCTGGAAGGTCGAGGGCGAGACGAGGACTGGAAGCGCGCGCTGAAGGAGATCGGCGCCGACGAGGCCGAGCCGTGGACCAACACGGCGACCCCGGTGTTCGACGGCGCCCGCGAGGACGACGTCACCGGCCTCATCGAGTCCACCCTGCCGAACCGCGACGGCGACCGGCTGGTCGGCCCGGGCGGCAAGGCGCGGCTGTTCGACGGCCGGACCGGCGAGCCCTACCGGGACCCGATCTCGGTCGGCTACATCTACATCCTCAAGCTGCTGCACCTGGTCGACGACAAGATCCACGCCAGGTCGACCGGCCCGTACTCCATGATCACCCAGCAGCCGCTCGGCGGTAAGGCCCAGTTCGGTGGCCAGCGCTTCGGTGAGATGGAGGTCTGGGCTCTGGAAGCGTACGGCGCCGCCTACGCCCTGCAGGAGCTCCTGACCATCAAGTCCGACGACGTGCTCGGCCGCGTGAAGGTCTACGAGGCCATCGTCAAGGGCGAGAACATCCCCGAGCCCGGCATTCCCGAGTCCTTCAAGGTGCTCATCAAGGAAATGCAGTCGCTGTGCCTCAACGTCGAGGTGCTCTCCAGCGACGGCATGTCCATCGAGATGCGCGACACCGACGAGGACGTCTTCCGCGCCGCGGAGGAGCTCGGCATCGACCTGTCCCGGCGCGAGCCGAGCAGTGTCGAAGAGGTCTGATCAACTCAAGGGGTATACACGTTGCTTGACGTCAACTTCTTCGACGAGCTTCGCATCGGCCTGGCGACCGCCGACGACATCCGCCAGTGGTCCCACGGCGAGGTGAAGAAGCCGGAGACGATCAACTACCGGACCCTCAAGCCGGAGAAGGACGGGCTCTTCTGCGAGAAGATCTTCGGTCCTACCCGCGACTGGGAGTGCTACTGCGGTAAGTACAAGCGCGTCCGGTTCAAGGGCATCATCTGCGAGCGCTGCGGCGTCGAGGTCACTCGCGCCGCCAAGGTGCGGCGCGAGCGGATGGGCCACATCGAGCTGGCCGCGCCGGTCACCCACATCTGGTACTTCAAGGGCGTCCCGTCGCGCCTCGGCTACCTGCTGGACCTGGCCCCGAAGGATCTCGAGAAGATCATCTACTTCGCGGCCTACATGATCACCAGCGTGGACGCCGAGCGCCGCGACCGTGACCTGCCGACGCTGGAAGCCCACATCTCCGTGGAGCGCCAGCAGATCGAGCAGGCCCGCGACGCGCAGGTCGAGGCCCGCCAGCAGAAGCTGGAGGCCGACCTGGCGGAGCTGGAGGAGGCCGGTGCCAAGGCCGACCAGAAGCGCAAGATCCGCGACGGCGCCGAGCGGGAGATGAAGCAGCTGCGGGACCGCTCGCAGCGCGAGATCGACCGTCTCGACGAGGTGTGGAACCGGTTCAAGAACCTCAAGGTCCAGGACCTGGAGGGCGACGAGCTGCTCTACCGCGAGATGCGCGACCGGTTCGGCCGGTACTTCGAGGGCGGCATGGGCGCCGCGGCCATCCAGGCCCGGCTGCAGAACTTCGACCTCGACGCCGAGGCCGAGAAGCTGCGCGACATCATCCGCACGGGCAAGGGCCAGAAGAAGGCCCGCGCGCTCAAGCGGCTGAAGGTCGTGTCCGCGTTCCTCAACACCCGCAACAGCCCGCTCGGCATGGTCCTGGACTGCATCCCGGTCATCCCGCCGGACCTGCGCCCGATGGTGCAGCTCGACGGCGGCCGGTTCGCCACGTCCGACCTGAACGACCTGTACCGCCGGGTCATCAACCGGAACAACCGCCTCAAGCGGCTGCTCGACCTCGGCGCGCCCGAGATCATCGTCAACAACGAGAAGCGGATGCTGCAGGAGGCCGTCGACGCGCTGTTCGACAACGGCCGCCGCGGCCGCCCGGTCACCGGGCCGGGCAACCGTCCGCTGAAGTCGCTGTCCGACATGCTCAAGGGCAAGCAGGGCCGGTTCCGCCAGAACCTGCTGGGCAAGCGCGTCGACTACTCGGGCCGTTCGGTCATCGTCGTCGGCCCGCAGCTGAAGCTGCACCAGTGCGGCCTGCCCAAGCAGATGGCGCTGGAGCTGTTCAAGCCGTTCGTCATGAAGCGGCTCGTCGACCTGAACCACGCGCAGAACATCAAGTCCGCGAAGCGGATGGTCGAGCGCGCGCGCCCGGTCGTGTGGGACGTCCTGGAAGAGGTCATCACCGAGCACCCGGTGCTGCTGAACCGGGCGCCGACCCTGCACCGTCTCGGCATCCAGGCGTTCGAGCCGCAGCTGGTCGAGGGCAAGGCCATCCAGATCCACCCGCTCGTCTGCACCGCGTTCAACGCGGACTTCGACGCGACCAGATGGCGGTGCACCTGCCGCTGTCCGCCGAGGCGCAGGCCGAGGCGCGGATCCTGATGCTGTCCACGAACAACATCCTCAAGCCGTCCGACGGCAAGCCCGTCACCATGCCCACCCAGGACATGGTCATCGGCCTGTACTGGCTGACGACGCAGAAGGACGGCGCCGAGGGCGAGGGCCGCGCGTTCGGCTCGGTGTCCGAGGCGATCATGGCCTACGACCGGTCCGAGCTGGACCTGCAGGCCACGATCGGGATCCGGCTCAAGGACGTCCCGCCGCCGCGCGGCTGGACGGCGCCCGAGGGCTACGACCCGTCGCAGCCCTACCGGCTGGAGACGACGCTCGGCCGCGCCCTGTTCAACGAGGCGCTGCCGGCCGACTTCCCGTTCGTGAACGCCGAGATCGGCAAGAAGCAGCTCTCGGCGATCGTCAACGAGCTGGCGGAGACGTACCCGAAGGTCGCCGTCGCCAACTCGCTCGACGCGCTGAAGAGCACCGGGTTCCACTGGGCGACCCGGTCGGGCGTCACCATCGCGATCGCCGACGTGGTGACCCCGCCCGGCAAGCAGGACATCCTGACCGGCTACGAGGCGCAGGCCGAGAAGGTGCAGCGGGAGTTCAACCGCGGTCTGATCACCGATGACGAGCGCAAGCAGGAGCTCATCGAGATCTGGAACAAGGCCACGGCCGACGTCGCCGCGAACATGGAGCAGTCGTTCCCGAAGGACAACCCGATCTGGATGATGATCCAGTCGGGCGCCCGCGGCAACCCGCTCCAGCTGCGGCAGATCGCCGGTATGCGCGGCCTGGTGTCCAACCCGAAGGGCGAGACGATCCCGCGGCCGATCAAGTCGTCGTTCCGCGAGGGCCTGTCGGTCGTCGAGTACTTCATCTCGACGCACGGCGCCCGTAAGGGTCTGGCCGACACCGCGCTGCGGACCGCCGACTCGGGTTACCTGACCCGTCGTCTGGTGGACGTCGCGCAGGACGTCATCGTCCGCGAGATCGACTGCGGCACCGACCGCACGATCCCGTTCGAGGTCGCCGAGAAGCTGCCGGACGGCACGCTGGTCAAGCTCGCCACGACCGAGACCGCGCTGGTCGGCCGCACGATCGCCGAGGACGTCGAGGTGGACGGCACGGTGATCTTCCCGGCCGACACCGACCTGTCGGACGCGGTCGTGACGCGCCTGGTCGAGGCGGGAGTGGAGAGCGTCCGCACCCGCAGCGCCCTGGTCTGCGAGGCCAAGATCGGTGTCTGCGCCGCCTGCTACGGCCGCTCGCTGGCCACCGGCAAGCGGGTGGACGTCGGCGAGGCCGTCGGCATCATCGCCGCGCAGTCCATCGGTGAGCCCGGCACCCAGCTGACCATGCGGACGTTCCACACCGGCGGTGTCGCCGGTGGCGACATCACGCACGGTCTGCCGCGTGTCACCGAGCTGTTCGAGGCCCGCATCCCCAAGGGCGTCGCCCCGATCAGCGAGGTCGCCGGCCGCGTCAAGATCGACGAGACGGAGAAGGCCCGCAAGGTCGTCGTCGTCCCCGACGACGGCTCCGACGAGATCGCCTACCCGGTGCCGATGCGTTCGCGCCTGCTGGTCAAGGAGGGCGAGCACGTCGACGTCGGCCAGAAGCTCATCGCCGGTGCGATCAACCCGCACGAGGTGCTGCGCATCCTCGGCCCGCGCGCGGTGCAGCTCCACCTGGTCCAGGAGGTCCAGGAGGTCTACCGGTCGCAGGGCGTGTCGATCCACGACAAGCACATCGAGATCATCGTCCGCCAGATGCTCAAGCGGGTGAACATCCTCGAGTCGGGCGACACCGACCTGCTGCCGGGCGACCTGGTCGAGCGTCCGATCTTCGAGGAGACGAACCGGAACGTCGTGGCCGAGGGCGGTTCGCCCGCCGCCGGCCGTCCCGTCCTGATGGGCATCACCAAGGCCTCGCTCGCGACCGAGTCGTGGCTGTCGGCGGCGTCCTTCCAGGAGACGACCCGGGTGCTCACCGAGGCCGCGATGCACGCCAAGAGCGACCCGCTGCTGGGCCTCAAGGAGAACGTCATCATCGGTAAGCTCATCCCGGCCGGTACCGGCATGCCGCAGTACCGCAACGTCCGGGTCGAGCCGACCGAGGAGGCGAAGGCCGCGGTGTACTCCGTCGGCTCCTACGACGACGGCGCCGAGTACGCCTTCGGGCAGGGCTCCGGCGAGGCCGTCCCGCTGGAGGAGTACGACTTCGGGCAGTACAACCGGTAACCCCGGTCGCCGCCGGGCGGCTCCGGCACCGCGCACTGACGACGCGCAAAGCGAGGCCCCTTCCGACCACGGTCGGAAGGGGCCTCGCCCTTTCCCGGGACCGGCACCGGTCCACTCGGGTGCGGCGCGCCGGGCCTCATGAGCGCGGGTCCGGCGCGCCGCGCGATCTACCTGCGGAGGGTGAAGGTGTCGGTGGTGTCGGTGAAGTTCGCGTCACCGGCGTACCGGACGGTGATCTTCACGTCTCCCGAACCGGGCACCGCGGCCGGGGCGCACGAGGCCGCGCCCTTGTCGATCGTCCCGGTGCACAGCTCCGTCCCGTCGGCCGACCGGAAGACGACCGTGCCGGTGGCGCGTTCGTCCAGTTCGGCCTGGAGCACGGCCTTCGCGCCGTCGGCTTCGCCGTCGCCGCGCAGGTCCGGGTCGGCCTTGGCGACGGTCAGCGTGAGGTTCGCCGAGGACGCGCCGTACCGCTCGTCGCCCGAGTACCGCGCGGTCACCGCGTGCGCGCCCGTCCCCAGGTCGGCGGGCGTCCGGCATTCGGCGCGTCCGCCGTCGACGTCGGCCTCGCACAGCACCGTGCCGTCCGCGGCGGCGAACGCGACCGTGCCGGTCGCGTCGTCCGGCAGGTCCCGGGCGCGGAGCCGCGCGTCCCGGCCGAACTCGGTGCTCTCGTCCCGGACGGACATGGCCGTGGCCTCGCGGTTCTGCCCGGTCGTGAACGACCAGACGGGCGACGTCGTCCGGTAGCCGTCCGCGTCGGTCGCCTCGACGTACCAGCCGTAGCGCGTGTCGGGCTTCAGTTCGCCCGCCGGTACCGCGACCTGCGACCCCGACTCGGCGTCCTGCACGGTGCCGACGGTCGTGGACGTCATCGCGGTGACGCCCACGTAGTCGGTGCTCACCTTGCGGGTGGGCGCCTGCAGGTCGAGCGGGACGGTGAAGTTCTCGATCTCCGGGTCCCAGTAGTGGTTCCCGTCGCTGAGCACCGAGAACGTCTCGTTGCTGACCGTCTGGTTCGCGGTGTCGAACCCGACGGTCCGCATCCAGCCGCCGCCCGCGGTCGGCACCTCCTGGTAGTCGGCGAGCACCTCGACGATCACGCGCTCGCCCTCGCGCTTGACGTTCAGCGCGACGCCGTGGACGTGGCCGGAAAGGATCATGTCGACGTTCTCGTTCGGCAGCACGATCTCGTCGAAGATCTTCTGCCCCGGGCCGTAGTAGGCGCCGCCGACGGTGATGTACTGGTGCGTCGCGATGATCACGTTGTGCTCGGGGTGCGCCTTGATCACCTTGTTGGCCCAGGCGATCTCCTCGGCGTCCAGGCTCCAGTCCAGGTACATGACCAGGTAGTCGGCGCCCGGCGTGGACACGATGTCGTAGTGCTGGACGTTGTCGTCCACCGTGCCGCCGAACCACGGCTTGCCCGCGTACCGGGACTCGCCGAAGTGCGTGCGGTACACCTCGTAGTGGCCGTTGCCGATGTCGTGGTTGCCCGGGACGATCCCGTACGGGAAGCCCGCGTCGTCCCACGACTTCATGATCCGGGACGCGTTGGCCCACTCCTGGCTGTTACCGACGTTCTGCACGATGTCGCCCGTGTGGACGCCGTACCCGATGTCCTTCTGGTAGCGGTTGTTCAGCGCCCAGTCCACCATCTTCTGGTACGTCTCGGGCTCCCGCTCGGAGTAGTGCTGCGTGTCGGTCATCCACGCGAACGTCGCGTCCTTCTCGGAGATCACCGACGCGGCGACGTCCTGCACCATCACGCGGGCCTTGCCGTCCCGGACCGTCTCGGTGACGCTCGCCCGGCCGCTCAGCGCGAGGTCCTCGCCGCCCTCGCCGTCGTCGAGCAGCTGCCACTTCTGGTCGGCGTAGTTCCATACCGACAGCGCCGCGCGCTGCCCCGCGGGGACCGTACCGTTCCAGTTGACGGTGTACTGCTGCGCCGCGAGGTTCGCCGGCACCTGCATCTCGAACTGCTGGAACGGGTACGAGTCGTCGCCCTCGGCCGTCGCGACCTTGCCGTCCTTGGCCTTGAGCGCCGCGTACGCCGCCTCGTCGACGGTCTCGCCCGCCGCCCGTCCGGGCGCCGCCGTCTTCGACGAGCCCTGCGTCGCCGTGTTGCCCTCGGCGCCGTAGTCGCCCGTGTAGGCCCACTTCACGGCGACGTCGACCGCGTCGCCCGCCGGGTCCTGGACGGTCACGCCGAGCGTCGTCCCGGACGGGGAGACGTCCGCCGCGCCGTTCTCCGGCGTGGGCTCGGACGGTGCGAGCGGGTAGTTCCCGACCGTCGAGAACGCGATCTTCTTCTCGCCCTCGTTGCCGAGCTTGTCGACGGCCTTCGCGACGAGCGTGTGCTCGCCGTCCTTCAGGTCGTCGGCGGTGAACCGGTCGCCGTTGGCCACCTTCGCGCCGTCCAGCGTCAGCTCCAGCGACGCGACGCCGTGCGGGTCCTCCGCCGAAACGTCGACGACGAACGGCTTCTCCTTGTACCGCTCGCCCGCCGCCGGGCTGTTGAACTTCACCGCGGGAACGGTGTTGTCCACGACGATGCTCGCCGACGCCTCGCGGACGCTGCCCTCCTTGGACGCGACGACCTCGTGCGTCCCGTCGTTCACCTGCGAGCTGTCCCACAGCGCCGCGTACTCGGTGCGGTAGGAGTCGGGGACGTTGAGGACGAACTCCTTGTAGTACGCCTTCGGGTTGATGTTGTCGCCGATCGACAGGACCTCGGTCGGGGGCACCGACGGGTCGGCGACCGTCCGTCCGCCGCTGAACTCCAGCCGCGCGTCGCGGATCGTGAAGTCGTCGTTGTTGTTCTCGCCCGCCTCGTCGACCGGGTCGACGCCGCTGCCGGTGCGGACCCGGACGCGGTTCTCGCCCGCCCGCAGGTCGGCCAGCGGGATCGTGACCGCGACGTCGGCGTAGTTGTTGATCGTTCCGACTTCGGGCTCGGCGATGATCTCGCCGTTCAGCCAGACGGTGTTGCGGAAACTCGACGTCTGGAAGCCGTTCGCCTCGAACACGAACGCCGGGTCCGGGGAGTCCCGTACCTCGGTCGGCAGCTCCTCGCCGTCGACGCCGATCTTCACCGGACCGTCCGACGCCGCGACGATCTCGCGGGCGCCGCTCACCACGTCGCCGTCCGCGAGGTCCATGCTGACCGGGGCGCCGTGGTCGACGTGGACCTCGGCCTCCGCCTTCCGGTCGCCGTCCTTCGACGCGGCCGTCACCGTGTACGTCCCGGCCTTCAGCGCGGTCGTGTTCCACGCGAACGTCGTCTGCGCCAGCAGTTGCTCCGCCGGCATCGCGATCGCCCAGTCGTGGTACCGGGACATGTTCGTGCTGTCGCCGATGGTGAACAGCGTCGTCGGGCTCGCGGACGGGTCGGCCGCGGTCGTCCCGTCGGCGAACGCGAGCCGCAGGTTCCGGACCTTGAAGTCGTCGTTGTTGTTGTCGGGGTCGTCGTTCATCGACGTGCTGCCCGTCAGGACGCGCACGGTGTTCGGCCCCGCCTTGAACGTCGACGCGGGCACCGACACCCGGACGGGGGAGTAGCCGGACGCGCTGACGCCCGGCTCCGCCACCTTCGTCCCGTTCACCCAGACGCTGTTCTTGAAGCCCTTGCCCGCCTCGAAGCCGTCGGCGTCGAAGACGATGTCGACCTTCGGCTCCGCCTGCGCGGTCTCCTTCTCCTCGCCCGCGATCGCGATCGAGACCGGCTCGCCGCCCTCCCGGTCGGTCGCCGCCAGCGCGACCTGCCCGGTCAGGACGTCCCCGTCCTTCACCGACAGCCAGATGCCGTCCTCGACGCGCCCGTCGCCGCCACGGCGGCCCCGGCCCCGGCGAACGCCAGGGTCAGCCCCGCGAGCGCCGCCACCGGCGCCCGGAGACTTCGCCACGTTCTGTGACGTGATCTCATTCCTTGCCTTCCTAGAGTGCCACCAGATTGCTCACCGCGACCGCGGTGATCGCGCAGCCGGCGATGGTGATGCCGGATGCGGCGAACAGGGGGGCCAGCCGGGACGCGAGTCGCACGGCGGCACGGGACCGGCCGACCCGCAGCACCAGGGCGCGGCCGTAGAGCGCGGTCAGGCCGACGGCGCACAGCACCGCCGCCATCCCGGCGCCGAAGATCATCACGAGCGTCAGCGCGAAGCCGGAGCGTCCGCTGAACAGGCCGGTGATGAGGACCAGGAACGCGGACGGGGACGGGGTGAGGCCCCCGGCCGCGCCCAGCATCAGGAGGCCGGGACGGCTCGGGCCGTGCCCGTGGCCGTGCCCGTGGCCGTGCCCGTGGCCGTGGCCGTGGCCGTGGCCGTGGTGGTGGCCTTGCCGGGCGAAGTGGCGCCACAGAAGCCAACCGCCCAGCGCCACCACGGAGACGCCCACGGCCACCTGGAGGCCGCCGGTCAGTTGCTCCGTCCGGACCAGGTCCGACAGGGAGAAGAACGTCCACGCGACCGCGATGACCAGCACCGACAGCGTGTGCATCACCGCCACGCTCGCCCCGAGAGGTACGCGGCGTCCCGCACCCGCCCGTCCGTCCCGATCAGGTACGCGGCCGCGAGGCTCTTGCCGTGCCCGGGACCGACCGCGTGCAGGGCCCCGGCCACGAACGCGACGACGATCGCCGCCGGGGCGAACCCGGGCGACTCAACGAACGAGACGAGCCGGTCGTCCAACCCGCCGATCACGCCGCGCTCCGGCGGCGCCGGAACCAGAACGTCGCCGCGCCCGCCGCGGCGACGGCACCGATCGGGACGCCGAGCCGCAGCACCGTCCCGTCCGCCCGTGCCGCCGAACCGTCCAGCGACCACGTGTGGGTCGGCGACGCCTCGCCGTAGGTGTGCCGCTCGCCGCCGGCGCCGCTCGCGAGCGTCCGGTACGCGGGATGCAGGTCCGTGAGCGTCCGCACCGTGATCTCCGCCGACGCGACCGCCCCCGCGCACGCGAACTCCAGCCGCGCGCCGTCCGCCGCGAGGTTCGCGGCCGACACGAGCGTCCCCGGACACTCCGTCCCGCCCGACTTCACCCGGATGTTCCGCGTCAGGTACGCGCCGAACTCCGCCGACTTCGCGAGCGTGACGCGTCCGACTCGTCCGACTCCTCCGGGACGAGGGCGCCGTCCCGGTAGACGTACGTCCGCTTCGCCCGCAGCACCCGAAGCGACAGTGCCAGCGCCGTCAGGTCGTCGTCCGCCGCCCGCCACCGGACGTGCACGGTGGACCCCTCGGCGCTCACCTCCAGCGTCTGCGGATCGCCGAACGGGTGCGCCCGCGCCGGGCTCGCCAACCAGGCGGACATCGCGCACGCCAGTGCGAGGCATACCGGCAGCGCCAGCGCTCGGCGGAACCGGAATCGAAGATCGCGCATGGGCGCAGACGCTAAGAACGGTAGAGGTGCGTCACCCGATGGCCACGAAGATCCCTCGCGTCCGTTTCATGAACATTCAACGATCCGGGAACTCACCCGAATCCGCACCGTAACGACCACCCCGCCCGACCCGCCCGCCCACCGAACGTCCTCGCCCCCGCCGCCGGGCTTCGGCGTACGTGGCCGCGCATTCCGTCCGCCCTACTGGGCGTTCGTCCCCCGTCCGATCCGTCCGTGCTGCTGCACGTTCCGCCCGTCCTACCGCGCTCCGGCGCGTGCTGCCGGGGTTCCGGACGCGCCGCGCCGCGCTCGTGGGCGGTGCGGGCGGCTTGGCGGGGGTGCTCACCAGGGGAGGGGGCGGGCGTCGCGGAAGAAGCCGCCGGTGGGGCCGTCGTCGGGGAGGGTGGCGGCCCAGACCACGCCCGCGGCGCCGTCGCCGACGGGGCGGCCGCCGGGGCCGCCCATGTCGGTGGCGACCCACCCGGGGCAGACGGCGTTGACGAGGATGCGGTCGTGCCGCAGTTCGGCGGCCAGCATCCGGGTGAGGGCGTTGAGCGCGACCTTGGTGGCGGTGTAGGCGGGGGTGCCGCCGCCCATGTTCGTCAGGGAGGCGACCTCGCTGGAGACGTTGACGATCCGGCCGTGCCCGCTCTCGCGCAGCAGCGGCAGCATCGCCTGGACCAGCCGCCACGGCCCGTACAGGTTCGTCTCCGCCGCCTCCCGGACGACGTCCAGGTCTGCGTCCGCGGCGCGCTGCCACGTGTCGTAGGTGATCGCGGCGTTGTTCACCAGGACGTCGAGCCGGCCGAACCGTCCGGCGATCTCCGCCGCGGCCCGCGCGGCGTCGCCGTCCGAGGTGACGTCCAGCTTGAGCCGGACGACGCCCGGGCCGGTCCCCGAGCGGGTGGCCGCGACGACGGTGTGCCCGCGGTCGGCGAGCTGCCGGCAGACCTCCCGGCCGATGCCGCGGCTCGCCCCGGTGACCAACGCGATCATGCTCCGTCCCCTTTCCGTGGTGGACGGGACGATCATGTGTCGGCGCGCGCTTCCACGTCCAATACCGACCGTGATAACCGTGTGCCATGGACAGCCATTTGCGCGATCTGCGGTATTTCGTCGCGGTCGCGGAGGAGTTGAACTTCACCCGTGCCGCCGAGCGGCTGTTCGTCTCCCAGCCCGCGCTCAGCAAGCAGATCCGCCGCCTGGAGGACGACCTGCGGGTGCGGCTGTTCGACCGCGACAAGCGCACGGTGACGCTCACCGCCCCCGGCACGGCGCTGCTGCCCGCCGCCCGCGAGCTGCTCGGCCGCTGGGACCAGGCGCAGCGCGAGGTCGCCGACGCGGCCGCGGCCGAGGCGTCCGTCCTCACCGTCGGGCTGTCCACGAGCGTCGGCCGCGGGCTGCTCGGCGCCGTCCGCGACCGCTTCGCCGAGCGCCGTCCCGGGTGGCGCCTGCGGATGCGGCAGATCGACTGGGAGGACGCCAGCGCGGGACTCGCCTCCGGAGACGTGGACATCGCGTTCGTCTGGCTCCCAGTCCCCGCCCAGGACGCCTTCCACCTGCGCGTGGTCGCCAGGGAGGAGCGCTGGGTCGCCTTCCGGGAGGCCACCGCCTCGCCGGACGGGCCGAGGTCGGCTTCGCCGAACTCCTGGACGAACCGTTCCTCGCCCTCCCCGAGAGTGCGGGCCCGCTGCGCGACCACTGGCTCGGCACGTCGCACCGCGCGGGCCGTCCGGCGCGGATCGGCGCGACGGTCGCCAACGCCGACGAGACCTTCACCGCGATCGAGGAGGGCAGCGGGATCGTCCTGCTGGCCGCCGGGAACGCGGCGATCTACCGTCGTCCGGGCGTCCGCGCCGTCCCGGTCACCGGGCTGCCGCCGTCCGAACTGGCCGCCGCCTGGCGCCGCGGCGACGACCGGACGGTCGTCCGCGACTTCGTCGACGCACTGCCGACCGTCGCTTGACCTGCAAGATCCTTCGTTTTCTTGACGTTTGACCGTGTTTTGTGCCACAGCGACCCGGGGACTTACGTCATTGCTAACGAACATGCATTTCGGGGGAGGAAACGCATGAAGAGGGTCATGACCGGAGCCCTGGTCGCCGCCATGGTCGCCGCGGGGGGCATCAGCGGCACCGCGGCCGCCGCCGAACCGCGGACCGCGCCGCAGCAGGCCAAGGACTGCCGCACCTACTCCAGCACCACCGAGTGCGGCGATCTCCGGCTCACCGAGAAGCAGCGCACGTGCGTGTCCTCCAGCGTCCGGCTCGGCATGACCGAGCGCCGGGCCGAGGTGGAATGCCGGGCCTTCGGCTGACCGGCGATCGTCCGGCCCGCTCCTCCGCGCGAGGGGCGGGCCTTTCGTCTCCGGCACGGTCGCGGTCGTGATCCTCGCCATGGACGGACGCGCGGTGCGCGGCGCGCGTGAGGAAGTCGACGTCCGGGAGGCCGGAGGGGTGGTGATCGTCGCCGCGGGGATGCATTGTGGACTGGGCCGCATCCGTTTCCCGGGGGTGATTCCTAGCGCAGGGTGGTGATTTGCGATCGCACCGGCGAACGGGGCAGTCTGGGGACCGAAAAACGTCCACGCGTGGCGACTCCGCTACGAGGGGAAACCGAGATCAGGTCCGGAGAGCGCGTTATGCGCCGCGCGTCTCCGGGCGCACCGGGAGCCGAGGAGCCCCGGGACGACGGCGCTGAAGGAGCCCGACGATGACCGAGAATGACGGCGCGCAGGGACCGCAGCGGCCGTTGCCGGAAGACGAGGGCCATGTCACGCCCCCGGAGGGACAGGGAGAACAGCCTCCCGCCCGTCCGCTGGGCGAGCGCACGGTGGTGTTCGGCGCACCGCAGCTGGGCGGCCAGGGCCGCCCGCGG
>NZ_MKJY01000267.1 GCF_001942465.1 Actinomadura sp. CNU-125
GGCGCCGAGGTGGGGGGCGGCGGCGGGGCCGGGCGCGGCGGCGGGGGCGTTCTCTTGTGCTCCGGCTCCGGGGCCGGCTTAGTAGGGCGGCCCTCGTCGAACCCCGCGGCGATCACGGTGACCCGGACCTCGTCGCCGAGCGCGTCGTCGATGACCGCGCCGAAGATGATGTTGGCGTCGGGCGCGGCGGCGTTCGACACCAGCTGGGCGGCCTCGTTGATCTCGAACAGGCCGAGGTCGGAGCCGCCGGAGATGGACAGCAGCACGCCGTGGGCGCCGTCGATGCTGGCCTCCAGCAGCGGGCTGGAGATCGCCATCTCGGCCGCCGCGACGCTGCGGTCGTCGCCGCGCGCCGAGCCGATGCCCATCAGCGCCGAGCCGGCGCCGGACATGACGGACTTGACGTCGGCGAAGTCCAGGTTGATCAGGCCCGGGGTGGTGATCAGGTCGGTGATGCCCTGAACACCGGACAGCAGCACCTGGTCGGCGGCCTTGAACGCGTCGAGGACGCTGACCTGCCGGTCGGAGATCGACAGCAGCCGGTCGTTGGGGATGACGATGAGGGTGTCGACCTCGTCGCGCAGCGTCTCGATGCCGGCCTCGGCCTGCATCGCGCGGCGCTTGCCCTCGAAGCTGAACGGACGCGTGACCACGCCGATCGTCAGGGCGCCGAGCGAGCGGGCGATGTTGGCCACGACGGGCGCGCCGCCGGTGCCGGTGCCGCCGCCCTCTCCGGCGGTGACGAACACCATGTCGGCGCCCTTGAGGACCTCCTCGATCTCCTCCCGGTGGTCCTCGGCGGCCTTGCGGCCGACGTCCGGGTTGGCGCCGGCGCCGAGGCCCCGGGTGAGCTCGCGGCCCACGTCCAGTTTCACGTCGGCGTCACTCATCAGCAGCGCCTGGGCGTCCGTGTTGATAGCGATGAACTCGACGCCCTTGAGTCCCTCCTCGATCATCCGGTTGACGGCGTTGACGCCGCCGCCGCCGATGCCGACGACCTTGATGACCGCGAGGTAGTTCTGCGGTGCTGCCACGACGAGGGGCCTTTCCGCTCGCTCTATCCGACCGCAAGACCGGTCTGCCGACCGTGCCGCCGCGGTGTTCCCTGACCTGTGTGCAATTGGCGCGGGCCGGGAGCTTCCGGTCCACCGGACCGGGCGCCCTCAACCCTCACCCTCAACTTGAGGCTTACAGTTATGTCAACCTGAGGACTGATACGGACAGTAGGGCGGCCTTACCGCCAGGGTCAACTAACCTCCCCCGAACTCCACCGGCGTGTCGCACTGAGCGCCGGTTTGCCCAGGTTGGTGCAGCGCCGACCGGTGGACGCCCGCCCGTGGGGGCCGTCTCCCGCGCCGTTCTGCCGCGTAACGTCCGAATCATCCGTCTCAGCCGTCCCAATCCGCCGACCCGTTTCCGGCCGACCCGTCCAGCGTGCCCCATCGAACGGCCCCGCGCGCCCCGACACACGCACCGGAGGCGAACGGCATGCGATCCGATTTCCCCGGTCGTCCGGTTCCATGCGGTTCCGCGCCGCCGCTTTCCGCTCGCCACCGCTTCCTCGTGCCGCGCGGTCAGTTCGTCCGGAGGACGTCCGGGGAGCTGACGTCCACCCGCTGCACGGCGCGTCCCGCAGCGGTCCGCTGCAGGGCCTCCAGCAGCCTGACCTTCTCCTCGGCCCGTTCCGCCGCGCCCCACACGATCGTGCGGCCGTCCTTCAGGTACAGGGTGACGGCCGCGGGGGCGGGCGCCTCGACCTCCGTGACGAGCCCGCGCAGCGAATCCGGCAGGACGGTCAAGACCTCCAACGCCGCGAGCGTCGCCGCGTCGGACGGCCCGGGCGCGCCGACGCTCAGCACCGGCAGCCCGGACGGACGGGTCGTGCCGTCGGCGACGACGACGCCGTGCCCGTCGATCCGGTGGTACCGGCCGCCGTGCTCGAACATCGCGACCGGGACGCGCTCGTCCACGACGATCCGCACCGTGCCCGGCCAGTGCCGTTCGACGTCGGCCGACTCGACCTCCCGCAGCCGCTCGACGCGGGCGCGGATCTCACCGGTGTCCAGCCGGGCCATCGGCACGCCGAGGTCGACGCCCGCGGCGGCCGTGATCCGGTCGCGCGGCGCCAGTTCGGTGCCGGTGACCTCCACGTGCCGGACCACCAGCAGGCGCGAGCCGAGCAGCACCCAGGTCACGGCGCCGAGCACGCCGAGGACGAGCAGCGCGACGAACACCGCTTTCCAGCGGCCGTCGACCGGGGCGGGCGCCGCGCCGTCCCCCGCTTCCCGCGTCTCCTCCGCCTCCCCCGCTTCCGCGGGTTCCAGCGGTTCCGCGGCTTCCCGGCGGCCCGTCCGCGACTCGGTCATGACCCAAGCTTGACAGTGATCGCGCCCGGCGGCCGCCGATCGCGGCGGCCCGGCGTGTCACCGGCGCGTCACCGCCCGGCGCGCCGGGCGAGCCGCTCCAGGATCGGCGGGCCGAGCGCGGTGACGTCCCCCGCGCCCAGCGTGATGACCAGGTCGCCGGGCCGCGCGAGCGACGCCGCGGTCTCGGGGACGTCGTCGCGGACGGGCGCGTACACGGTCTCGGTCCCGGGCGGGACGGCGTCGGCGACGAGCTTGCCGGTGACGCCCGGTTCCGGGTCCTCGCGGGCGCCGTACACGTCGAGGACGACCGCGACGTCGGCGAGGCCGAGCGCCGCGCCGAACTCGGCGGCGAAGAAGCGGGTGCGGCTGTACAGGTGGGGCTGGAACACCGCGACGATCCGCGGCTCCTCCTCCCCCGAGCCGCCCTTCTCGCGCGCGTAGTCGCGGGTGGCGTCCAGGTCGGCGGTCACCTCGGTGGGGTGGTGGGCGTAGCTGTCGAAGACCTCCACGCCGCCCGCCTCGCCCTTGCGCTCCAGCCGCCGCATCGCGCCGCCGAACGCGGCGAGGCCGTCCCGCACCGCCGCGTCGTCCAGGCCGAGGGCCCGCGCGACGGCGACGACGGCGGTGGCGTTGAGCGCGTTGTGCCGCCCCGGGACGCCGAGGGCGATCTCGAGGACCTCGCCGCCCGTCTCGCCGGATCCGGCGATCTCGAACCGGGAGCCGAGGCCGCGCGGGGTGAATCCGGTGACGCGCAGGTCGGCGCCCTCCGCCTCCCCGTACGTCCGGACGGTGAGGCCGCGTTCGCGCGCGCGCTCGGCGAGTTCCATCGCGACGGGGTCGTCGGCTCCGGCGACGAGCGTCCCGCCGGGTTCGACGCGGTCGACGAACCGGGCGAAGTTCTCCTTGACCTTCTCGAACCCGCCGTAGTTGTCGAGGTGGTCGGCCTCGACGTTCGTGATCACCGCGATGTGCGGCGTGTACATCAGGAACGACCCGTCGCTCTCGTCGGCCTCGGCGACGAACGCGTCGCCGGTGCCCTCGTCGGCGCCGAGGCCGGTCGTGACGAGCTGCCCGCCGATGCAGTAGGACGGGTCGGCGCCCGCGTGCTGCAGCGCGACCGTGAGCATCGAGGTGGTGGTCGTCTTGCCGTGCGTGCCCGCGACCGCGACGGCGCGCCGGCCCGCCATCAGCGCGGCGAGCGCGGCGGAGCGGTGCAGGACCCGCAGGCCGCGTTCGCGGGCGGCGACGAGTTCGGGGTTGCTTTCCCGGATCGCGGTCGACACCACGACCGTGTCGGCGTCGCCGAGGTGCGCGGCGTCGTGCCCGACGCGGACCCGCGCGCCCATCCCGCCGAGCTGGGCGAGCAGCTCGGAGTCGCGGGCGTCGCTGCCCGACACCGGGATGCCGCGCCGCAGCATGATCCGGGCGATGCCCGACATCCCGGCGCCCCCGATGGCGATGAAGTGGACCCGGCCGAGCTCCCCGGCCGGGGGGACGCCGCCGACGTCGCTCGGATCGATCAGGCTCATCGCTGGGCGCCCGCCGCGCGGACGACGTCGTACACCATCTGCGCGAGCGCGACGTCGGCGTCCCGGCGGCCCATCCGCCCGGCGGCCTCCGACATGTTCGCGACCCGGGCTGGGTCGGCGAGCACGGGCAGGAGGTTGTGGGCGATCCAGTCGGGCGACAGTTCGGCGTTGTCGACGAGCATCCCGCCGCCCGCGGCGACGATCGGCTCGGCGTTCAGCCGCTGCTCGCCGTTGCCGATGGGCAGCGGCACGTACACCGCGGGCAGCGCCACCGCCGCCAGCTCCGCGCAGGTCATCGCGCCGGCGCGGCACATGGCCATGTCGGCGGCGGCGTAGGCGAGGTCCATGCGGTCACAGTAAGGGATCGTCACGTACTGTGGTCCGCCCGACACCTGCTCGGGCTCCTCGGTGTTCTTCGGCCCGACGATGTGCAGCACCTGGATGCCGGCCTGCCGGAAGTACGGCGCGGCGGCGACCGCGGCCTGGTTGAGCGACCGGGCCCCCTGCGACCCGCCGAAGATCAGCAGGGTGGGCAGGTCCGGCAGCAGGCCGAAGTACGAGCGGGCCTTGTCGCCCATCGCGAGCCGGTCGAGGGTCGCGATCTCGCGGCGCAGCGGGATCCCGACGAACGTCGGGTTCGGCAGCGGCGAGTCGGCGTGCGACACCGCGACGTGCTCGGTGAAGCGGGCGCCGAGCTTGTTGGCGAGGCCGGGCTTGGGGTTGGCCTCGTGCACGATGATGGGGATCTTGCGCTTGCGGGCGGCGAGGTAACCGGGCGTGGCGACGTAGCCGCCGAAGCGACGAGGACGTCGGCCTGCGCCTGGTCGATGACGGACGCCGCCGCGTTGATCGCACCGCGCAGCCGTCCGGGCACCGTGAGCAGCTGGGGGGTCAGCGTGCGCGGCAGCGGCACCGGCGGGATCAGCGCGAGCTCGTACCCTCGCTGCGGGACCAGCCGGGTCTCCAGGCCGCGCTCGGTGCCCAGGCAGACGACCCCGGTATTGGGGTCGTTGCGGCGCAGCGCGTCCGCGAGGGCCAGCGCGGGCTCGATGTGTCCGGCGGTGCCCCCGCCGGCCAGGACAACCCTCATGCTCGTTGACAACTCCTCATGAAAATCACCGACGTGCCAGGCCCAGCCAGCTTAGAGCCCTCACGACCGGTCCGGGGCCCCGTGCGGAGAGTGCCTGCCTCGCGCCGGGCTCGCGTTTGGCGAAGGCGAGCAGCATCCCGAGCGCGAGCAGCGTGGGGATGAGCGCGGAACCGCCGTAGGAGACGAGCGGCAGCGGGATCCCGGTGATGGGCAGGACATTGATGACGGCGCCGATGTTGATCACGGCCTGGACGACGAGCCACGCCGTGACCGCGGCGGCGGCGAGCCGGGTGAAGGTGTCCTGGACGCGCTTGGCGACGCGCAGGCCCGCGTAGGTGAGCAGCCCGAACAGGCTCAGCACGACGAGGGTGCCGACGAGCCCGAGCTCCTCCCCCACGATCGCGAAGATGAAGTCGGTCTCGGCGTGGGGAAGGTAGTCCCACTTCGCGCGGCTCTCCCCCAGGCCCGTCCCGAACACGCCGCCGGACGCCATGGCGTACAAGCCCTGGACGCTCTGGTAGTTCGTGGTGAGGCGGTTGCCGGACGGGTCGAGGAACCCGGTGAGGCGCTGCATCCGGTAGGGCTCGACGACGATGAGGATCGCCACGAGCAGCAGGACCATCCCGGCCATTCCGACGAACAGCCGTCCGGGCGCGCCGACCACCCACAGCAGCGCGAGGAAGATCGTCAGGAGCACCAGCGTGGTGCCGAGGTCGCTGCCGAGCATGACCAGCAGCACCAGGAACCCGGCGCCCGGCAGCAGCGGCACCAGCAGCGGCCGCCACTCGGTGAGCTGCCCGAGCCGTTCCTTGCGGGCGAGCAGGTCGGCGCCCCACAGGACGAGCCCGAGCTTGCCGAGTTCGGACGGCTGGATCTGCACGGGGCCGAGGTCGATCCAGCGGGTCGCGCCCCAGGCGCTGCGGCCGAGGCCGGGCACCAGGACGAGCGCGAGCCCCACCATCGACACCAGCAGCAGCGGGTAGGCGAGGGCGCGGAACGTCTTCACCGGGAGCCGGGACGCCAGCCACATGCCGGGCAGCCCGATGGCCACCCACAGCGCCTGCTTCTGCACCAGCGTGTACGCCGAGCCGGTCGCCTGGAGCTGCTCGACGCTGGACGCCGACAGCACCATCGTCAGGCCGAGCGCGACCAGCAGCACCGTGCAGCCGAGCACGAGGTAGTAGGAGGTGAGCGGACGGTCGAGGAGGCCGACGGCGGCGACCGCGCGCTCGCGCGGCCCGAGCCGGGACCGGGGACGCCAGGCCCCCTGGTCGGCCGGTACGGAGTCGGCCGGTGGGGAGGCCATCGCGCCGCGCCCTACCGGGCGTCCCCGTCGCGGCCCGCGGCGAGCCGTTCGACGGCCGCGATGAACGCGTCCCCGCGGGCCGGGTAGTTGGCGAACATGTCGAAGGAGGCCCCGACGGGGGCGAGCAGCACGGTGTCGCCGGGACGGGCGAGCCCGGCGGCTTCGGTGACGACGCGTTCCATGGCCCCAGTGTCGGTGTCGGCGACGTCCACGACCGGGACATCCGGCGCGTGTCGCGCGAGTGCCTCGGCGATCCGCCGCCGGTCGCGGCCCATGAGCACCGCCCCGCGCAGCCGCCCGGCGCACGATCGGACCAGGTCGTCGACGTCCAGGCCCTTCAGCAGGCCGCCCGCGATCCACACGATCGGCTCGTAGGCGGCCAGGGACGCGGCGGCGGCGTGCGGCTGGGTGGCCTTGGAGTCGTTGACGTAGGCGACGCCGCCGACGTCGGCGACGTGCTGGATCCGGTGCGGGTCGGGGACGAACGCGCGCAGCCCGTCCCGGATCGCCTCGGGCGGCACCCCGTACGCGCGGGCGAGGGCGGCCGCCGCGAGCGCGTTCGCGACGTTGTGCGGGGCGAACGGCCGGACGTCCTGGAGCGCGGCCAGCTCGGCCGCCTCGGTCGCGGGGTCGGCGGTGTAGGCCCGGTCGACGAGCAGTTCCTCGACGACGCCGAGTTCGCCGGGCCGCGGCACCCGCAGGGTGAACCCGACGCGCCGCTCGACGCCCGGGGCCTTCTCCGCGAGGGCGGTGGAGGTGACGTCGTCGGCGTTGTGGACGGCGACGCAGCCGGGCGCGTAGATCTTGCCCTTGGCCTCGACGTAGGCGTCCATGGACCCGTGCCAGTCGAGGTGGTCGGGCGCGACGTTGAGGACGGCGGCCGCGGCCGGGGCGAGCGAGCTCGACCAGTGCAGCTGGTAGCTCGACAGCTCCACGGCCAGGACGTCGTGGTCCGCGGCGACCGCCTCGACGATCGGGGTGCCGACGTTGCCGACGGCGAGGGCGTCGAGCCCGGCGGCGGCGAGCATGCACGCCAGCATCCGCACGACGGTGGTCTTGCCGTCCGTCCCGGTGATCGCCAGCCAGGGCGCCGCGCCCTCGGCGGGCCGCAGCCGCCACGCCAGCTCGACCTCGCCGATGATCTCGATCCCGGCGGCGGCCGCCGCGGCGAGCAGCGGGACGTCCGGACGCCAGCCCGGCGAGGTCACGACGAGGTCGACGCCCTCGGGGAGGGTGTCGCCGTCGCCGAGCCGACCGTGACCCCGAGGGCCTCCAGTTCGGCGGCGAGCGCGCGCCGCCCCTCGTCGTCGCGGGCCTCCACTGCGGTGACGCGGGCGCCGCCCGCGCCCGGCGAGCGCGCGG
>NZ_MKJY01000268.1 GCF_001942465.1 Actinomadura sp. CNU-125
CCTCCCGCCCGGCCGCCACGAGGCGGGCGTGCGGCTACGGCCACGGCCCGGCGGCCTCGACGTCGACGCCGTCGTCGACGGCCAGGGCGTGGCGACCGCCGAGGCGCCCACCCTGCCCTTCGCCTGGCAGCACGGCGGCGCGTCGATCACCCTCGGACGCGACCGCGGCCTGCCCGTCTGCGACGGGTACGAGCCGCCCTTCCCCTGGACCGGCGTCCTCCACCGCCTCCGCATCGACACCGACCACCGGCCGGCCCCGAGCGCGGAAACGGTCCGGATCGCCCTGCAGACCGACTGACCCCCTCCGGACGCCCGGTCGTGCCGCCTCGGACGCAAAAGAGCCCCCACGCTGTCGCGTGGGGGCTGATTACGCCACTATGGGAGGGGACTTGCGTCACCTGCCGTTGGTGGGCGAGGAGGGATTTGAACCCTCACATCCTTTCGGACACACGGACCTGAACCGTGCGCGTCTGCCGTTCCGCCACTCGCCCGCGAGTGTCGACCCGTCTCCGGGTGCTCGAAAAGGCTAGCACGTACAGAGCACTGGTCTGACAACTCGATACTTCGAGCGAACCTTTGCACCTATACGATCGTCTACCAGTGGGGAAGGGAGGTGCCCGTGGGCGTCATTCAGCGCTTCGAGCGAAGGCTCGAGGGCATGGTCGAAGGAGCCTTCGCCCGTGCCTTCAAGTCGGAGCTGCAGCCGGTCGAGGTGGCCAGTGCTGTGCAGCGCGAGATGGACGATCGGGCGGCGATCGTGGCACAGGGCCGCACGCTCGTACCGAACGACTTCGTCGTCGATATCTCTCAGCAGGACGGGCAGCGGCTGCAGGTCTACGCCGACAGCCTGAGCCAGGAGCTGGCGAACCTGGCACGGGAGTACGCGAAGGAGCAGGGGTACTCCTTCGTGGGGCCGGTGCGCGTCCGGTTCGAGAACACTGACGATCTGGCCACGGGCATGTTCCGGATCAGATCTGGCGTGATCAGGGGCTCGACGGTCGAGGGCGGGGAGATCCGCTCGTCGCCGAGCAACGTGCCGCAGGGCGGCGGCGGGGCCTTCGGCGGCCATCCGCGCCTGCTGGTGACGACCGCGGTGGAGGGGGCCGACACCACGCAGCGGACATATGAGATCAACACGCCCGTCACGCTGCTCGGCCGCGGGACGGACTGCGACCTGCGCCTTGTCGATCCGGGCGTATCCCGGCACCATGCCGAGATCCGCGTAGAAGGTCCCGAAATCGTCGTCGTGGATCTAGGGTCGACCAACGGCTCCTTCGTGAACGGGCAGCCGATCCGGCGGGTGACGCTGGTCGACGGGTCCCGGGTCACGATGGGCCGGACCACACTTGTGTTCCGCCGCGATAGGGAGTAACCCCGACTCCGATGTCCCCATTCACCCTCACGCTGATCAAGCTGGCGTTCCTCGCGCTGCTCTGGCTATTCGTCATCGCGGCCGTCGGCGTGATCAGGGCCGACCTGTTCGGCTCGAAGGCCGCCACGCGAGCGGCTTCGCGCGCGTCGTCGCCGCGCCCGCAGAAGGCGGCGGCGAGACCGCCGCGCGCACCGCAGCCGCCGCCGCAGCAGCAGGCCGGCGCCCAGCAGGGGGCGCCGACGAAGCTCGTCGTCGTGCAGGGCGAACGTGCGGGAACCGTCATCGACCTCACCGGGGTCCCCATCAGCATCGGCCGGGCGAACAACTCCACACTGGTCGTGACCGACGACTACGCTTCGACCACTCATGCCCGAATTTACGCGCAGGACGGTCAGTGGATCGTGGAAGATCTCGGTTCGACCAATGGGACTTACCTGGGACGCACGAAGGTGAGCCGGCCGATGCCGGTGCCGCCGGGCGTCCCCATTCGTATCGGCAAGACCGTGATCGAGCTGCGCAAATGACTCTGGGAATCCGCTACGCCGCGCGCTCCGACGTCGGCATGCTGCGCGAGGGCAACGAGGACTCGGCGTACGCGGGCGCGCATCTGCTCGCCGTGGCCGACGGGATGGGCGGGCACGTCGGCGGGGAGATCGCCAGCGCCGCGGCCATCGAGGCGCTGCGCCGGCTCGACAAGGACCTGCCCGCGAACGAGCTGCTGGCGGCGCTGGAACACACCGTCAAAGCGGCCAACGACAACCTGCACCGGATCGTGGAGTCCGATCCGGCGCTGCAGGGCATGGGCACGACGCTGACGGCGATGCTGTGGGCGGGCGACCAGGTGGCGCTCGTCCACATCGGCGACTCGCGGGCGTACCTGCTGCGCGACGGCAGCCTCTTCCAGATCACGCACGACCACACGCTCGTCCAGTCGCTGGTCGACGAGGGGCGCATCAGCCCGGACGAGGCCGCGTCGCATCCGCAGCGGTCGCTGCTGCTGCGCGCGCTGGACGGGCGCGGCGAGGTCGATCCGGACCTGTCGCTGCGGGAGGCGCAGGCCGGCGACCGGTACCTGCTGTGCTCGGACGGCCTGTCCGGCGTCGTCACCGCGGAGACGATCTTCCAGGTGCTGACGGACGTGGTCGAACCGGACCAGGCGACCGGCAGCTCATCGACCTCGCGAACCGCGGCGGCGGACCGGACAACATCACGTGCGTGGTGGCGGACGTCGTCGACCTGGAACGGCAGCCGCCGACGGGCGGGCCGGGGCAGGCGGTCGGGGCCGCCGCCGACCGCGCCGCCGCCGGGAACCGCCGGGCGGCCCGGGCACCACGATGCCGGCCGGTCCCGCCGACACGCCCGCCGGACGGGCCGCGCAACTGCGCGACACGCGGCCGCAGCCGCCGGTGGCGGTGGACGAGCGGCCGCCGCCGATGCCGGGGGCCGAGCCGATCGGCGATCCGTCGGCCGACCAGATGCCGCCGCCGGGCGCGATGCCGCAGGCCGCCCCCGCGAAGGCGAAGCGGGGCGGCGGCGTCCGGAAATGGACGTGGCTGCTGGTGGTCGCCGGTGTGGTGGTCCTCGGGATCGGCGCGGGCGGATTCATGCTGCTGCAGAACGTGAAGAGCGGCTACTACATCGGCGCGGAGAACGGCCAGGTCGTGCTCTTCCGCGGCACGCCGCAGGACGTCCCGGGGTTGGACCTGTCCCGCAAGGCGGCCGCGAAGGACCAGCCGAACCCGCCGATCCTGCTGGCCGACCTGCCGGAGGCCCAGCGCAAGAAGGTCGAGAAGACCTACACGGTCTCCGGCCCGGGCGACGTGGCGCAGCTTCAGCAGAGCGTGTGCAAGTACGCCGTGACGACCGAGAAGAACAACGTCGTCATCGTCAAGGGCGCGAACCAGCAGCACTGCGAGCCCAAGAAGATCAAGGGCAGCGAGATCGCGGTGAGCGAGTTGCCCACCGAGGACCGCGCCGCCGTCACGGGCGGCAAGCTGGTGTTCGGCAGCGAGCAGGAGGCACAGGCGAAGCTGCAGGAGCTCGGTGACCACCGGGACGCCTGCAAGGCGGGCGACTCGAAGCTGCAGGGCTGTCCGTCCGATGGGGGGACGCCCAGGTGAGTTCGATCGGGGAGCAGATCAGGGCACGCCTGCCGTACCAGCGGCGCAACGCCGCGTCCCTGGTGCTGCTCGTCTTCGCGATGGTCCTGACGCTGTCGGCGTTCGCGGAGGTCGGCCTCGCCCGCGACGGGAGCATCCCGGTCGGGATGTTCGGCTACGGCGGCGGGCTGGTGGTGCTGGCGATCGCGGCGTACTTCGTGCAGATGAAGTTCGCGCCGTACGCCGACCCGCTGCTGCTGCCGCTGGCGGTCGCGCTGAACGGCATCGGCTTCGCGATGATCTACCGGCTCGACCTGGAGACCAGCGCCGACTGGAAGCAGGCGGCGCTGAACGGCGAGGTCCTGAAGGACGCCGCGAACGCGCAGGACCAGCTGATCTGGACGTTCGTCGGTATCGCGTTGTTCGTCGCCGCCCTGCTGATCATGCGGGACACCGACAAGACCGACGCCCCGCTGTCGTTCACGCCCAAGACCGCGCAGCGCTACACCTACCTCATCGGGCTCGGCGCGATCATCATGCTGCTGCTGCCGATCGTCCCCGGCCTGGGGAACACGGTCAACGGCGCGCGCGTGTGGATCCAGATCCCGGGTGTCGGCGGGTTGCAGCCCGCCGAGTTCGCGAAGCTGATGATGGTGGCGTTCTTCGCCGGCTATCTCGTGAACAAGCGGCAGGCGATGTCGCTGATCGGCAAGAAGTTCGGCCCGCTGAGCGTCCCGCGCCTGCGCGACCTCGGGCCGGTTCTGGTGATCTGGTTCTTCTGCCTGGGCGTCCTGTTCGTGCAGAAACTCGGTACGGCGCTGCTGTTCTTCGGGCTGTTCGTGTGACTGCTGTACATCGCGACGCAGCGGCTGTCGTGGATCGTGATCGGTCTCGGGCTGCTGGCCGTCGGCGTGTTCATCGCGATGCAGCTGCCGTTCATGGGCCACGTCGACCAGCGGATCAGCATCTGGCAGAACCCTGAGGCGTACTTCGACGGCGGCTGCCTGCTGGAGAGCGGCGAGGTCGTCCCGGTCAACCCGAACACCGAGATCTTCCAGAAGTTCGACGCCCAGGGCGTCCAGGGGGCCGGTCTCGCGGCCTGCAACGAGCTGGGCGGCTCCTTCTCCGACAGCCGGCAGCTGATGATGGGGCTGTTCTCGCTGGGCGAGGGCGGCGTGCTGGGCACGGGTCTCGGCCAGGGCGAGCCGTGGCGGACGCCGCTGGCGTTCAGCGACTTCATCTTCACCTCGATCGGCGAGGAGGTCGGGCTGACGGGCCTGATGGCCCTCCTGCTGATCTACGCCCTGATCGTGCAGCGCGGCATGAAGACGGCCGTGGCGGCGCGCGACTCGTACCTGAAGCTGTTCGCGGGCGGCGTCTCGTTCGTCCTGGGGCTGCAGGTGTTCGTGATCGTCGGCGGTGTCACGAAGCTGATCCCGCTGACGGGTCTGACGACGCCGTTCCTGTCGCAGGGCGGTTCGTCGATGATGGCGAACTGGATTCTGATCGCGATCCTGGTGCGGATGAGTCATGACGCCCGCAAACCCGCACCCCAGGCGATTCAGGACGAAGGAATGACCCAGATCGTGAGCACGAGGTGATCCGCCGCCCATGAACATGGACAAGCCGATCCGGCGTGTGGCGATCTTCGCGCTGCTGCTGATCTTCGGCCTGATGGCCCAGGTCAACTACGTGCAGGGCAGCCAGGCCGAAGATCTGCGGACCGACGCGAACAACCCGCGCCTGTACTCCGACATCTTCAAGGAGCCGCGCGGGCAGATCAGCGCGGGCGGCGAGGTGCTGGTGTCGTCCAAGGAGATCGACGACGAGGAGTACGGCCGCGTCTACAAGGACGGGGCGATCTTCTTCCCGGTCACCGGCTACTTCCAGGGCGGCGCGACGCAGGTGGAGCGCGCGTACTCGGAGCTGCTGTCCGGGGACGACAGCCGGATCAAGAACCAGCGCTGGTTCGACACGTTCATCGGCAAGTCCGCCGAGGGCGCCGACCTGGAACTGTCGATCGATCCGGACGCGCAGCGCACCGCCTACAAGGAGCTGAAGCAGGCGACGGCGCCGGGCCGCCGCGGCGGCGCGGTGGTGATCGACGTCGAGACGGGCGCGCTCAAGGTGGCGGCGTCGTGGCCGTCGGCCGACCCGAACCAGTTCGCCAACGACCCGCGGGCGGAGAAGAGCTCGAAGCGGCTGGAGCAGCTGAACGAGGGCGACGGCGTGCAGAAGCCGCTGGTCGACAACGCGCTGAGCCAGACGTTCCCGCCCGGGTCGTCCTTCAAGATCCTGATGGCGGCGCTGGGGCTGCAGGAGGGGATGAACGCCTCCACCCCGGTCGACACCAGTGACCTGACCCTGCCGGAGGGGAACACGCCGCTGCCCGACTCGCACGAGGGCGGGGCCTGCGGCGGCCGCGCGCCGCTGCGCGCGGCGTTCGTCGAGTCCTGCAACAGCTCGTTCGGGCGTATGGCGATGGAACTCGGCATCCAGAAGATGCACGACGAGGGCGAGCGGTTCGGCTTCGGCGACCGCGTCGAGATCGAGCCGAACTTCTTCGCCGCCAAGAGCGCGATCCCGGTGGAGGTCACCACCGCCGACGGCAAGACGATCAAGACCGGTCTGGACGCGACGGCCCGCTCCGGCATCGGCCAGGAGAACGTGCAGTCCACGCCGCTGCAGATGGCGATGGTCGCGGCGGCCGTCGCCAACGACGGCGTCATCATGAACCCGTACGTGGTGGAGAAGGCGCTGGCGCAGGACCAGAGCGAGGTCTACAACGCCGAACCGCGGCAGTACAAGAAGGCGATGACCGAAGACCAGGCGAAGGAGCTCCAGGACTGGATGCGCGCCGTCGTCAACGAGGGCACCGCCGGCAACCTGCGGGGCATGAACATCGCCGGTAAGACCGGTACCGCCGAGCAGGGCGAAGGCATCCCGAACGCCCGCTGGTTCGTCGGGTTCAGCCCGATGGACGACCCCAAGTACGCGTTCGCCGTCATGACCGAAGGAGCGGGCGCCGGTGCGAGCGGTGCCGGTCCGGTCGCGGGGGCCATCATGCGGCAGGTGCTGAAGTAGTGACCCCCGGCCTCGTCCTGAACAACCGGTACCGGCTGCTGGAGCGGCTGGCCACCGGGGGGATGGGCGAGGTCTGGCGGGCCCGCGACGATCAGCTCGGCCGGGACGTCGCGGTGAAGCTGCTGCGCGTCGAACTGGACGACGACGCGCGGGCCCGGTGGCGGTTCGAGGCCGAGGGACGGTTCGCGGCGGCGCTGCGGCACGACGGGATCGCGCAGGCGTTCGACTTCGGCGAGCAGCACGGCCGCACCTACCTGGTGATGGAACTCGTGCAGGGCGAGCCGCTCGACGAGATCCTCGCACGTGACGGCGGGCTGCCGCTGGAGGCCGTCCTGGACCTGCTGGTGCAGGCGGGACGGGCGCTGTCGGCCGCGCACGACCTCGGGATCGTGCACCGCGACGTCAAGCCGGCGAACCTGATGATCTCCCCGACCGGGACGCTGAAGCTGACCGACTTCGGGATCGCGCGGCGGCTCGCGGAGGCGTCGCAGACCCAGACCGGCATGGTCATGGGCACCGCGCACTACATCTCGCCGGAGCAGGCGCAGGCGGGCGAGCTGACCCCGGCCGCCGACCTGTACTCGCTGGGCGTCGTCGCGTACGAGTGCCTGGTCGGCACGCCGCCGTTCGACGGCGCCACGCCGGTGGAGGTCGCGCTCAAGCACGTCCGGGACGCGCCGCCGCCGCTGCCCGCGCACGTGCCGGAGACGGCGCGCGCGCTCATCATGGAGATGCTGGCGAAGGCGCCCGAGGGGCGTCCGCGGAGCGCGGCGGCGGTGGCCGAGCGCGCGCTGCGGATCCGGGCGTCGCTCAGCACGGGACGGATGCCGCACGTCGACCCGTCCGGACGCCGCCGGGCCCGACCGGGACGGGTGGCGCGGGCGCGGCGGGCGGGGCGTCCCGCCCCGATGCGGCCACCAACGTGTTCGGGACGCCGTCGGCTCCCCCCGTTGCCCCGGTTC
>NZ_MKJY01000269.1 GCF_001942465.1 Actinomadura sp. CNU-125
GCAGCGCGGCCGCAGCCGTGGCCGACGCGGCGCGGGCCGCGAGGACGGGCGAGGAGGTCATGGTGGGCTCCGCCGTGGAGTTCGGGGGTGCGGCGCCGAAAGGGGGAGGGAACGGCGCCGCACCCGGTCGGGGAGGGATCAGGAAAGGGTGAGGGTGAGCGTGCCGGTGTACGAACCGGGGTTGACGCCCGCCGGGATCAGCAGGTTCAGCGCCGCACCGGCGGTGAACACGCCGCCGCTGGATCCGGCGGCCGACGTCGCCAGCGTCTGCGCGCCGCCGAGCCCCGTGACCTGCGGACCCGCGGTGACGGCGGCGCCCGAACCGTCCTCGACGACCGCGGCGGACGGCGTCCAGCCGAGGTTCGCCGCCGGGATCGCGCCGCCGTCGGACGAGACGAGGTCGCCCATCTGCCCGACGAGGTTCCAGCCCGCGTCGGTGCCGCGCGCGTCGGTCACGGTGGCCCGGTTCAGTTCGCCGGTCGCGTGCCCGCCGGGCGCGGCGTCCGAGAGCGTCACGTCCGTCCCGTCCACGGCCATGCTGAGCGCCCCGGTCCGCGTGACGTTCGCGGTGATCCGCTGGTCGGCGCTGCCGCCGCCCTCACCCGGTTCGCCCGGCTCGCCGGGTTCGCCCGGCTCTCCGGGCTCTCCGGGCTCCTCCGGGTTTTCGCCGCCGACGAACGTGACGGGCGTGGCGGTGTCCTGGCTGCGGTCGGGCGAGCCGTGCGCGGCGAACGTCAGGACGTAGCACTGCGTGACCAGGCAGTCGACCGGGTTGCCGTCGCCGTCGGTGTACTGCGCCTTGACGCCGGTGAGGGTCAGGTCGAACGTGCCGTCGGCGTTCATCTTCGCCTGGCCGGCGCTGCCCGACGCGTTCTTGTGCACCCACTTGGTGACCTGGTACGCGTTCGCGTTCAGGTACCAGTCGGCGCCGTTCTTCGGCCCGAACGCCACGTAAACGCCGAACCCGTTGTTGGCGTTCGCGTCGAAACCGGACCCGGTGACCTGAATGTCCTGTCCGGCGGGGTCGGCGTCGGCCGTGGGGCTCACGGTCGTGGCGGGACCGGCCGCGAGGGCGGGCGCCGCCGTCAGGCCGAGCCCGAGCAGGGCCGTGCCCGCCAGGACGGCGCTTCTTCGCGCGATGTGCATGCGTTCTCCTTCGGAGAGGGGGGACCGCGGCATGGATTCACGCCGCGGGATCGAGCGGGGTTCAGGGGCGGCGTGGACGCCCGCGCGCCAGGCGGCTGGACGGCGAGACCGGCGGCGGCGACGGCGGCGACCGACAGCCAGAACGGCCACGGCGACCCCGCGGGCTCTCCGGACGCGGTCACCCGGACGGACCGGGCGGCGGCGGCGAGCCGGCCCCGGCCCCGGCGGCGGACGCCTGCGGCGCCGCGCTCGCCGTCCCGCCGGGCGTGGTCGAGGGACCTCCGGCACCCCCGGCACCCCCGGCACCTGCGGCATCGGAGCCTGCGGCGCCCGCGGCACCTGCGGTACCGGCCGAACCGGTAGGTGAGCCTGCACCCGCGCTGCCGTCATCTCGTCCCCCCGGCGAGGACGAGCCGGAGCCGCTGCCCGAGCCGCCGCCCGAGCCGGGGCCGGTGCCGGAGCCGGTGCCGCGGAACGTGATCGGGACGAACGCGTCCTGGCTGCGGTCGGCGACGCCGTGCGCGGCCATCGCCATCACGTAGCAGCGCGCGGCGGCGCAGTCGACGGACCGTCCGTCCCCGTCGGTGTAGCGGGCCTTCACCGTCAGCGTGACCGTGAACGTGCCGGACGCGCTCATCTTCGCCTGCGAGCCACCGCCACCGCCGCCACCGCCACCGCCCTTGTGCACCCAGACGGCCGACCCGAACGCGTTCGCGTTCCGGTGGAAATCGGCGCGGCGCGGCCCGAACACGACGTACACCCCGAAACCGGAGTTGCGGTCGGGGTCGAAGCCGGAGCCGGTGACGGTCACGGACTGCCCGGCGGGGTCGAGACCGGACGTCTCGGACACGCGGAGGGACGCCGCGTGCGCCGGTCCGGCGACCGCGACGAGCCCCAGACCGGCGACGGCGAGCGTGCCGATCGCACCGGTGACGCGCCGACCCACGGCCCTCAACCCCTTAAGTAGGTAAGCCTTACCTAATGAAACTTAGGTGAGCCTAAGCTAAGGTAACGATCACTCGGCGGCAAGGGGCCGACCTGGAAGAACGGTTCAGACGATGAGAATCCCTGTCCTGCTCGGGACGGCCGGACTGGCCGTCACGACGGTCCTCGGCACGCCCGTCCTCGCCGGTACGGGCTCGGCCAACGGCCCCGAGGGGCAGACCCTCACGGTGTCCGAGACGACCGGACTGCCCGCCGGCGAAGCCACCACCGTGACCGTCACCGGCCACGGCTTCGACGCCGGCAAGGGCATCTACGTCGCCTTCTGCAAGGACAACGGGCCGGGCAAGGCCCCGTCCCCCTGCGGCGGCGGCGCCGACACGACCGGCTCGACCGGCGCGTCCCACTGGATCTCCGACGACCCGCCTCCGTACGGCAAGGACCTCGCCGAGAAGTACGGCCCCGACGGATCCTTCGAGGTCGCGCTGAGCGTCACCGGCGCGCTGAACGACACCGTCGACTGCGCCCGGACCCGCTGCGTGGTCGCGACCCGCGCCGACCACACCCGCGGCCAGGACCGCACCCAGGACGTCCGCGTGCCGATCACGTTCGACGAGGGCGGCGTCCCGGCCGTCGCGTGGGCGGGCGGCGCGGCCGCGGCCGTCGCCGTCGTCGCGCTCGGCGGCACCCTCGCCCTCCGCCGCCGGAGAACCGCGACCGGGGAGCCGACGCCGTGAGGATCGTCGCCGCCGCCCTCCTCTCGCTCGTCCTGCTCACCGGCTGCGCGGCGGGCACCGCCTCCTTCGGGGACGACTCCGTCACCGACGCCGCCGCGAAGTGCGGGCCGTCGACCGTCCGCACCGCGGGCGACGTCGACCCGGTGAAGCCCGCGCCGGAACCCGACCTGCCCGCCACGGTCGAATCGGCGGACGGCCGGGAGGTCACCGTCCGCAGCGCCGACCGCGTCCTCGCGGTCAACATGTACGGGTCGCTCGCCGAGATCGTGTTCAGCCTCGGCCTCGGCGACCGCGTCGTCGGCCGCGACGCCTCCACCACGTTCCCGTCCGCCCGCGACCTCCCCCTCGTGACCAACAACGGCCACGACCTGTCCGCCGAGGCGATCCTGCGGCTGAACCCCACGGTCGTGCTCGCCGACGCGGGCATCGGCCCGCCCGAGGCCCTCGACCAGCTCCGCGCGTCCGGGATCCCCGTCGTCATGATCGGCGACGAGCAGACGCTGCCCGCGATCGGCGAGCACGTCACCGCCGTCGCCGAAGCCCTCGGCGTCCCGGACGCCGGGAAGGCGCTCCGCACGCGCATCGACCGGCAGGTCGAGGCCGCGCGGACGGACGCCACGGCCTCGTCCCGCCCGCTCCGCGTCGCGTTCCTCTACTTGCGCGGCACCGCGGGCGTCTACCTCATCGGCGGCGACGGCGCGGGCTCCGACGCCCTCATCGAGGCCGTCGGCGCGTCGACGCCGGGACCGCCGCCGGGCTCCAGGGCTTCCGGCCCCTCACCAGCGAGGGGATGATCAACGCGGCGCCCGACGTGATCCTCGTGCTGACCAAGGGCCTGGCGTCGGTCGGCGGCGTCGACGGCCTCGTCGACCTCCCCGGCGTCGCGCAGACCCCGGCGGGCCGCAACCGCCGCGTCGTCGACGCGACGACGGCGGCCTCCTCACCTTCGGCCCCCGCACCGGCGAGGTCATCGAAGCCCTCGCCACCGCCCTCCACCACCCCTGCGACCACCCATGACCCGGACGAATATCCCGTCACCCCCGAAACCGGTCTTGATCGGGCGCCGCTTCGGGTTGATCATTCCTATCTGCGAGGTGTCATGACGCAGACGGCCGATGTGGACGACGCGACCGAGGCCGGGCGTTCGGACGGGCGGGAGCGGCCCGCCGGGACGCGCGGGCGCCGGGTCCCGGCGCCGCTGCTGCTCGGCGCTCGGCGTCGCGCTCGTCGTGACGGTCGTGGTCGCCGCCGGGCTCGGGCAGGTGCGCATCCCGCCCGCCGAGGTGCTCGGGTCGATCGCGCACCGGATCGGGCTCGACGTCGGCCCCGAACCGTCCGGGCCGCAGGCGGAGAACGCGCTGTGGATCGTGCGGTTCCCCCGGGTGGTGCTCGCGGTCGTCACCGGCGCGGCCCTCGGCTGCGGTGGCGCGATGATGCAGGGCGTGTTCGGCAACCCGCTCGCCGAACCCGGCGTGATCGGGGTGTCGTGGGGCGCGGCGGTCGGCGCCGCCACCGTGATCGTCTTCGGGTTGAGCGCGTTCGGGAACTGGACGATCGTGCTGGCGGCGTTCGTCGCCGGGCTCGCCACGACCCTCCTCGTCTACGCGGCGTCCCGGGCGGCGGGCCGCACCGAGTCGGTGACGCTGCTGCTCACCGGCATCGCGGTGAACGCGATCGCGACGGCGGCGCTCGGCCTGCTGATGTTCGTGTCCACCGACGACGCGCTGCGCGCCATCACCTCGTGGCAGCTCGGCAGTCTCGCGTCGGCGACGTGGCCCGCCGTCGCCGCCGTCGCGCCCTGCGCGGCCGTCGGCATCGCGGTCGCGGTCGCGTGCGCCCGCCGCCTGGACGTCCTCGCGCTCGGCGAACGTCCCGCCCGGCAACTCGGCGTGGACATCGAACGGCTCCGTTTCACCGGCATCGCCGTCATCGCGCTCACCACATCGGCGGCCGTCGCGTTCAGCGGCATCATCGCGTTCGTCGGGCTGGTCGTCCCGCACCTGATCCGGATGGTGGCCGGTCCCGGCCACCGGACGCTCATCCCGGCGTCCGCACTCGGCGGCGCACTGCTCGTCGTCGTCGCGGACGTCGTCGCCCGCACGTCCATCGCCTACCAGGAACTCCCGCTCGGCGTCCTCACGTCCCTCGTCGGCGGCCCGTTCTTCTTCTGGCTGCTGCGCCGCGACCGCGCCGGGGCCCGCCCGTGATCCGGCTCCTGCGGCGGCCCCGCCTCCCCGAACCCCGCGAGCCCGGCACGGTCGCGCTCGCCGCCGAGGCGTCACCGTCCGGCGCGGCGGCGCGACCGTCCTGGACGGCGTCGACCTCGAACTCCGCCACGGCGAGACGCTCGTGCTCGTCGGCCCGAACGGCGCGGGCAAGTCGACGCTGCTCGCGGCCGTGCCGGGCGACACCGCGCCCGCGTCCGGACGCGTCGTCCTGCACGGCCGCCCGCTCGACGCGCACACCGCCCGCGAGCAGGCCATGCGCCGCGCCGTCCTCCCGCAGCGGCACTCGCTCGCGTTCGGGTTCACCGTCGAGGAGGTCGTCCGGATGGGCCGCGCGCCCTGGGCCGGGACCCCGGCCGAGGACGACGACGACACCGCGGTCGCCGACGCCCTGCACGCGGCCGACATCGCCGCGTTCGCCGACCGTCCCTTCACGTCCCTGTCCGGCGGCGAGCAGGCCCGCGCCGCCCTCGCCCGCGTCCTCGCGCAGTGCGCCGCGACCGTCCTGCTCGACGAACCCACCGCCGCGCTCGACATCGGCCACCAGGAACACGTGCTCGCCCTGCTGCGCGCCGAAGCCGCGAATGGCCACGCCGTCCTCGCCGTCGTCCACGACCTGACCCTCGCCGCCGCGCACGCCGACCGCGTCGCCGTCCTGTCCGGCGGACGCGTCGCCGCGTGCGGCCCGCCCGGCCGCGTGCTCACCGCCGACCTGCTCGGCGACGTGTACCGGCACCCCATCGAAGTGCTGCCGCACCCCCGCACGTCCCGGCCGCTCATCCTCCCCGAGCGTCCGGCCGCCCCACCCGAGGAGTCTCAATGACCACCACCGACCCGTTCACCCCGGACGTCGTCGCCGCCATCACCCGGCACATGAACGACGACCACGCCGCCGACTCGGTGCTGATCGTCCGGACGCTCGGCGGCGAGCCGGGCGCCGCGTCCGCCGCCATGACCGGCCTCGACGCCGACGGCGCCGACTTCACCGCCCGCACGGACGGGCGCGACGTCGCCGTCCGGATCCCGTGGAGCCGCCGCCTCACCGAACGCGCCGAGGTGCGCAAGGAGGTCGTGCGCATGTACCAGGAGGCGCGCCGCGCCGCCGAACCGTTCGCGGCCCGGCTGCGCGCCGCGACCCGTCCGGACCACGGCGCCACCGAGACCACCCCCTACATGACCGCCCTCCTCGACGGCCGCCTCACCCGCGACCAGTACGGCGCCCTCATCGCGCAGCTCCACTTCGTCTACGACGTCCTCGAACAGGCCGCCGACCACCTGGGGGACGACCCGGTCGCCGCCCCCTTCGACCTCGCCGGGCTCCGTCGCCTCCCCGCCCTCGAAGCCGACCTCGTCCACTTCCACGGCCCCGGATGGGCGTCCCGCATCGAGCCGGACGACGCCACCGCCGCGTACTGCGCGCGGCTCCGCGAAGTGTGCTTCGACTGGCCCGGCGGCTTCGTCGCGCACAGCTACACCCGCTACCTCGGCGACCTGTCCGGCGGCCAGGCAATCGGCGCGCGCGTCGCCCGCGCCTACGACCTCGACCTCGACGGCGTCCGCTTCTACCGGTTCGACGAGAAGCCGAAGGCGCTCAAGGAGCGCTACCGCGCCCTCCTCGACGCCGCCCCCTGGAGCCCCGCCGAACAGGACCGCGTCATCGACGAGGTCCGCACCGCCTACCGCCTCAACGCCGACCTCGCCGCCGCCCTCGACCGCACCCTCGCCTGACCCCTCACCCCGGCGGCAGCGCCGCGGACTCCTTCCGCACCACGACGCGTCCCACCCCCGGATACGCCTCGTGGAGGTGGTACACGACGGCCTGCGGGTTCCTTCCGGCCCACGAACGTGTCCCGGTTCCGGATACGCCTGGTGGAGGTGGTGCGCGACGGCCTGCGGGTTCCTTTCGGCCCACGAACGCCTCCTAGCTCCGGATACGCCTTGTGGACGTGGTAGGCGATGGTCCGCGAGTTGAGGAAAAGCCGGGCCGCGACGTCTCCGCGACGACCGAACCATCGACGTCCGGCTCGCGAAGGGCGAGCGAGGCCGACGAGCGACGGGCGTCGCCTGGGCGGCCGGGACGACCCGGGGTGCGACCGTCCCGCCCGGCTCACCGGCGGTCGAGGCACTGGCCGACGACCGCATCCGGCTGCCCGACATCGCGTGCTGCGTCCGGGCCGGGAGGGGGCGCCTCCCGTGTCCTGCGGGTGCTGGTCCGGCTCGCCGACGACCGCCTTCGGTTGCCTGACGCCGCTCGCGGGCGTCCGGGCCGGGAGGGGGCGCCTCCCGTGTCCTGCGGGTGCTGGTCCGGCTCGCCGACGACCGCCTTCGGTTGCC
>NZ_MKJY01000270.1 GCF_001942465.1 Actinomadura sp. CNU-125
GGCGCCGCCGCGGCCTCTGGGCGCTGCTCGGCGGCTCGCGGTCCTCGCGATCGGCGCGGCGGGCGGGTGTACGCGGTGCGCGACGACGGCGGTACTCCGGCGCGGGCGGCCTCGACGCCGCCGACCGCGGCGGTCACCCGGGCCGACATGGTCGACACCACCGAGGTGGACGGCACGCTCGGCTACTCCGGCGGCTACACCGTGCTGGGGCAGGGCGGCGGGCGGCTCACCTGGCTGCCCGAGACCGGCGCCGTGATCGAGCGCGGCGAGCGGGTGTACGGGCGGGACGGCGAGAAGGTCCCGCTCTTCTACGGCCCGACGCCGTTCTGGCGGACGCTGCAGTCGGGCATGACCGACGGCCGCGACGTCCTGGAGCTGGAACGCAACCTCGACGCGCTCGGCTACAACGACCACATGACCGTCGACCGCGACTTCACCTACGCGACCACCACGGCCATCATGGCCTGGCAGAAGGACCTGGGCCTCGACCAGACCGGGACGGTCGGGGTCGGCGACGTCGTGATGATGCGCGGCGCGATCCGGGTGGAGGAGGTCGACGCCGTCCTCGGCGACAACGCCGGCGGCAAGGTCCTCACCGCCAGCAGCACCGAGCGGCGCATCACGGTGGACGTGCCGGTCGCCGACCAGAACATGATCCGGGACGGCGCCGGGGTGCGGGTCACGCTGCCCGGCGGGGCGACCGTCGAAGGGAAGATCTCCTCGATCGGCTCGGTGGCGACCGCCGGGGACACCGACTCCCAGGCGCAGACCGGGCAGGGCACGGCGAACGCCACCATTCCCGTCTACATCGCGCTGGACGACGAGAACGGCGAGAAGCTCCTCGACGGTGCCCCGGTGACGGTCGGGTTCACCGGCACCGAGCATAAGAACGTGCTGGCCGTCCCGATCAACGCGCTGCTGGCGTCGGCCGACGGCACCTACAAGGTGAACGTCGTGGACGCCGCCGGGAAGGTCACCCCGGTGCCGGTCGAGCTCGGCGTCTTCGACGGCGACCGCGTCGAGGTGAGCGGCGACCTGAAGGCGGGCATGAAGGTGCAGGTGCCGCGGTCATGACCGGCGACGGGCTCAGCACCGGCGACGCGTTCGCGGACGGCGCCGCCGTCGTCGCGGTGGAGAACGCGACCAAGGAGTATCCCGGCGGGGTGCGCGCGCTCCGCGAGGTGTCGCTCACCGTCCACGCCGGCGAGCGGGTGGCGATCCTCGGGCCGTCCGGATCGGGCAAGTCGACGCTGCTGAACCTGATGGGGACGCTGGACAGGCCGAGCACCGGACGGGTCCTCATGCGGGGGCACGACGTCGCCGAGATGCCCGACCGGCGGCTCGCCGCGGTCCGCGCCCGCTGGATCGGGTTCGTGTTCCAGCAGTTCTTCCTCACCCCCCACATGTCCGCCCTGGACAACGTGGCGACCGGCCTGCTCTACCACGGCCTGCCGCCGCGGCGGCGCCGCGCGCTGGCGCGGACGGCGCTGGAACGCGTCGGCCTCGCGCACCGCATGGACCACCGGCCGCAGCAGTTGTCGGGCGGGGAGAAGCAGCGGGTCGCGATCGCCCGCGCGGTCGTCGGCGACCCGCCGCTCGTCCTCGCCGACGAGCCGACCGGCAACCTCGACTCGGTCTCCGGGGCGGGCGTGCTGGACCTGCTCACCGAACTCAACCGGGACGGCACCGCCGTCGTGGTGATCACCCATGACCCGGAGGTCGCGGCGGCGCCTGCCGCGGCGCCTGGAGATCCGCGACGGCCGGATCTTCGCCGATTCGGGGGTGCGGGCATGAATCCGCTACCGGAACCGCTGCCGGAACCGGTCCGGCTCCGCGGCCGGGACCTGGCCGTGGTCGGGCTCGACGGGCTGCGCGGCAGGCCGCTGCGCGCGGTGCTGTCCGGGCTCGGCATCGCCATCGGCGTCGCCGCCATGGTCGCCCTGGTCGGCATCAGCGCCGCGGGCCGCGCCGGGCTGCTGGCCGAGATCGAGCGGCTCGGCACCAACATGCTCACCGTCGAGCCCGGGACGACGCTGACCGGCGAGGACGCGCGGCTGCCCGCGACCGCGGAGGGCATGGTCTCCCGCATCGCGGGGGTGACGAGCGTGTCGGCGACGGGCCTGGTGGAGGACGCGACCGTCCGCCGCACCGACAAGATCCCGGCGTCGACGACGAGCGGCATCGCCGTCCGCGCCGCCCGCACCGACCTGCTCGAAACCCTCGGCGGCACTGTGCGGTCCGGCGCGTTCCTGAACGCCGCGACCAGCCGCTACCCGTCGGTGGTGCTCGGTTCCGGCGCGGCCGAGCGGCTCGGGATCTACGGCGCGGGCGAGCGCGTCCACATCGACGGGCAGTGGTTCCTGGTGACGGGGATCCTCGACGAGGTCGCGCTCGCGCCCGAGATCGACCGCTCGGCCCTGATCGGCTGGACGTACGCCGAACGGCTCGGCTTCGACGGGAACGTCACCACGCTCTACGAGCGCTCCACGGACGCGAGCGTCCAGTCGGTGCGCGCCGTGCTGGGCCGCACCGTCAACCCGGAGCATCCGGAGGAGGTGAAGGTCGGCCGCCCGTCGGACGCGCTCACCGCGCGGGCCGCCGCGACGCGCACCTTCAACGCGCTGTTCTTCGGGCTGGGCGCCGTCACGCTCCTCGCGGGCGGCGTCGGCATCGCGAACATCATGGTGATCTCGGTGCTGGAGCGGCGGCGGGAGATCGGGCTGCGCCGGTCGCTCGGCGCGACCCGCGGGCAGATCCGGCTGCAGTTCCTCACCGAGTCGGTGACCCTGTCGGGGCTCGGCGGAGCCGCCGGGGTGCTCATCGGGCTGGCCGCCTGCCTCGGTTACGCGTTCTTCCGCGGCTGGCCCCTCGCGCCGCCCGGCTCGGCCGTCGCCGGAGGCGCCCTGGCCGCCGTCGCCGTCGGCGCCCTCGCGGGCGTGTACCCGGCCCGCCGCGCCGCCCGCCTCTCCCCGACCGAGGCGCTCGCCACCACCTGACCGGTCGCCCGAGGCCGGTCGCAGGGTGGTCCACGCTCGACCGGACGAGCGCGGAGGCACCCCGTTCCGGCGTGTGCGGGCCTCCGGCGGCGCCGGGGCGACGGTCACCGGCGGGAAACCTCCCGGTGGCCACTCTGGAGACATGAAGAAACCCATGCTCGTCGTGGCGGCCCTGTCCGCCGCCGTGTTCACCCTGACCGCGTGCGGCGGCGACGGAACCGAGGGCGGCGGAGGTTCCGGCGCGGACTCGCAGGCCGACCGGCAACAGCGGCAGAAGTTCGAGAACTGCATGAAGGAACACGGAGTCGAGCTCCCCGACGTTCCCCCAGGCGTGAAGGAGGGGGAGCAGGAGATCGTCCCGCTCTCCGGCTCCAGCGCGGAGCACGAGGCGGCGCGGGCGGCGTGCGCGAAGTTCGCCCCCAGCCAGGACGCCGGCGAGGACGTCACCGCGGCCGACCAGGACCGCGCGCTGAAGAAGGCCGAATGCCTGCGCCAGCAGGGCATCGACGCCAAGGACCCCGAGCCCGGGACGATCGACATCACCGTCGAGGAGTCGGGGGTCACCCGCGAGAAGCTCGTCGCGGCCTTCGCCGCCTGCGGCAAGCGGTTCCCGGCCGAGTCCGGGCCGGGCGCCGCGAGCTGACGCGCGCGGCACCCGGCTGATCGTCAGGGGCGGTTCAGCCGGAGGGCGGGTTCGCGGGCGGGGAGCGCGACGGCGACGGAGAGGCCGCCCCTGCCGTTGGCCGTCGCGCGCACGGTGCCGCCGTGGGCGTCGGTGATGGCGGCGACGATCGACAGCCCGAGGCCCGCGCCCTGGGACGATCCGGTCCGGTCGGCGTGCAGTCTGCGGAACGGTTCGAACAGCTCGCCGACCTGGTCCGGGGACACCTCGGGGCCGGTGTTGCGGACCACCAGCCCGATCTCGGGGGACAGGTCGACCCGGACGTGCCCGCCGGGGTGGTTGTGCCGGATCGCGTTCTGCACCAGGTTGGCGACCAGCCGCGTGAGCAGCACCTCGTCGCCCTCGACGGTGACGGGGCGGGCGTCGGTGGCGATGGTGACGTCGCGCGACCGGGCGGCCGGCAGGTGCTCCCCGACGACCTGCCCGACCACGACGGCGAGGTTCACCGGCGCCCGGACGGCCGGTTCCTGCTCGCCCTGGGCGAGGACGAGCAGTCCCTCGATGAGCCGCTCGGAACGTTCGGTGGCGCGCAGCAGCTCGGCCTTGATCCTGGCCACCTTCGCCGGGGACGGGTCGGCCAGGCCGACCTCGATGGCGGTCCGCTGGACGGCCAGGGGCGTGCGCAGCTCGTGGGACGCGTTCGCGACGAAGCGGCGCTGGCTCGCCACCGAACGTTCCAGCCGGTCGAGCATGGCGTCGAAGGTGTCGGCGAGGTCCTTGAGCTCGTCCTGCGGGCCGCCCAGCGCGATCCGCTCGTGCAGGGTGGACAGCGACAGCCTGCGGGCGGTGGCGGTGACGCGGTGCAGCGGCCGCAGGAGCCGTCCGGTCAGCCACCAGCAGACCGCGAACGCCAGCACGATGATCACCACGAGGGCGAGCAGCGTGATCAGCAGCTGCGTCCGCTCCAGTTCCCGCTGCAGCGCCTCGCCCTGCCGGGCGAAGACCCGCGTCGGGGGGCCGTCCGAGCGGGGCGGCGGGGCGGCCGAGGCGTCGTGGGGGACGGCCGAGCAGGGGGCTTCCGGGGGCCGCAGGCCGCAGGGGACGGCGGCGACGGAGTCCGGCGACACGAAGCCGTCCACCGCGCGGTCGTTGAGCTGCTTCTGGATCTGCTGCGCGCCGACCAGCACCCCCAGGGTGATGATCGTGAAGACGCCCCCGTAGAGGAGCGTCATCCGGGTCCGCACCGAGCCTGCGGGCATCGGGAGGAGCCGCCGGGGGAGCCGTGGCCGTCTCACAGCCGGTACCCGCTTCCCGGGACGGTGACGATGACGGGGGGTTCCCCGAGCTTGGACCGGAGCTTGCTCATCGTCACCTTGACGACGGTGGTGAACGGGTCGGTGTGCTCGTCCCAGGCCCGCTCCAGCAGTTCCTCCGTGCTGACGATCGTGCCGCGGGCGCGCATCAGCACCTCCAGCACGGCGTACTCCTTGGGCGACAGCGGGAGGTGCCGGCCGTCGCGGAAGGACTGCCGGCGGGCCGTGTCCAGGGTGATGCCGCCGTGCTCCAGGACGGGCGGGAGCGGCGGGCCGGTGCGGCGGCCGAGCGCGTTGATCCGCGCGACGAGCTCGTCGAACGCGAACGGTTTGGCGAGGTAGTCGTCGGCTCCGAGGTTCAGCCCGGCGACCCGGTCGTGCAACCCGCCGGAGGCGGTCAGCATCAGGATGCGCACCCGCTCGCCGCGCCGGGCCAGCTCCCGGCAGATCTCGTCGCCGTGCACCCGGGGCAGGTCCCGGTCCAGCACGAGCACGTCGTATTCGTTCACCGAGAGGCGTTCGAGCGCGCCCGCCCCGTCGTAGGCGACGTCCACCGCCATCGCCCGCCCGCGCAGTCCCTCGGCCACCAGATCGGCGAGGGCGCGCTCATCTTCGGCCACCAGTATCCGCATGGCTTCATTGGTTCAGATCGCGGATAACGAGAGGGTTAACACCGTCGTCCGCCCGCGACCCGCACACAGCAGTAAGGGCGCTCTTCGCGACCGAAGAACGCCCTGATCAGAAAGCACGGGTGCGCCGTCAGGGACTTGAACCCCGAACCCGCGGATTAAGAGTCCGCTGCTCTGCCAATTGAGCTAACGGCGCCTGTCGATCGGGGCTCCGGCCGTGGCCGGTGTCCCTGGCGACAGGAAGAACAGTATCAGCCCCTGTGGACCAGTGCGAATCGGTTTCAGTCCTTGGCGGGCATGACGCTCATCATGCCCCGCCACAGGGCGATGGCGGTGGCGCGGGAGCTGACGCCGAGCTTGGCGTAGATGCGGTTCACATGGTTCTTGATCGTCTTTTCGCTGAGGAAGAGCTGCCGGGCGATCTCGCCGTTGGAGCGGCCGGTGGCGATGAGGTCCATCACCTCGGCCTCGCGGGCGGACAGCCCGAGCGACACCCGGGAGGCGTCGCGGACGCCGCGGATCAGGTCGTGCGGGGTGAACGCGCCGGGCACCAGATGCCCGCACGCGCCGTCCCGGACGGCGGGCCCGACGGCGGCGTCGCCGCGGCGGCGAGGACGAACAGGCGCGCCCGGCTGAGCGCGGTCGAGAGGCGCGCCGCGGCGGCGTCCACGAGGACGATGTCGGGGCGCAGCCGTTCGGTCAGGGCGAGGGCGGAGGACGCGTCGGACGTCTCGGCGACGACCGAGAGCTCGTCGCTGGATTCCAGCAGGGCGATCACGTCGGCGCGGATCCGGGGGTTCGCGTCCACCACCAGTACGCGCAGGGGGGCCGTTTCGTCGACACTCATCCGTTGCCCTTGGGGTGTCGTTTGCAGGTATAAGTACGGAGCATAACCGGCCGGTGATCCATAGTCGATGAATCCGCGCCGTGCGGACGGGCCGGTGCGACATCCGCCGGACGGAAGAGGCGGTCGCGTCCGGGTGGGGCGATCCTGGTGCGATGTCCGAGAAGAGACGGCGGGGAGAATGACGATCCGGGTCCTGATCGCCGACGATCAGGAGATGGTGCGCCGCGGTGTGCGGGAGATCCTCGGGAGCGATCCCGGCATCGAGGTGGTGGGGGAGGCGCCGGACGGCGTCGCGGCGCTGGAGCTGGCGGGGCGGCTGCGGCCGGACGTGGCGCTGGTCGACGTCCGCATGCCCGGCCTGGACGGGCTGGAGGTGACGCGGCGGCTCGCGGGGCCGGACGCGCCCGTCCGGGTGCGGGTGGTGATCCTCACGACGTTCGACCTGGACGAGTACGTGTATCCGGCGCTGCGGCACGGCGCGTCCGGGTTCGTCCTGAAACGGTCGGGTCCGGCGCTGCTGATCGAGGCGGTGCGGGCGGCGATGGGCGGGGAGAGCCTGATCAGCCCGTCGATCACCGTGCGGCTGCTGCGGCACGTGACCGAGCCGGTGCGGCGGCCGGAGCCGCCGCGCGAGCCGCTCACCGAGCGGGAGAAGGAGATCGCGGGGCAGGTCGCGCTGGGCCGCAGCAACGCCGACATCGCGGCGGAGCTGTTCATCTCGCCGGGGACGGTGAAGACGCACCTGGCGAGCGTCCAGCGCAAGCTCGGCGCGCGGAACCGCGTCGGGGTCGCCGTGCACGCCTGGGAGATGGGTTATGCGTCGCGGGACTGAGCCGGACCGGCGTGCGGCGGCCGCCGCGGTCGTGGCCGCGGCGGTGGCCGCGTCGGGGTTCGTGGCGGGCCCGTACTGGGCGGTCGCCGCGGTGGTCGGCGGCCGTGGCGGCGGCGGCCGCGC
>NZ_MKJY01000271.1 GCF_001942465.1 Actinomadura sp. CNU-125
GCGGGCGCTGGCCCGGTGCGGGCGCGGGGGGCGGGAACTGCGCGTTGCCGGGGGGACCGTAGCCGCCCTGGGACGGCCCGGCGGGCGGCGGCGAGTAGTTCGGTGCGCCGCCGGGCGGCGGCAGCGGAGCCCCGCCGGACGGGGACGGCGCGGGCCCGTGCGCGTGGCCCTGCGCGGCGGCCGGGGGCAGCGCGGTCGCGGCGTCCAGCCACTGGACGATCTTGCGCTGCCAGTCGGTCTCGGCGGCCTCGGCGTGCGGCACCTGGAACGCGCCGAACGAGTCGTCGGACGGGGCGGTGCGGTCTTCGGCGCGCAGCACGAACGCCATCGTGCGGGGGCTCGCCACGAAGCTGAGCCCGACCTTGCCGAGCCGTCCCCGGTACTGGGACGGCGGCGACATGTGGATTTCCTGGTGGAACGGCAGCTGCTGGGAGACGCCGCGCAGCCGCGACGACTCGAACGTCACGTTGCCGATCTTGAAGCCGAGCTGCGCGATCGCGGCGAGCACCCACTGCTGCGATTCGAGGGGCTCGACCGAGATCGGGTCGACGTCACCCGGGTCGGGCTGCCCGACCGCGTCGACCTCGGTGCACATCCCGATCGTGAAGCCGGGCAGCGTCCGCCCGAGGACGGTCGTGAACGGCAGCTCGTAGGGGAGCGGGATGGAGAACGCCAGGTCGCGCTGCTGCCCGGTCTCCAGCCGGAACGACCTGGTGAGCGCGCCCCGGTAGACCTCCGGCCCGGCGGTCTCGCCGCCGTAGCCGTTCTGCATGCGCGGCATCAGCGCGAGGGTGACGTGCCGGACGTCGACCGGACGGCCCCCGCCGCGCACGTGCACCGTGCCCGCGATCACTCCGCCGGGCTTGCAGTTCGGCTCCGACAGGATCGTGTCGACGGACGGCCCGCCGCCGCCCGCCATGCCCCCGTGGGGCTGCCCGTAGGACACCGGCCGTTCCTCTCTCGTGGCACAGGCGCGGATTCCCCGCACATGTCAGACGGAACGCGCCATTACGCGGTTTCACCCGACAACGGCACCCTAAGGGAAACGGGTCATTCCTTCGAGGTGACGGTGACAGAGGCGTAACCCAGTTTCTCCAGCGGTTCCCGGATCTGTTCGGCGTCGCCGACGGCGATCACGGTCAGCGCCTCGGGGTCGACGTGCTTGCGGTAGGTGCGCGCGACGCCGTCCGGGGTGGAGGCCCGCACGGCCTCCAGGTACCGGGTGGGGTAGTCGGCGCCGAGGCCGCTCGCGGACGCGTCGGCGAGCTCGGTCGCGATGGCGAACGGCGTCTCGTACTCGGCGGGCGCCCGGTCGGCCAGGGCCCGGACGGACGCGCCGTGCTCGTCCGCGTCGATGCCGCGGGACTCGATGCCGCGCAGCTCGGTGAGGGCGTCGGCGACGGCGTCGGCGGTGACCTCGGTGTGCACGGCGCCCTGCGCGACGAACAGGCCGCAGTACCGCATCCGCAGCAGCCCGGCGCGCATCCCGTAGGTGTAGCCCTTCTCCTCGCGCAGGACGGTGTTCAGCCGGGACGTGAGCCCGCCGCCGAGCACGTGCGCGGCGACCGTCAGGGACGGCCAGTCGTGGTGCGAGCGGTCGGGGATGCCGTGCCCGAAGCCGAGGTAGGTCTGCACGGAACCGGGACGGTCGACGATGACGATCCGCGGCGCCGACTCGGGCAGGACGGTGTCGGCCTGCGGGAGCGGGCCCTGCGTGCCGGTCCAGCCTTCGAGCGCGGTGGCGAGCGCGGCGTCGGCGTCGATCCCGGTGAGGTCGCCCGCGACGACCGCGGTGGCCTCGGCGGGCACCACGGACGCGTAGAAGGAGCGGACGTCGGCGCCGGTGAGGGCCTCGACCGAGGCGCGGCCGCCGCCGGTCGGACGGGACGCGCGCGCCTCGGCCGGGAACATCACGGCGCGCAGCTCGCGCATCGCGCGGGACGCCGGGCTCGCGTCCTCCTGCGCGATGTCCTCCAGCCGCTCGCGGACGAGCCGCCGCACGTCGGCGTCGTCCAGCGCGGGCCGCCGGACGACCGACGACAGCAGCTCCATCGCGGGGCCGAGCCGGGTCGCCGGGACGTCCAGCCCGATCCGCAGGGCGGCGAGGTCGGCGAAGGTGTAGAGGCTGGCGCCGAGCCGTTCGAACGCGGCGGTCAGCGCGGTGCCGCCGCCGGGCTCGGTGCCCTCCTGGAGGGCGCGGGCGGTGAGCGCGGCGACGCCGTCCTTGCCGGCCGGTTCGCGGCCCGCACCGGAGTGCAGCACCAGCCGGACGGCGGCGAGACGGCGGCGGGCAGGTCGCAGCGGAGCGTCCCGGGACCGGCCGGGACGCGGCCCGCGGCCGCGGCGGGGAACGCCCACGCCGGGACGGGCCCGGGGACGGGACGGGGCGCGAGGTTCAGGCCCGGGGTCTGCGTCACGACTGCGTGCCTCCGTAGGTCAGGGCGGTACGGGCGCCGGGCGCGAGCCAGCGGCCCGCCATCTCCTTGATCGCGTCCCCGGTGACCGCGGCGGCGCGGCCGGGGGCGGTGAAGACCCGGGCGGGGTCGTCGAACTGGGTGGCGTTCTGCGACAGCGCGTTCGCCAGCCCGGTGACCGTCTCGGTCTGCTCCAGGAAGCCGCGCTCGGCCTGGGCGGTGGCGCGGGCGGTCTCGTCGGCGTCCGGCCCGTCGGCGGCGAACCGGGCGAGTTCCTCGTCGAGCACCGCGGCGATCTTCTCCGGGTCGGGGCCGATCGCGTCGACGATCGCCAGGGACGGCCCGGACGCCAGCCGCGTCACGCCCGCCCACACCTCGGTGGCGATCTCGTCGCGCCGGACCATCCGGTCGTACAGCCGCGAACCGGACCCGCCGCCGAGGATCTCCACGGCCAGCTCGGCCGCCTCGGCGTCGTCGCCGCCGTCGGTCGGGAGCGGGAACATCGCGAAGTAGGCGGGGGAGGGGACCTCCTCGTCGAGGGTCTCGCCCCGGATCTCGCCCAGCGGGCCGAGGTCGCCGCTGCGCGCGGGCGGCTTCTGCGGACCGGACGGGATGCCGCCGAAGTACCGCTCGACGGCCGCGATCGTCTTCTCCGGGTCGACGTCGCCGACGACGGACAGGACCGCGTTGCCCGGCGCGTACCAGGTGGCGAAGAAGTCGGCGCAGTCTTCGAGGGTGGTGGCGTCGAGGTCGTCCATCGAGCCGATCGGCGTGTGCGCGTACGGGTGCCCCGTGGGGAACGTCAGCGCGCACAGCCGCTCGAACGCCGTCCCGTACGGCTGGTTGTCGTATCTCTGGCGGCGCTCGTTCTTCACCACGTCGCGCTGGTTGTCGAGGTTGGCCTGGGTGAGCGCGGTGGGCAGCGTCCCCATCCGGTCGGCCTCCAGCCAGAGCGCGAGCTCCAGGTGGCTGACCGGGACGGTCTCGTAGTAGTTGGTGCGCTCGAACGACGTGCTGGCGTTGAAGGAGGCGCCCGCGCTCTCCAGCAGCGCGGCGTGCTCGCCCTCGGCGACGTTCGCCGAGCCCTGGAACATCAGGTGCTCGAACAGGTGCGCCAGGCCGGTGCGGCCGGCCCGCTCGTGCCGCGACCCCACGCCGTACCAGAGGTTCACTGCGGCCAGCGGTACGACATGGTCCTCGCAGACCACGACGCGCAGGCCATTGCCGAGCGTGTGCTCATGCAGCGGCTGTTCTGCCACGGAGCGCTCCCGTCCGTATCGGTTGGCGGACAGCACCGCGCGCGTCGGCGGGACGGGCCCTTTCTGAACACGGCCGCGGGCTTGATCTCTGTGCCACCGTACCGGCTGCGCGGCCCCGCCGAATCCGACCGTCCGCGCCTGTGGATAACTTCTCAGGACGCCTGTGACCCGTGGGCCGCGATGGCGTCCTCCAGGGACGCGTGGAGCACGAAGATCTTGGTCAGCTGGGTGACGTGGAAGACGCGGCGGACGCGGTCGCCGACACCGGTGAACGACATCGAGCCGTCGCGGGCGCGGAGCCGGTGGTAGACGCCGACGAGCACGCCGAGCCCCGTGGAGTCCAGGAAGGTGACCTCGGTCAGGTCGATCACCAGGTGCAGGCCGCCGGCGTCGATGATGCCGAGCAGTTCCTCCCGCAGCCGGGGGCTGGTGAAGACGTCGATCTCGCCGCTGATCTCGACGACGGTGAGGTCTTTCTCCTCGCGGTGCGCGACGGCGAACTCCACCGGTGCTCCTCCTTGCGGTCGTCCCTGCCGGTCCTGCCTACCGGCTGTTACCGGGCATTCCCCTCGGAGCGTTTCATACCCGGATCATTCGGAATGTCCCCATGCCCTCTGTCCCCCGCGGCCCCTACAGCCCCTGCGGTTCCGCGCGGAACAGCGCCCAGACCACCTTGCCGCGCGCGAGGGTGCGCCAGCCCCAGCGGACGCTGAACGACTCGACGAGGTGCAGGCCGCGGCCCGTCTCGGCGATGTAGTCGGGCTCCTTGCGGCGCGGCGCGCAACGGCTCGCGTCCAGGATCCCGCAGAGCAGCCAGGGACCCTCGTGGACGAGCCGCAGGCGGATCGCGGACGGTGCGGAGCCCAGCGGGTCCGCGCCGCCGGCCGCGCCGACGGCACCGGAGTCGCCGGCGGCGTCGGCGAACGCGCCCGTCCCGAGCGTGTTCGATCCGTACGGACCGGAGGTGGCCGATGCGGTCGACGTGCCCGACCCGAAGGCGCCGCTTCTGTGCGCGTTCGTCCCGGACGTGTCCGTCCCGTAGGCGTCCGTCCCGTACTCGGTCGCCCCGAAGGGCGCCGCGCCGGACGCGTCCTCGCGGTGGACGGCGTCGCCTGTGCGGCGCTCGCCCGTCCATGCCCCGCCGCTGTGCCGCAGGGCGTTGGTGACGAGTTCGGAGACGACCAGGCCGACGTCGTCGGCGAGGTCCGACAGGCCCCACTCGTCGAGCCGGGACAGGGCGAAGTGGCGCGCGTCGGTGACGGACTCGGGGTCGGGCGCGACGGTGAAGGAGACCGTGGGACCGGTCAGTTCGGTCAGCGCCGCCAGGCCCCGGTCGAGGCGTGGGTGCAGGTCGGAGGACTCCGGTACGGGTGTCGAATGCACGGCATGGTCCTGTGGGCCTGTCGGCCCCACGACGGGGCCGAGCTCCCACCGTGTGTCGTCGTGCGCGTGGCGTGACGTCATTCCCGGGACCCCGCAGAGTGTTCTCGTTGTGCAGCCGTGGCTCGGAAGTCTCGTGCGTTATCCTGCGCATCGTAGCGTGCGAATGCAAGGCCCAATGCACGTGCATCCGGGTTGTGGGGGGAGTGAGACGACTTGGACGGGCCCTGTCGATCGGAGGTAACCGCAGGACACGGAGGTCAGTGGCACACTAGGTTCGCTGTCCGCCAGTGAAGCCGGGAGGTTGGGCGTGACTTCAGAGACGCCGGGAAGCGGATCGACCGTGCGTCGGATCCTGCTCGGGTCGCAGCTTCGTCGCCTGCGGGAGGCGAAGGGCGTCACCCGGCAGGACGCCGGCTACGTCATCCGCGCGTCGGAGTCGAAGATCAGCCGCCTCGAGCTCGGGCGGGTCAGCTTCAAAGAACGAGACGTGGACGACCTGCTCTCGCTGTACGGCGTCTCGGCGAAGTCCGAACGCGACGCCCTGCTGCAGCTTGCGCGGGAGGCCAACACCCCCGGTTGGTGGCACCGGTACAACGACGTCCTGCCCGGCTGGTTCCAGACGTACGTCGGTCTGGAGGAGTCGGCGGCGCTGATCCGCACGTATGAACTGCAGTTCGTCCCGGGACTGCTGCAGTCGGAGGGGTATGCGCGTGCGGTGATCCGCCTGGGTAACGCCGGTGCCGCGGAACAAGAGATCGACCAGCGCGTGGAACTGCGCCTGCAACGCCAGGAGCGCCTCACGGGCCCGGACGCGCCGCGCCTGTGGGCCGTCCTGGACGAGGGTGCGTTGCGGCGTCCCATCGGCGGTCCGGAGGTGATGCGGGGCCAGTTCGAGCATCTCATCGAGATGTCGAAGCTGCCCAACGTCACCATCCAGACGATGCCGTTCAGGTTCGGTGGCCACGCCGCCGAGGGAGGGGCCTTCTCGATCCTGCGTTTTCCCGAGCAGGATCTGCCGGACGTGGTTTACGTCGAGAACCTCACCGGCGCGATGTACCTGGACAAGCGCGACGACGTCGACACCTATCTGCAGGCGATGGAACGCCTCTGCGTCGACAGTGCGACCCCGGAACGCACCGTCGAGCTTCTTGGTGATCTTCTCAGAGAGACATGATGCTCCAGACCGATTACGGCCATTTCACGGCCGGTCAGAACGACTACTACGACAACGGGATGCCCGCGACCGCGCTCGAGGGGGCGCGCTGGCTGAAGTCCCGGCGAAGCAACTCCCAGGGGAACTGCGTCGAGATCGCCGAACTTCCCGGCGACCGCGTCGCGATGCGCAACTCCCGCCACCCCGAGGGCCCGGCCCTCATCTACACCCGCCCCGAGATCGAGCACTCATCCTGGGCGCGAAGGACGGCGACTTCGATCATCTGATCGTGTCCCGCAACTAGTCCGCACCCGGACTCGTACCCGCTACCGGAACCTCTCGAGACCGCAACCCAACCCCGCATGATCCCGCTCCCGGGATCACCCCCATGCGGTTCGTCGAAAGTGCAGGCGGGTCGGCAACGCAGTTCGTCGAACGTCGACCCGTCCGCCACGTGCAGGTTCCGGTGGCAGCAGGCAAAGGCCGCCCTGGCAGGCGGCCTTTTCTCGTGTCCGCGCGCAGTAGGCCGGCCGTAGCCTGTCAGCCGTAGTGGGTCAGCCGCAGTTGCCGTAGGACGAGACGCCGCCGTTGCCCCCGAACCGGACGCACACGCCCGGCGCGTGCACGTAGACCGGACCCGCGTACCACGCGAACGACCCGCCGTCGGAGACCTGGCTCCCGCCCTGCGCCTGGACGAACGTCGAAACGGACGAGTTCTTCCCCACGTTCTGGGTTTTCATCGTCACCGCGCAGTTCTTCTTCGTCGAGTTGCTGTAGAGCAGGTAGGCGCGTCCGCCCGACACCGACATCGAGCGCAGGACCGAGTAGCCGCCGCCGCACGCCTGCTGCGGCGTGTACTTGTTCGCCGGTTCGGGCTCGGGGTCGGAGCCGCCGCCCCCGTCTCCGCCGCCTCCTCCGGTGCCGGTCCCGGTTCCGGTGCCGGTGCTCTGCCCCGGCGTCGGCTGCGTGCCGCCCCCGCTGCCCGGCTTCTCGGACTTCGTGCCTTCCGTCGGCTTCGTGTTCTTCGTCTCTTCGACGGACCGGGCTTCGCCGACTTGCCGTCCGCCGGTTCCTGCGTGGGG
>NZ_MKJY01000272.1 GCF_001942465.1 Actinomadura sp. CNU-125
GACCTTCTTGTCACCGGGTTCGCCGCCGGACGCGTCGGCGGGCGCATGGCCGTCGAGAAGCCGGGGGAACCGGGGCGGCGGACGCCGGAGACGAGGCCGCGCTTGCCGGAACCCGGGGTCTTCTCGAGGCGGGGCGTCGCGGGGGGCGCCTCCGGGCGGGGGGCCTCGGGGACGGGCTCGGGCGGCGGCGCCTTGCGGTGGGGCCGGTCGGCGACGCGGTCGAGGCCGCGGGGGCGCCGGGGCGGCGCCACACGCGGGCGACGATCACGACTTCGCGGGGTTCGCGGATGGGGGTGAGCCGCGCCCAGGTGCGGGGTTCGGCGAGGTAGCGGCCCTGGGAGAGGAGGAGTTCGGTGAGGCGCTTGCCCTCGATGACGGGCCGGGTCGCCAGCCAGGTGAGGATGCCGGGCGGGACGATGTAGAGGACGTGCCACGGGGACTCGAAGGGGACGCCGACGAGTTGCAGCATCACGATCCAGGGCACGAACACGCCGAGGAACACGCCGATCTGGACGAGCGGCAGCGGCATGGGGAGCCGCAGGTCGTACAGCTTGTACAGCCGCTTCTCGATGCGCCAGATGTTCGTGTACGTGGGTAGATCCACGCCCCTACTCCCCTACCGGTGCGGTCTCCGCGTCAGCTGACGTCCAGTCCCAGTGCGGCGGCGATCGCCTTGGCCGCGGTCTCGATGATGTTGGGCACGTAGAAGACCACCCCGATGCCGATCGCCAGGAGGATGAACTGCACGAACGTGTGATCTCACGGGTGAACAGGAAGAAGATCGCCACGATGGAGACGATCACGAGGAACAGCGGGCCGAAGAATCCGCGGAGGAAGTCGGCGAGCTGGTCCGTCTGGAGTTCGTCCTCGGGCGCGCCAGGACCTCGATCGGGATCGACGCCATGAGGTGGTGCAGCATCGACTTACCTTCCTGGTTCGGCGTGGGGGGACGGTCTGGGGTTCATCTCGCGGCCTTTCATGACGGGTCGGGGTCGGTGGTGCCGCGGATGTCCTTGACGTACCAGGTCGCGTCCTTGCGCACCATGTCGAGTTCGTAGCTCTGGGCCAGTTCGCCGCCCGCGACGCGCCACACGACGCTCGCCGTGACGGTGCGGGCGCCGGCCTCGCCCTGGGGCGCGACGACCTCGGCGACGTCGGCGTACTCGACCGAGCCGGCGAGCCCGCCGATGGGGCTGCCCGCGGCGAATCGGGACAGGGCGGTCTTGTCGCTGCGCGCGTAGGCCTGGAAGAACGTGACGAGGATGGGCTTGAGTTCGCCTTCGAGGGCGGCGTCGCGCTGCCCGGGCTGCTGCTGCGGCAGCGCGGCCTTGGCCGGCGGGGGGAGCAGCGCGGGGCGGGAGGCGACGACGAGGGCGCCGGTGTCGTTGGCGTAGACGGGGACGGCGAGGCGCAGCCATTTGTCCCCGGTGCGGGCGAGCAGCGTGACGGTGGCGTTGTGCGCGTCTCGGGCCTGGACGCCCGCGACCTGCACCGACTGGACCTGCAGTGTTCCGGTTCCGTTCCAGCCGAATTGCGGGTCGGCGCCTTCTGGCAGGAAGGTTCGCAATTGGGCCTGGCGGTCGGCGGCCTTCTCCTGGTTGTAATTCAGGTAGACGTTGGCGAACTGCAGGGCGAATGCTCCCGCGGCGCTGCTCGGGAACTGCGTGCGCTGCCCGGACGTCCTGGGCTCGGTGGTCGTCTCCGGTTCGTCCGCGGCGGTGTACCGCTCGAAGGGCACGCGGATGCCGTTGACCAGGAGACGATGATCAGCGCCCAGAGGACGGCGCGGCCCGTCCAGACCCACCAGCGGCCGCCGGATCCGGACCAGCGGCCGCCGCGCGGGCCGCGGCCCCGGCCGTCCGGCGCCTCCCACGGGTCGACGGGCAGACCCGGCGCCGCGGTCCCGTCGACCGCGGCGTTCTCACGGCCGCGTTTCACGGCCGACCTGCGAGCCATCCTGCCTCCGCTCGCGCCTCGCCCCCAAGGTCGGCGCGCTCTGTGTGCCTGGTCCAGATGTTGCGCGGTGGTCCTTTCCGAACCCACCCCGGGCCCAGCGTAACCACGAGCGTCAATTGTTCCAGCGCATCCGAGCGAAGCACAGCCCCGGCACGCGGTTGTGGATAATGCAATCCACCTCCGCAGGAACAGGGAAGATTGCCAAACGGTGACGATCCCCTACCCCTGCCTCCGAACGGTGCGTCAGGGGCACAATCGGGCAAGCATCGTGAGTCACACGTTTTCCCCAGGTACGACACCCTCGGTGCGGGGCTCAGACGTTGAAGCGGAACTCCACGACGTCGCCGTCCTGCATGACGTACTCCTTGCCCTCCATGCGGACCTTCCCGGCGTTACGGGCGGACGCCATCGACCCCGCGGCGGTCAGGTCGTCGAAGGAGACGACCTCGGCCTTGATGAAGCCGCGCTGGAAGTCGGTGTGGATGACGCCCGCGGCCTCGGGCGCGGTGTCGCCCTTGCGGATCGTCCACGCGCGCGACTCCTTCGGGCCGGCGGTGAGGTAGGTCTGCAGGCCGAGGGTGGCGAACCCGATCCGGACGAGCTGCGACAGGCCCGACTCGTCCTGGCCCATGCCCTGCAGCAGTTCGAGGGCCTCGTCGTCGGGCAGCTCGATCAGCTCGGCCTCGATCTTGGCGTCCAGGAAGATCGCCTCGGCGGGGGCGACCATGTCGCGCAGGCGCGCGCGCAGCGACTCGTCCGTCAGCTCGCTCTCGTCCAGGTTGAAGACGTAGAGGAACGGCTTGGCGGTCAGGAGGTGCAGCTCGCGCAGGAGCGTCAGGTCGATGCCGGCCTTGTCGGCGCCCGCGAAGAGGGTGACGCCCTCGTCGAGCAGCTTCTGCGCGGCGGTGACGGCGTCGACGACGGCGAGCTGGTTCTTGTCCTTCTTGGTCCGGGCCTCCTTCTCGAGGCGCGGCAGGGCCTTCTCGATGGTCTGCAGGTCGGCCAGGATCAGCTCGGTGTTGATCGTGTCGATGTCGCGGGACGGGGCGACGTCGCCGTCCACGTGCGTGACGTCGGGGTCCTCGAAGGCGCGGATGACCTGGCAGATCGCGTTCGTCTCGCGGATGTTGGCGAGGAACTTGTTGCCGAGGCCCTGGCCCTCGGACGCGCCCTTGACGATGCCCGCGATGTCGACGAACTCCATCGTCGCCGGGAGGGTCTTCGCCGAGCCGAACATGTCGGCGAGCGCGGCCAGCCGGGGGTCGGGCACCCCGACCACGCCGACGTTGGGCTCGATGGTCGCGAAGGGGTAGTTGGCGGCCAGCGCGTCGTTCTTGGTCAGCGCGTTGAACAGGGTGGACTTGCCGACGTTGGGCAGCCCGACGATTCCGATGGAGAGGCTCACGGCGGTCAAGTTTACGAGCCCGGACGCACCGCGCCGTGCGGGACGCCGCCGCCGTGCGGCGTTCGCTGCGCCGTGCGGCGCCCGGTGATGGTCGGCAGTGCGCCGATTGTCCGCCGTGCCGCCCTTACCGGCGCGTCGCGGTCGCGGTTCGCGGCGGCGCTGTCACGATGAAGGGATGGACCTCGCGCTGCTCGTCGGCCTCGTCGTCGGGGCCGCCTTCGGCGCGGTCGCCGGCTGGGCGCTGGCGACGGGACGGCAGGGCGCGCTGATCGCGCGGGCGCGGGCCGCCGAGGAGAAGCTCGCCTACGCCGAGGAGCGGATGGCCGAGCATTTCGAGAACCTGTCGGCGCGCGCGCTGGACGCCAGCAACGCGCGCTTCCTCGAACTGGCGGACGCGCGGCTGAAGGCGGCGGGAGTCGAGGCGGCGGGCGAGCTGGAGCGGCGGCAGCAGGCGGTCGAGCATCTGGTCGGGCCGCTGCGGGAGACGCTCGCGAAGGTCGAGGAGCAGCTCCGCGAGGTGGAGACGGGCCGTCGCGAGTCGCACGCGATGCTGGCCAAGCAGGTCGACTTCGTCCGGCAGAGTTCCGAGCAGCTGGGCCGCGAGACGCGGTCGCTGGTGCGGGCGCTGCAGCGGCCGGAGGCGCGGGGACGCTGGGGCGAGCTGCAGCTGCGCCGCGTCGTGGAGCTGGCGGGCATGACGCACCACTGCGACTTCGACGAGCAGGCGAGCGCGGTGACGCGGGACGGGACGGTCCGGCCCGACATGGTCGTGCGGCTCGTCGGCGGCAAGAGCATCGTCGTCGACTCCAAGGTGTCGCTCGCGGCCTATCTGCAGGCCGCCGAGAGCGGCGATCCGGTGCGGCTCGACGCGCACGCCCGCCACCTGCGCGACCACGTCGACCGGCTGGCCGCGAAGACGTACTGGCAGGCGTTCAGCCCGGCGCCCGAGTTCGTCGTGCTGTTCATCCCGGGCGAGGCGTTCCTCGCGCCCGCGCTGGACCGCGATCCCGAACTGCTGGAGTACGCGATGCGGCGCCGCGTCCACATCGCCACCCCCACGACGCTCATCACGATGCTTCGGACGGCGTCGTACGCGTGGCAGCAGGCCGCGCTTTCCCGTAACGCACGGGCGTCTTCGACCTCGGTAAAGAACTGTACGAGCGGCTGGGCACGATGGGGCAGCACGTCGACGAACTGGGCCGCGCGCTCACCGGCGCGGTGAAGTCCTACAACCGGACGGTGGGTTCGCTGGAGACTCGCGTGCTCGTCAGTGCGCGCCGCTTGAACGACCTGGGCGTCGTCGACGGTTCGCTGGACGGTCCGCGCCCCGTGGAGGAGAGCCCGCGCGCGCTTTCGGCGGCGGAGCTCAACGGAAACGACGAACCGTACGGCGAAGCACCGCACGTCGAAGCACCGAACGGCGACGAACCGCGCGCCGACGAACCCTACGGCCCGTACCGTGACGAACCGGGCGGCGAGCTTCCGCGGGACGAGATCGTCCGGCGGGAGGGCGCCCGGGACGACGCCCGGCGGTACGGCGCCCGGCCGGTCCCCGAGCAGAGCGATCGGCGAGAGAGGCGGCAATGAGCACATCGACGGCACGCGACGCTCCGGGCGACACGCCGCCCGCCCAGCGCGGGACGGGACGGCGGCGGGGCGCGCCGCAGCGACGTTCGCGCTCGTCCGGCTCCCGCTCGTCCGGTTCGCGGCGACCGGGCCGACCGGGCCGGTGACGCTGACCGGGCGCGGCGGCGTCGTCGTGGTGTTCGGGACGGCCGTGCTGTGCGGGCTGCTGTCGCGCTGGCTCGACCTGCCGCTGCTCGCGGGGGGCGGGTTCACGGTGGGCTGCGTGCTCGCCGCGCTCGCCACCCGCCCGGCCGACCTGCTGACGCTGGCCGTCAGCCCGCCGCTGGTGTTCTTCCTCGCCACCCTGACCGCCGTGCTCGTCACCACGGTCGGGCAGGGGTCGCTGCTGCGCGGCGTCACGGTCGGGCTGCTGACGGCGCTGGCCGCGACCGCGCCCTGGCTGTTCCTCGGCACCCTGCTGGTGCTGCTGATCACGGTGCCGCGCGGGCTCCCGGCGAACGTCCGGGAGCTGCGCGACAAGCTGGCGGGCGTCCGGCTGTTCGAGCAGGAGGAGAACGAGAACCCGGTCCGGTGGGACGAGTCGCCGAACGACTCGTCCGCCCGGCGCGGGCCTCGCCACGGCGGCGCGGGCTGACCCGAGGCCGCCCTCCCGGGCCGCCCGGCCGGGGTTAGACCGGCGTGATGCGCAGGTCCTTGCGGAGTTCCTTCGGCAGCGAGAAGCGCATGCTCTCGCGGACGGACTCGATCTCCTCGGCGGCGCCGAAGCCGCGGTCGGCGAGCCAGGCGAGGACGCCCTGCACGAGCTCGTCCGGGACGGACGCGCCGCTCGTCACGCCGACGGTGGAGACGCCTTCGAGCCACGCGGGGTCGATCTGCTCGGCGTAGTCGACGAGGTGGGCGTCGTCGGCGCCGTGCTCCTTGGCGACCTCGACGAGCCGCACCGAGTTCGACGAGTTGGTGGAGCCGACCACGATGACGAGCTGGGACTGCGCCGCCATCTCCTTGACGGCGGTCTGCCGGTTCTGGGTGGCGTAGCAGATGTCGTCGGACGGCGGGTCGGTCAGCTTGGGGAACCGCTCGCGGAGCTTCTCGACGGTCGCGATCGTCTCGTCGACCGAGAGGGTGGTCTGCGACAGCCACGCGACCTTCTCGGGGTCGCGGACCTTCACGTTGGCGACGTCGCCCGGGCCGTCGACCAGGTGGATGTGGTCGGGCGCCTCGCCGGAGGTGCCGATGACCTCCTCGTGCCCCTCGTGGCCGATCAGGAGGATGTCGTAGTCCTGCGCGGCGAACCGGACGGCCTCCTTGTGCACCTTCGTCACCAGCGGGCACGTGGCGTCGATGGTGCGCAGGTCCAGCTTGCGGGCCTCCTCGTGGACGACCGGCGCGACGCCGTGCGCGGAGAAGACCACGATCGCGCCCTCGGGGACCTCCTCGGTCTCGTCCACGAAGATCGCGCCCTGTTCCTCCAGGGTCTTCACCACGTGGACGTTGTGGACGATCTGCTTGCGGACGTAGATCGGCGCCCCGTACTGCTTGAGGGCGACCTCGACCGTCTCCACGGCCCGGTCGACGCCGGCGCAGTAACCACGCGGCTTGGCGAGCAGGACACGGCCCCGGGTTCCGGCGGGCTGGCTGTCAGCGGTCATGTCCACCATCGTACGAGCCGCCGTACGGGCCGCGGCACGGCCGCCGGGACGCCCCGCCCGGGGCCGCAGCGCCCTCGGCGCAAGGGTTCCGGTCGGATTGTGACCGACCGCACGCCGTTTTTGGACAGAAAGACATTAACCCGGGGTGACCGTGATCGCACCCATGGGGCAGAGTGAGTTTCGACGACCGTACGTGTGCTCCCGAGCTCCGTGATAAGGACGGCAGGAAGAGGAAAGACCATGACGAGATCGCCGCGCCGCCTCAAGCAGCAGGTGCAGGACACGGTGGGCGAGCAGGTCCGCGACCTCCCGCTGCACGCCGTCCGGCTGGCCATGTTCGGTGTCGGCCGGGCGCTGCTGCTCGGGGACCGGATGACCCGCGACTACAAGGAGATCACCGAGGGCGGCGGCGTGAAGCCGGTGATCGGGCGCCTGCGCGACGACGTGCAGCACACCGCCGAGAAGGTCGTCGGCACCGTGGTCGAACGCGTCCGCGGCGGCGAGGACGCCGAGCCCGAGCCCGAACCGGAGCCGGTCCGGCCCCGGCGGAGCGCGACCGGCGCGCCCGTCGCGTCCGTCGCGCCCGGCGTCGCGTTCATCGGCGGCCCGTGAGGACGGCGCCCAGGTGCGGCGCCGTCCCGACGGGGAGATCTCGGTCGGCA
>NZ_MKJY01000273.1 GCF_001942465.1 Actinomadura sp. CNU-125
ACGCGCCCGACGCGCCCTACGCACAGCACGCCCCCGGCGGTGCGGGGCCGGACGCGTCCGCCGCGCGCCGGGCGTTCCCGCCTCGGCGGCCTGCCGGGCCCGAAGGCGTACTTCGCCGCGGCCGGGGCGCTGGCGCCGTCGTCCTCCTCGGGCTTCGGCGCCCTCGCGGTCACGGGCGGGACGGACGGCGCCGACGCCCGCGGCGCGGCGCTCCCGCCGATGGGCACCGCGGCGGAGACGGGCCTGTCGCCGACCTCGTATTCGAGTTCGCCGTCGTCGGACGCGTACGCGGGGATCAAGACCCGCAAGGCGGACGCGGAGCCGCTGACGATCGAGGAAGCCTTCCCGAAGGACGCGCGGACCCTGCCCGTCCCGGAGAGCGAGATCGAGCTGGAGCTGGCGGCCGAGAAGCTGGACGGCGACTGCGCGGCCGCCGTGTGGGGCGCGAGCGTCGCCGCCGACCTGGCCGCCGGCTGCGGCCAGGCCGTCCGCGGCCTGTACGCCGACGCCGACGGCGGCTACGGGCTGGCGGTCGCGGTGTTCAACCTGGCGTCGGCGGCCGACGGCGACCGGTTCGTCGCGACGCTCGGCGACGTGCGCGGCGGCGGATTCGTCCGGCCGCTTCCGGCCGAGGGGCGCTCGCGGAGTTCGGCACCGGATTCGGCATGGCGCGGGGCCTCGCGCAGGGGCACTTCGCGGTCGTGTCGTGGGCGGCGCGTCTGGACGGCGCGGGCGACGCGGCGGACGAGACGCTGCTGTCGATGCTGATCGAGGGCGGGAAGGCCCCGGCGGTCCTCGCCCGCGCCGCCGCCGCGTCCGGTACGTCCGGCTGACCGCGGAACCGGCACCCGACGGGAAGAAACCCGGCCGGGACGACCGTTGGAAGCGGGGCGGAAGCGGGCTAAACGTCGCCTCCCGGGTGATGATCCTCACCCGGGGGCGCGGAACGTCGTGCCCGATGGGAGCCGGTAATCTGGTCTAAACCAGTGAGATGACGCCTTCCGATCCGCGCTGAGAAGTTTCGCGATCCGCCACAGTCGGGCATGATCCCGGCAGTGATGTAATGTCATCTCACCGCAGCAGGGCCAACGTCGTCCCGGCTAGCACTGACCTCAGAAGCAGTGACACGACGACGACGGGAGGGTTGATGGCTGCTGCTGCCCTCACACCGGGCCGCCCCCGCCACCAGGGTCTCTACGACCCGGCCAACGAGCACGACGCCTGCGGTGTCGGAATGGTGGCGGACCTGCACGGCCGTGCAAGCCACGACATCGTTCAGAACGCCCTGACCGTCCTGAAGAACCTGGACCACCGCGGCGCGGTGGGCGCCGAGCCGGACGACGGCGACGGCGTCGGCATCATGCTGCAGATCCCCGACGCGTTCTTCCGCGAGGTGACCGGCCTCGCGCTGCCCGCGGCGGGCGCCTACGCGGCCGGTATCGCGTTCCTTCCGGCCGACGCCGACGAGCGCGCCGCCGTGGTCGCCCACGTGGAGACGCTGTGCGTCGAGGAGGGGCTGACCGTCCTCGGCTGGCGCGAGCTGCCGACCGACCCGGAGTTCGCCGGTCCCGCCGCGCGCCGCGCCATGCCGCACTTCGCGCAGCTGTTCCTGCGGGCGTCCGACGGCGGCCCGCACGCCGGCAAGAGCGGCCTGGAACTGGACCGCGTGGTGTTCTGCATGCGCGAACGCGCGGAGCAGGACGTCGCCGTCTACTTCCCGAGCCTGTCCAGCCGGACGATCGTCTACAAGGGGATGCTGACGACCCCGCAGCTGGAGCCGTTCTTCCCCGACCTGTCGGACCGCCGGTTCACCAGCGCGATCGCGCTGGTGCACTCGCGGTTCTCCACCAACACGTTCCCGGCGTGGGAGCTGGCGCACCCGTTCCGGTTCGTCGCCCACAACGGCGAGATCAACACGGTCAAGGGGAACCGGAACTGGATGCGGGCCCGCGAGGCGCTGCTGAAGTCCGACCTGTTCCCCGGCGACCTGTCGCGCGTCTACCCGGTGATCGACATCGAGGCGTCCGACACCGCCTCGTTCGACGAGTGCCTGGAGCTGCTGCACCTGGGCGGCCGGTCGCTGCCGCACGCCGTCCTGATGATGATCCCGGAGGCGTGGGAGAACCACACCGAGATGGACCCGGACCGCCGGGCCTTCTACGAGTTCCACTCCACCCTCATGGAGGCGTGGGACGGCCCCGCCAGCGTCAGCTTCACCGACGGTACCGTCGTCGGCGCCGTCCTGGACCGCAACGGCCTGCGCCCCGGCCGCTACTGGGTGACCGACGACGGTCTCGTCGTCCTCGCCAGCGAGGCGGGCGTCCTCGACATCCCCGCGAGCAAGGTCGTCCGCAAGGGCCGCCTGCAGCCCGGCAAGATCTTCCTGGTCGACACCGCCGCCGGGCGGATCGTCGAGGACGACGAGGTCAAGGCCGAACTCGCCGCCGAGCACCCGTACGCGCGGTGGCTGCACGACGGGCTCGTCCGGTTCGAGGAACTGCCGCGCCGCGAGCGGGAGATCCCCACCCACGACACGCTCGTCAAGCGGCAGCAGACCTTCGGGTACACGCTCGAAGAGCAGCGGATCATCCTCAGCCCCATGGCGAAGACGGGCGCGGAGCCGATCGGGTCGATGGGCACCGACACCCCGATCGCGGTGCTGTCGGAGCGTCCGCGCCTGCTGTTCGACTACTTCAAGCAGCAGTTCGCGCAGGTCACCAACCCGCCGCTGGACGCCATCCGCGAGGAGCTCGTCACCTCCCTGCAGTCCACCCTCGGGCCCGAGGGCAACCTGCTCGAACCCGGCCCGGACTCGTGCCGCCGGCTCGTGCTGCCCACCCCGATCCTGGACAACGACGAACTCTCCAAGATCATCCACATCGACGACGAAGGGTCCCTGCCGCACCTGCAGGCCTACGTCGTCCACGGCCTCTACGACGTCGCCGGCGGGGGAGAGGCCCTGCAGACGCGCCTGGAGGAGATCAACGGAGAGGTGTCGCGCGCCATCGACGCCGGCGCGCGCATCATCGTGCTGTCGGACCGCGGCGCCGACTCCGCCCGCGCCGCGATCCCGGCGCTGCTGCTCACCGGCTCGGTCCACCACCACCTGATCCGGGAGAAGACCCGGACGCAGGTCGGCCTGGTCATCGAGACCGGCGAAGCCCGCGAGTGCCACCACATGGCGCTGCTCATCGGCTACGGCGCGTCCGCGATCAACCCCTACCTCGCGATCGAGACCGTCGAGGACCTCGTCCGCTCCGGCGTTCGACGCGACGCCTCGACGAGGGCAAAGCCGTCCGCAACCTCGTCAAGGCGTACGGCAAGGGCGTCCTGAAGGTCATGTCGAAGATGGGCGTGTCCACGGTCGCGTCCTACACCGGCGCGCAGATCTTCGAGGCGATCGGGCTCGGCGAGGAGGTCGTCGGCCGCTGCTTCACCGGCACCGTCTCCCGGCTCGGCGGCGTCGGCTTCGACGTCCTGGCCCGCGAGGTCGCCGAACGGCACCGCCGCGCCCACCCGGCCGGCGGCAACGACCTCGCGCACCGCACCCTGGAGGTCGGCGGCGAGTACCAGTGGCGCCGCGAGGGCGAACCGCACCTGTTCAGCCCCGACACGGTGTTCAAGCTGCAGCACGCCACCCGCACCCGCCGCTACGAGATCTTCAAGGAGTACACCTCCGACGTCGACTCGCAGGCCGAGAAGCTGATGACGCTGCGCGGCCTGTTCCGGCTGAAGGACGGCGCCCGCCCGCCGGTGCCGATCGACGAGGTCGAGCCCGCGTCGGAGATCGTCAAGCGGTTCTCCACCGGGGCGATGTCCTACGGCTCCATCTCCGCCGAAGCCCACCAGACCCTCGCGATCGCGATGAACCGCCTCGGCGGCAAGTCCAACACCGGCGAGGGCGGCGAAGACCCGGACCGCTTCACCCCGGACGAGAACGGCGACCTGCGGCGCAGCGCCATCAAGCAGGTCGCGTCCGGCCGGTTCGGCGTCACCTCCGAATACCTCACCAACGCCGACGACATCCAGATCAAGATGGCGCAGGGCGCCAAGCCCGGCGAGGGCGGGCAGTTGCCCGGCCACAAGGTGTACCCGTGGATCGCCAAGACTCGGCACTCCACGCCCGGCGTCGGCCTCATCTCGCCGCCGCCGCACCACGACATCTACTCGATCGAGGACCTCGCCCAGCTCATCCACGACCTCAAGAACGCCAACCCGTCCGCGCGCGTGCACGTCAAGCTCGTCGCGGAGATGGGCGTCGGCACGGTCGCGGCCGGAGTGTCGAAGGCGCACGCCGACGTCGTCCTGATCTCCGGGCACGACGGCGGCACCGGCGCGTCCCCGCTGACGTCCCTCAAGCACGCCGGGACGCCCTGGGAGCTCGGCCTCGCCGAAACCCAGCAGACCCTCCTGCTCAACGGGCTGCGCGACCGCATCGTCGTGCAGACGACGGGCAGATGAAGACCGGCCGCGACGTCGTCATCGCCGCCCTCCTCGGCGCCGAGGAATACGGCTTCGCGACCGCGCCGCTCGTCGTGTCCGGCTGCGTCATGATGCGGGTCTGCCACCTCGACACCTGCCCCGTCGGCGTCGCCACCCAGAACCCCGTCCTGCGGGAACGGTTCTCCGGCAAGCCCGAGTTCGTCGTGAACTTCTTCGAGTTCATCGCCGAAGAAGTCCGCGAGTACCTCGCCGAACTCGGCTTCCGCTCGCTGGACGAGGCCATCGGGCACGTCGACATGCTCGACACCCGCGACGCCGTCGACCACTGGAAGGCGTCCGGCCTCGACCTCGCCCCCATCCTGCACGCCCCCGAAACCCCCTACGGGGACGCGCTGCACTGCGTCGGCGAACAGGACCACGGCCTCGAAAAGGCCCTCGACAACACGCTGATCCAGCTCGCCGAAGGCGCCCTCGCCTACGGCGACAAGGTCACCCTCGACCTGCCGATCCGCAACGTCAACCGCACCGTCGGCACCATGCTCGGCCACGAACTCACCCGCAGATGGGGCGGCGACGGCCTGCCCGACGACACCGTCGACGTCACCTTCACCGGCTCGGCGGGCAACTCGTTCGGCGCGTTCGTGCCGCGCGGCGTCACCCTCCGGCTCGTCGGCGACGCCAACGACTACGTCGGCAAGGGCCTGTCCGGCGGACGCCTCACCCTGCGGGCGCCGGACGACGCCGCGTTCGCCTCCGCGGAGCAGATCATCGGCGGCAACGTCATCCTGTACGGCGCCACGTCCGGCGAACTGTTCGCCGCGGGCGTCGTCGGCGAACGGTTCTGCGTCCGCAACTCCGGCGCCACCGCCGTCGTCGAAGGCGTCGGCGACCACGCCTGCGAGTACATGACCGGCGGCCGCGCCGTCATCCTCGGCCGCACCGGACGCAACCTCGCGGCCGGCATGTCCGGCGGCGTCGCCTACGTGCTCGACCTGGTACCCGAGCGGGTCAACGGCGAGATGGTCGACCTCGAACCCCTGGACGGCGACGACGTCGCGTTCGTCCGCGGGCTCGTCGAACGCCACCGCGCCGAGACCGGTTCCGTCCTCGCCCGGCGCCTGCTGGACGACTGGGACGCCACCGCCGCCCGCTTCACCAAGATCATGCCGCGCGACTACCGGCGCGTCCTGACCGCCATGGCCGAGGCCGAGGCGCAGGGACGCGACGTCGACGAGGCCGTCATGGCCGCGGCCCGGGTCTGAGAGAGGAGGAATCCCACATGGCCGACCCGAAGGGTTTCCTGACCGTTTCGCGGGAGCTCCCGAAGCGCCGCCCGGTCGACGTCCGCATCAAGAGCTGGACCGAGGTCTACGAAGACTTCGGCAAGGACCGCCTGGAGAAGCAGGCGAGCCGCTGCATGGACTGCGGCATCCCGTTCTGCCACCAGGGCTGCCCGCTCGGCAACCTCATCCCCGAGTGGAACGACCTCGTCTACCGCAAGGACTGGCACGAGGCCATCGAACGGCTCCACGCCACCAACAACTTCCCGGAATTCACCGGGAGGCTCTGCCCCGCCCCCTGCGAAAGCGCCTGCGTCCTCGGCATCAACCAGGACCCCGTCGCCATCAAGCGGGTCGAAGTCGAGATCATCGACCGCGCGTTCGCCGAAGGCTGGGTCCGCCCGCAGCCGCCCGCCGTCAAGACCGGCAAGAAGATCGCGGTCGTCGGCTCCGGCCCGTCCGGGCTCGCCGCCGCCCAGCAGCTCACCCGCGCCGGGCACGACGTCACCGTCTACGAGCGCGCCGACCGCGTCGGCGGCCTGCTCCGCTACGGCATCCCCGAATTCAAGATGGAGAAGCGGCACGTCGACCGCCGCATCAACCAGATGCGCGCCGAAGGCACCGAGTTCCGCACCTCCGTCAACATCGGCGTCGACGTCACCGCCGACGAACTGCGCGACCGCCACGACGCCGTCGTCCTCGCCGGCGGCGCCACCGCCTGGCGCGACCTGCCCATCCCCGGGCGCGAACTCGGCGGCGTCGTCCAGGCCATGGAGTACCTGCCGCCCGCCAACAAGGTGCAGGAAGGCGACTTCACCGAGTCGCCCATCGACGCCGGGGGCAAGCACGTCGTCGTCATCGGCGGCGGCGACACCGGCGCCGACTGCATCGGCACCGCGATCCGGCAGGGCGCCGCGTCCGTCACCCAGCTGGAGATCATGCCGCGGCCCCCGGAGTCCCGCCCGGACGCCCAGCCGTGGCCGACCTACCCGATGCTGTTCAAGATGGAAAGCGCCCACGAGGAACTCGCCGACGGCGGCGGCGACCGGCTCTACGCCGTCTCCACCACCGAGTTCCTCGGCGACGAGGACGGCAACCTGCGCGCCGTCAAGATCGTCGAGGTGGGCGGCCCCGAGACCGGCTTCGCGCCGATCGAGGGCACCGAACGCGAACTGCCCGCCCAGCTGGTCACCCTCGCCATGGGCTTCCTCGGCCCGCAGCGCGAAGGCCTCCTCGAACAGCTCGGCGTCGAGCTGGACCAGCGCGGCAACGTCGTCCGCGACAAGGACTACAAGACGTCCGTGGACGGCGTGTACGTCGCCGGCGACATGGGCCGCGGCCAGTCGCTGATCGTGTGGGCCATCGCCGAGGGCCGCGCCGCCGCGCACGGCGTCGACGAGCACCTCACCGGCCGCACGTCGGCGCTGCCGTACCCGATCCCGCCCACGGCCCGTCCCATCGCCTGACCGCCGCCGAGGACCCCGGCGCCCGACCCCACGG
>NZ_MKJY01000274.1 GCF_001942465.1 Actinomadura sp. CNU-125
CGGCGAGCCGCCCGGGGTCGAAGCCGCGCGCGGCGGCGGCCGCGGCGACCGGGCCGCCGCGCCGTCCCGCAGCCCGTCGCTCCTTCGCCGTCGCGGCGATGGTGCGGACGGCGTGCAGCGCGGTGTCGGAGCCGAGGGCGACGAGGACGTCGACGCCCTTGTCGGCCATCGCGTGCCGGTTCCGTCCCGGCCAGGCGGTGATCACCGGGACGAGACGGCGGGCGGTCGCGTCGTCGCCGGTGCGGGCGAGCTGCGCGAGCGCCCAGCCGTCCTTGGCGGGGCCGCCCACGGCCCGCCACTGCTCGAACAGTGCCCGGCCGAACCCGGCGAGGGACGCCGGGTCGAACGCGGCGCGGACGTCGTCCGTCCGGTACGGGACGGGGAGCGCCAGCAGTTCGGCGAGGGTGCGCGTCGCCCGTAGGGGAGAGCGCGGCGCGGTGCGCGCAGCCGCGCCCGCGGCAGGACCGCCGGGTCCGCCCAGGCGGGGAGTTTCGGGCGGCGGACGAGGCCGGTCCGCACCGGATGCGCGGACAGGACGGCCAGGAGTTCGGCCGAGACGTCCGGGGCGGCTCCGGCGACGGCTTCGGCGCCGTGCCGGTCCGCGAGGTGCCGCAGCGCCGCCTCGGCGTCCCGCCGGGGCTTGGCCTTCGTGCCGAGCGCGGCGGGGACGAGGTAGGGGACCGCGTCGAGACCGTGCCGGTCGAACCAGGCCGCCGCCGGTCCGGCGTGCTTGGCGGCGCGGGAGAGCCACTCCCCCATGCGCAGCGCGACCTCCGACCCGGTGAACGGCAGCAGCGGCGCGGCGGCCGGTGCTTCCTCGGTGAGTTGCAGGGCCGGTACCAGCGCGTCCGTCTCGTAGCGGGCGACGACGATCCGCATCCATTCCCAGCCGTATTCGCCGATCCACGTGCCCGTCCAGTCCGGCAGGAGGGGGCGGACGACCGGTTCGGGCCCGTGGACGAGGAGCGGGACGTCCTCGCGGACGCGCGCGCCCCCGCGATACCGCGCGGCGAGCTTCTTCCAGTCCGCGCCGGGGGGCGGCTCGATCCGTCCGGTCGCGGTGGCGAGCCACTCCGCGCGCTCGCCGTCCCGCCAGGCCATCGCGAGCGCGGCGGGCGGTTCCGGGACGGTCGCGACGGGTTTCACCGGACGGTTCCACGGCGGGTCGGCGAGGAACGCGGGCAGCTCGTCCGGCGCGGCCTCCCGCACGTCGTCGGCGGGTGCCGCCATGAGCGTCTCGACGGCCGCGCGGACGTCGGCGGGGAGCGCGGGGAGCGCCGCCTCGACCGTGCCGGTGTTCGTCCGCGCGTGGGTCTCCAGCAGCTCGCGGGCCTCGGCGGTGCCCGCGGCGGCGAGCAGCCGCAGCGCCCGCACCGGGTACCGCTTCATCGCGGCGACCAGCGCGGTGCGGGCGTGCCGGTCGGCGATCCGGTCGAGCAGCGCGCGGAACGCGTCGTCGGACGGCAGGGCGGCGATCGTGTCGAGGACGAGCCCGCGTTCCCGGCTCCCGACGCGCCGGTCGCCGAGGACGCCGACGAGGAACGGCAGGAGGTCGGCGCCGACGGCGTCCATCAGGGTGACCAGGACTTCCCTGGACAGGACGGCGCGCACGTCGCGCGCCGGCAGTGCGTCGAGCTGGGCGGCGTCGCCGAGCGCGCAGAGGTTCAGCTCGTCCAGGACGTCCGTGGGGCCGACGCCGGACGCGACGCACTCGTCGGTCCACGCGCGTTCGGTCGGCAGCAGGTACGACACCAGCCAGGACTGCGCGGGCGACCGCCGGTAGCCGGCCAGGAGGCGCACCGCCGCGGCGTACTCCTCGTCGCCCGCGGCGGCGAGGAGCGAGCACGTGCGGCAGGGTTTCCGTGGCCGCCTCGTCGATCCGCTTGCGGCGCGCCCCCAGCCAGACGTCCCGCCAGGTGCCGCCCTTGGTCCGGACGACGGCGGTGCGGGACAGTTCCAGCACCGCGCACGCCGCGAAGGCGGGGCCGTGCTCGGCGGCCCACCGCGCGGCGAACGCCCGGTGCACGTCCGTGTCGTTCCGCCGCCCCTGGACGGCGGTGGCGGTGACGGCGGCGACGGCCGCGGCGCCGACCGCGTCGGGCGCCCGGCGAGGTGGCGGCGGGCCGCCTCCGTGCGGGACAGGTCGCCGTGCCGTCCCGCGAGCAGCGACCCGAGCGCCGCCGTCCGCCGCGTCGCGCAGGCCCGGCACGTCCTGCGCCGGGTCGGGGGCGCGGGCCGCCGGGCCGGGGGCGCCGCCGCGCCGGGGGTGCAGGTGGCGGCGCCGCCGCGGCCGGGATCGTCAGGACGTCTTCGTCGCGGAGCGCGTTCACGTGCCGTCTCCCAGCAGTGCGGTCAGGTCGGCGATGGCCTCGGACACGGCCACGGGGTCGAGGGCGCCGAACGGCACCGGTTCGGCGCCGGGGCCGTCGGCGCCGCCCGCGGCGGCGGCCCGCACCCGGCGGACGACGAGGCCGTGCAGGCCGCGGGCGTCGGTGTCCACGACGATGCACCGGCCGTCCGCGACACGGCGGACGAACCGGTCGATGCCGCCCGATGCCTGTTCCCGGTTCCAGGTCCAGCCGCGCTGCGCGAGCGTCTGCGCCTGCGGGTCGGTCGTGGTCCGGCCGGTGAAGCGGTCGAGCACGTGCCCGGCGCGCTCGGCGGCGGTGAGGGGGTACGCCGGGTGGCCGAGCTGCGGGAACGGCTGCAGGATCTCGTAGTCGGCGAACACCTCCGACCACGCCTCGACGTCCGCGCCGAGGTGCACCGGGTGCGCGACGCCGATCCGGGCGGTCAGCGCCGGGGCGAACGGCTCGTCGGCGGCGTCGGCGAGCGTCCCGTCCTCGGCGACCCGGAACGACCGCACGGCGGCGCCGTCCTCGGCGAGCCACACCAGGCGGCGCGCGATCCGCCGCACGAGCGGGGTGCGGACCGCGTAGGCGCGGAACTCCTCGGGCGTCCAGCGCCGCCCGTCCGTCATGGCCCGTTCGAGGCGGACGATCTGCAGCGACACCGCGGTCTCCACGCTCCTCCGCAGCTCGGTGAACGCCGCGTGGGCGGCCGGTGCGACCTCCGGGTCGTCGGTCTTGCCCGGTTTGGGGAGCGTCTTGCGGAGCTTGCCGTCCCCGTCGGTCACGACCGGGCGGAACTCCCCGTCGAACCGGACGGTGAAGCGGCGCCGCCCGTAGTCGACGGTCGTGCCGTCCTCGGCGTCGACGCCGAGATCGGGGACGAGCCGGTCGCCGAGCACGCCCGCGGTGACGCCGCGCGCCTCGGCGGCCCGGCCGAACGCCTCCGCCGCCGCCTGCCGCACGCCGACCGTCCGCCACCGGACGGCCAGGTCGTGCAGGGCGCGCAGGGCCGTGTCGGTGCCGATCCCGGCGAGCGCGCCGAGGGCTTCGGCGGCGTCGGGGAGGCGGGTCCGTCCCGTCGACTCGCGGACGCGGGCCTCCAGGAGCGGGACGGTCGAGTCGTCGCCGGTCCGGCCGAGCTGCGCCAGCGCCCAGCGGCCGTCGGCGGGTTTGCCCGCCGCGCTCCCGCTCTCGAACAGGGCGACGCCGAACTCGGTGAGCGACTCGGGGTCGCACACTTCCCGGGCGACCTCCGCGCCGAACATCCCGGGCAGGGCGAGCGTCTCCACGAGCGCCCGCATCGACTCGGGCGGCAGCGCGCGCTCGCGTCCGCGCAGCAGCACGCGGGGCAGGGCGGCCGGGTCGGCCCACATGGGCAGTTCCGGGCGGCGGTGGAGCCGGGTCGCCGCCGGGTGCGCGGTGAGGACGGTCCGCAGTTCCGCCGCCGCCTCGGGGACGGCGTCGGCGACGGCGGTCCACGCCGTGCCGGGCGGCGAGGCGGCGCAGCATCCCTTCGGCGTTGCGGCGCGCCGCCCCCGGCCTGCCGAGAGCGGACGGCGCCAGGTAGGGCACGGCGGCGAGGCCGTGCCGGTCGGCCCATTCGCGGGCGGCCGGGGCGGCCTTCTTGCCCCGCGCCAGCCAGCCGGCCATCAGCTCCGCGACGCCGGAGTCCAGGTACGGCACGAGCAGGCCGGCGTGCGCCCACGACGCGCGCTTGGCGGCGGCCCGCACGGGCGGCAGGGCGTCCAGCTCGAACCTGGCGACCAGGGCTTTCGCCCACGCGCCGCCGAGCCACGCGGGCGGCCCCTCCCAGCCCGCAAGGAGCGGCCGGACCCGCTCGTCCGGCCCGTGCACGGCCACCTGCGCCTCCAGCACCGGGTCGTCGCCGGTGCCGAACACGGGCAGGAACTCGTCCCAGTTCGGGTCGTCCGCGGGGAGGTCCATCCGGGCGGCCGTGGCCGCCCACTCCGCGCGCTCCCCGCCGTGCCACACGACCTCGCGCGTCCCGGGCGGTTTCAAGCCCGGCACGACCGGCTGCACCGGACGGTCCCACGGCAGGCCGCACAGCGGCTCGGGCAGCTCCGCGGGGTCCGCGTCGGGGACCGCGCCGGACGCGGGCAGCAGCGCGCGCAGCTCGTCCGGCAGCCGCTCGGCGAGCCGCGGGTGCGCCGCCAGGTGGCCGCGGAGCAGATCCTGCGCGATTTCGCCGTCCGCCGCCGCCAGCAGGCGCACCGCCCGCACCGGGAAGCGCGCCGCCATGACCGGGAGCACCGACCGTATCCGGCGGCCCCCGGCGCGTTCCAGCAGCGCGGCGAACGCCGCGTCGGTGGGGATCGCCGCGACGGCTTCCATCAGGTTCGCCCGGACGTCGACGGTCTTGCCCATGTCCAGCCACGTGAGGAGCCGCTCCAGGAGGGCGGCGCCCGGGCCGTCCAGAAGCGTCGCGAGCAGGCCCTCACTGGGGGCGTCGGGCAGCGCGGACGACGGCAGCTTCGCGAGCTGGGACGCGTCCCCCAGCGAGTACAGCACCGGCCACCACGGGAGCGCCTCGCCGCTCTCCGCGAGGCACTCGTCCACCCAGTCCTGCCGCCCGGGCACCAGGTACGACACCAGGCGGCGGGTCTTCGGGTCCGTCCGCCGCGCCGCCAGGCTGGCCGCCGCCGCGTCGTGCTCGCCGTCGGGCGCCGCGACCAGCAGCCGCCGGACGTGCCGGAAGCTTTCCAGCCCGGCGAAACCGGTGCCCCGGTCGCCGGGGTCCCGCCGCGGCCCGGCCTCGGCGGCCCGCAGCAGGCTCAGCTCGACGAGCGCGCACGCCGCGAACCCGATCCCGTGCCCGGCGCGCCAGTGGTCGACGAACGCCGGGATCCGTTCCCTCGGGTGCCGCTCCCGGGGATCGGCGGCCGCGAGCACGGTCTCGAGCGCGAGCACGGCGGCCCCGGCGGGGTCCGGTTCCCCGTCCAGGTGCCGCCGGACGGCGTCGCGCAGCTCCCCGTCGACCTTCTTCTCCAGGGCCGGGCGTTCGGCGCGGCGGCCCGCCGATTCGAGCATGCCGGGCACCTCGTGCGCCCGGCTCCCGCGCGGCCGCGGGACGGGCGTGCCGCCGCGCCGCGGATGCAGGTGCCGCAGCCACGCGGCGGGAATCGTCAGGACGTCTTCGTCGGGCGGCGTGCCGGACGGGGCGGCGGCGGGTCCGGTCCGTGCGGTTTCGTTGGTGATCATGGCGGTCCTGGGGGTCAGCGGGGTGTGCAGTCGAGGACGCTCAGCGCGGTCAGGGCTTCGGACGTGCGGACGGGGTCGAGGTCGCGGAACCGTGCGGGTTCGCCGCCCGGTTCACCGCCCGGTGCGCCTCCCGGTTCGGCGGCCGGTTCGGCGGCCGCGCGGACCCGCCGGACGCGCACGGTCGCGGCGTCCGGGCCCGGTTCGAACTCGACGACGAGGCGCCGCCCGGCGGGCATCGGCCATGAGACGCCGGCGTCGATCGGTTCGTTCCCGATCTGTGTCCAGCCGTGCCCGGGCAGGGCGTACACGTCGCGGCGGAGCAGCCGCAGGCCCGCGAGCCGATCGAGCTCGGCGGCGCCCAGTTCCCGTTCGGTGAGCCGCAGGGACGGGCGGCCGAGCTGCGGGAACGGCTGCAGCAGCTCGTAGTCGGCGAGGATCTGCGCCCACGTCCCGGTCGCGCGCCCAGCGGCTCGGGGTGCGCGACGCGGATGCGCGGCGCGCCGGACGGGTCGAAGGTCTCGTCGGCGGCGTCGGCGAACGTGCCGTCCTCGGCGATCCGGAACGCCGTCGCGGCGCCGTCCTGCTCGGCGAGCCAGACGAGCCGCCGCGCGACGCCCCGGACGATCGGGTGCGCACCGCGTAGGCGCGGAACTCGGCGGGCGCCCAGCGGCGGCCGTCCAGCATCGCCCGCTCCAGCCGCCCGGCCTGCAGCAGCGCGGCCGCCTCGACGTCCCCGCGCAGGTCGGCGAACCGCGCGTGCGCGGCGGCGCGCGGGCGGGGTCGTCCTTCGCGGTCGGGCGGGGCAGGGTCCGGTGGTGCGTTCCGTCGCCGTCGGTCACGACCGGGGCGAGCCGCTCGTCGAACCCGACGGTGAACCGGCGCGGCCCGTAGTCGAGCGTGATCGTCCCGTCGGCGTCCAGGCCGTAGCGCGGGACGATCCGGTCGGCCAGCCGTTCGCGGTCGAGCCCCCGCGCGGCGGCCGTCTCGTCGAACACCTCCGCCGCCGCGTCGCGCACCTTCCGCGCGCGTCCCTTCAGCGCCGTCTCGTACAGGGCGGTGAGGGCGGTGTCGGTGCCGATCCCGGCGAGGGCCCGCAGCGCGCACGTCACGTCCCGCACGTCCCGTTTCGTCCAGGCGCGCAGGGCCCGCACGAGCGCGCGGACGGCCGCGTCGTCGCCGGTGCGGGCGAGCTGTTCCACCGCCCAGCGGCCGTCGGCGGGCATCCCGGCGGCCCGCCACCGTTCGAACAGGGCGAGGCCGAACTCCGCGAGCGAGCCGGGGTCGCACGTCTTCTCGACGATGTCGGCGCCGGGCGCGTCGGGCAGCGCGAGGAGTTCGAGGAGCGTCCGGACGGCCGCGGGCGGCAGCGTCCGGTCCCGGCCGCGCAGCAGGACGCGCGGGAGGGCGGCGACGCTCGCCCAGGCGTCGATCTTCGGCCGCCGGGCCAGGCCGGTCTGCGCCGGATGCGCGGACAGGAGGGTCCGCAGCCCGTCGGCCGCCTCGGGGCAGGAGCGCGCGACCGCTTCCACGCCGTGCCGGGCGGCGATGCGGCGCAGCGCGGCCTCGCGCGGCGGCGCGGCGCCGTCCGGGCGCCGAGCGCG
>NZ_MKJY01000275.1 GCF_001942465.1 Actinomadura sp. CNU-125
GGGCGCGGCGGCCGTCGAGGGCGGCGGGCGGCGGCGTCGCGGTGTGGCAGGCGCGCGCGACGGGCCGCCGCCGCGCGCGTTCACGCCCGGCGAGGTCGCGCTCGCGTCCGAGACGATCGGCGACCCGGCCCTCAACCTGTCCGAGGGGACGGTCCGGTTCGTGCAGGTGAGCGGGCATTCGGACCCGGCCGTCCAGCAGCGGATCAACGCGGCGCTGCACGCGCCCGTCGACCAGGCCGTCGCGGACTACCGGCGGCTCCTGGAGGCGGCGGGCGGGCTTGAGGCCCAGACCGTGCCGCAGGCCCCGCGCCCCATCGAGATGCGGTCGGACATCGTGTACCGGGGGCCGCGCCTGCTGTCCGTCCGGTATCTGGTGAACATCCCGGTTTACGTGGCGGGCGGTTCCTACATCACGCCGAAGGCCGTCAACATCGAGCTGGCGACGGGACGCGTGCTCGGGCCGGAGCAGATCTTCACCGCCGCCGCGCTGAAGGACCCGAGCCTGGCGGAGCTGTCGCGGCGCGTGCCGCCGCCGCCCGCGGACCGGCCGGGGGGCTGGAGTGCGGCTACCGCACGCTGACCGAACGGACCGAACTCGCGGCGAACGATCCGCTCGTCGGAGTGTCGTTCTCCCTCACGAAGGACCGGCTGGTCACGGTCTTCACACCGGACGAGCACTGCATCGCCTTCAAGTACTACAAGCCGAACGCCGTGCCGTACGCGTCCGTCGAGGACCTCATCCGTCCGGACGCGCTGGAGCTCGCGACCGCGACGACACCACCGCCGTGACCCGGGTCAGGCGCCCGCGACCGGCTCCGGGACCTCGACGGGGCGGCGGTGCTCCAGGGCGACGCGCAGCTGGGCGCGGCCCCGGTGGATGCGCGAGCGGACGGTGCCGAGCTTGACGTTCAGCGTCGCGGCGATCTCCTCGTAGGTGAGGCCCTCGATGTCGCACAGCACGACGGCGGCGCGGTACTCGGGGGCGAGGCCGTCGAGGGCCCGCTGGATGTCGGCGTCGAGGTGCCGTTCGTCGTACACCTGCGCCGGGCTCGGTTCGCGGCCCCGCAGGCGTTCGGCCGCGTCGTCGGCGAGCGCGTCGAAGCGGATGCGCTGCTTGCGGCGCGCCCGGTCGAGGAACAGGTTGGTCGTGATCCGGTGCAGCCAGCCCTCGAACGTGCCGGGGCTGTAGGACGACAGCGAGCGGAAGACCCGGATGAAGACGTCCTGGGTCAGGTCCTCCGCGTCGTGCCGGTTGCCGGTCAGGCGGTACGCCAGCCGGAACACTCTCGTGGAGTGCTCGGTGACGATCTCCTCCCACGTCGGAGGCGTCCACGCCATTGCGCCTGGTCTCACCACAACCCCCGTCTGATACGTAATCGTTACGGCCAAGCATGCCGGTACCCGGATAAGAGGCGTGTAAGGACGGGCGGCGTGGCCGGATCCGGGCGCGATTTGTGATCCATCTCATCGGACGGCATGTCCAGGGTCATTGAGTACTTACCCGCAACCCGAGCATGATTCGGTACGACCTTCTCACCCGCTCCGAAAGGCGAGGACGGCACATGGCGCGAAGCTACAACCTTGCGGATCTGATCGAGATCGTGGCGGCGGCGGGGCCGGACCGTCCGGCGCTGGTGGCCGGGGACGAGCGGCGCACCTTCGCCGAGCTGAGCGCGCGGGCGAGCCGGGTCGGCCACCACCTCGCGGACGCGGGCGTCCGGGCGGGCGAGCACGTCGCGATCCTCGCCTACAACCGGGCCGAGTGGATCGAGGCGATGCTCGGCGCGTTCAAGATCAGCGCCGTGCCGATCCCCGTCAACTTCCGGTACGTCACCGGCGAACTGCACCACGTGCTGTCCGACTCCGACTCGGTCGCGCTCATCGGCGAGCGGTCGCTGCTGGCGCGCGTCCAGGAGGTCCGCGCCGACCTGCCGAAGCTGCGCCACGTCGTCGTCCTGGAGGACGGCGGGACGAACGACGTGCCGGGCGCCGTCGAGTACGAGCGGGCGCTCGCGGCGGCCGACCCGTCCGACGACTTCCCGGAGCGTTCCAGCGACGACCGGTACGTCATGTACACGGGCGGGACGACCGGGTACCCCAAGGGCGTCGAGTGGCGCTGCGAGGACATCTTCTTCGGCGCGCTCGGCGGCGGCAACGTCCTCGGCGACCCGGTGTCCAGCCCGGAGGGGCTGGCGGACGTCGACCAGGGCGGCATGGCCGTGCTCGACTGCGCGCCCGTCATGCACGGCGCCGGGCAGTGGGTGGCGTTCATGGGGCTGTTCGGCGGCGCGAAGGTCGTCCTCTACACCGACCACGCGTTCGACGCCGAGAAGGCGCTGCGGCTGGTCGCGGAGGAGCAGGCGAACGTCGTCATGCTGGTCGGGGACGTCATGGCGCGCCCGGTCGCCCAGGCCCTCGCGTCCGGCGGGCACGACACGTCGTCGCTGCTGGCGATCGCGTCCGGCGGGGCGCCGCTGACCGAGGGCGCGAAGGCGGCGCTGCAGGAGCACCTGCCGAACGTGATGTTCCTCGACAACTACGGCGCCTCGGAGACCGGCGCGTGCGGGCCGTCCGTCGGCGGCAAGGAAGGCACGGCCCGGTTCATGATGAAGCCGGGCATCACGGTCCTGGACGACGACCTGAAGGTCGTGAAGCCCGGTGAGATCGGGAAGCTCGCGCGCAGCGGGCACATCCCGCTCGGCTACTACAACGACCCGGAGAAGACGGCGTCGACGTTCTTCACCGACGCCGACGGCACCCGCTGGTCCGTCCCGGGCGACTTCGCGAGCCTGGAGGAGGACGGCACGATCGTCCTGCTCGGCCGCGGCTCCCTGATGATCAACACGGGTGGGGAGAAGGTGTACCCGGAGGAGGTCGAGGTCGCGCTCAAGGACCACCCGGACGTGTACGACGCGGTCGTCGTCGGGCTCCCGGACGAGCGGTTCGGGCAGATCGTCGCGGCCGTCGTGTCCGCGCGGCCCGGTGCGACCGTCACTCTGGAGGAGCTGACCGAGCACTGCCGGGGCCGCCTCGCCGGGTACAAGCTGCCGCGCCGCCTCACGATCGTCGACGAGGTGCGGCGCACGGCCGTCGGCAAGTCGGACTACAAGTGGGCGAGGAGCGTCCTGGCGTCCTGACCCCGGTCCCCCGGTCAAGAATTCATGGGGATGCGCGGGGCGTGACTTGGGTGCGTTCCCGCGCATAACCTCCCCATGACCGAGGACCGTCCGGGGCCGCTCGCGCGCCGGTATCGCCTGCTCTCGGTGATCGGCAGCGGCGGCATGGGCACGGTGTGGCGGGCCCGCGACGAACTCCTCGACCGGGACGTCGCCGTCAAGGAGATCCGGCCGCCCGCGGGGACCACCGAGGCCGAGCGCGCCGCGCTGGGCCGCCGCCTGCTGGCCGAGGCCCGCGCCACCGCCGCCCTCCGGCATCCCGGCGTGGTCGCCGTCCACGACGTCCTCGTCGAGCGGGGACGCCCGTGGATCGTCATGGAGTTCCACGAGTCGCGCTCGTTGTCGCGCCTCGTGGCCGAGCGCGGCCCGCTCGGCGTGCGGCGGACGGCGGAGATGGGCGCGGCGGTCCTGTCGGTGCTGCGCGCCGCGCACGCCGCCGGGATCCTGCACCGCGACGTCAAGCCCGGCAACGTGCTCGTCCGCGACGACGACGGCCGGGTGCTGCTCACCGACTTCGGGCTCGCGCTGCACGGCGCGGACGCCGGGGAGCGGGCCGACGCGGGCATCGAGGGGTCGCCCGCGTACCTGCCGCCCGAGCGGGTCGACGGGCTGCCGGGCGGACCCGCGTCCGACCTGTGGTCGCTGGGCGCGACCCTGTACGCGGCCGTCGAGGGGACGCCGCCGTTCCTGCGGTCCCACGCGCTGGGGTCGATGGTCGCGGTCCTGCTCGGCGACTACCCGCCGCCGGAACGGGCCGGGGCGCTGGCCCCCGTCATCGAGGGCCTGCTGAGGCCGGATCCGGCCGACCGGCTCCCGGCCGGCGAGGCCGCACGACTGCTCGCCGCGGCGGCGAACCCGGACGAACCGTCCGTCCCGCACCCGCGCGCGGCGGCGCGGCGGCCGCGGACGGCGCCGTCGCGGAGCGTCGCGGCCCTGGCCGTCGTCGCGGTCGGGATCGGCACGTGGACGGCGCGCTGGACATCGGTCGGCAACGGCGACGCGGCGGAATCGTTCGTCGGGCTCGCGTCCTACCGGGAGGCGGCGGCGTACGCGGTGCGGGTCCCGGCGGGGTGGCGGGCGGAGCGGCGCGGCGCGGTCATGCGGTGGCGGGACGGCGAGTCCGGGCGGGGGCTGCGCATCGCCCCGGCGCCCGGCGATCCCCTCGCGGGGCTGCGCGCCGCCGAACGGGCGGCGATGGGACGGCACCCGGGGTACGTCCGGGTGCGCCTGGGGTCCGGGCCGGGACCCCGCGGCGGCGCTGAATGGGAGTTCACCTGGCGAGACGCGGGCGGCGGACGGCACGTCGCGTGCACCCGCGCGTCCGGGTACGAACTGTGCTTCGCCGTGCCCGAGTCGCGGTGGCGGACCGATCGCCGCCTCTACGACCGGATCCTCGCCTCGTTCCGTCCCGGCGAGGCGGCGGAACGCTAGAGCGTCTGCTGGAGGCGGAGCAGGAACTCGGCGTTCGACGCGGTGCCCTTCATCTTCTCCAGCAGATGCTCGACGGCCTGCTGCCGGTCGAGGCCGGACAGGGCGCGGCGCAGCCGCCACGTCAGCTCCAGCTCCTGCGGCGTCATGAGGAGCTCGTCGCGGCGGGTGCCGGACGCCTCGACGTCCACGGCCGGGAAGACGCGGCGGTCGGCCAGACCCCGGTCGAGCTTCAGCTCCATGTTGCCGGTGCCCTTGTACTCCTCGAACAGGACGTCGTCCATGCGCGACCCCGTCTCCACGAGCGCGGTCGCGAGGATGGTGAGGGAACCGCCCTCCTCGATGTTGCGGGCGGCGCCGAAGAACTTCTTCGGCGGGTAGATCGCGGTCGTCGCGACACCGCCCGCCAGGATCCGGCTGCTGGACGGTGCGGCGAGGTTGTACGCGCGGCCCAGCCGGGTGATCGAGTCGAGCAGCATGACGACGTCGTGGCCCTGCTCGACGAGCCGCTTGGCGCGCTCGACGGCCAGTTCGGCGAGCGCCGTGTGGTCCTGCGCGGGGCGGTCGAACGTCGAGTGCAGCACCTCGCCCTGGACGGTCCGCTGCAGGTCGGTGACCTCCTCGGGACGTTCGTCGATCAGCACCACCATCAGGTGCGCCTCGGGGTTGCCCTGCGCGATCGAGTTCGCGAGGGCCTGCAGCATCATCGTCTTGCCGACCTTCGGCGGCGACACGATCAGCCCCCGCTGGCCCTTGCCGATCGGCGCCACGAGGTCGATCACCCGGGTGGCGAGCGGGCCGGTGTCGAGGCGCAGCCGCTCGTCCGGGAACAGCGGGGTCAGCTTGCCGAAGTCGGGACGTCCCGCGGCCTCGGCCGGCGGGCGCCCGTTGACGGTCTCCAGGCCGGCGAGCGAGCGGAACTTGTCGCGGCCCGACTTCGGCGGCCGGGCCGTGCCCGCCAGGATGTCGCCGGGCCGCAGGTGGTGCGCCCGGATCTGGGCGAGGGAGACGTGCACGTCCTCGGGCCCCGCGAGGTAGCCGGAGGTGCGCACGAACGCGTGCTTGTCCTGCACGGCGAGGATGCCGTTGAACGGGACGAGCGGTTCGTCACCGGCCGGTCGGCGCTGCCCGTTCTTGCGGGCGGTCTGCGCGGGCACGGCGTGCCCGCGCACGCCGTTCGTCCCGGGGGAGCGGCCGGTGCTCAGGGTGGGAGTGGACATTCGGGTCCCTTCTCCGGCGAACGCGGAGGAAATGCCGCGTGCCGGGGGTCGATACCCCGCGTACGGCGGCGGCTTCCGCGGCACGTACGCGAGAGAAATGTGAAAAAGCAGCTCGGTTCACCGGGCTGACGTCTGCTCCCTAAGTGCGGCGATCCGGACAAATGCCGGACGGTCGTTCACCGGGCGACTCAGATGGCCCGGGCGGGGAAGAGAACGCCTTCGCCGCCTGCCTGCGGCGAACTCTGGACGCTGCTTCGACAGTACAGCACGTTCGGCCGCTTCCGCATTCCCGGGGCCGCGCGAATTTCGCGCGGTCAGCCCGGCCGCACCGAGATCACGCGGAATCTCGCCCGGTCGATCAGCCCGTCCTGAAGGCAGCCCAGCATCCGCCGCAGCGCGTGCTCGCCCAGCGCCGGACGGACGACGATCGCGTACCGGCGCTCGCCCAGCGGAACCGCGCCGCCCCCCTCCACGTACGGCCGCGTCGCCCCCTTGCAGTACTCCCACAGCCGGTCGACCAGCGGATCCACGGCCGCCGCACCGGTGTCGCCCCGCGTGTCCGCCTCGATGACGAGCGTGCTCGCGTGGGCCGCCACCGGATCGTCCGGCCGGTCCTGCGTCAGCTCCGCGAGCTGGAAGACGGCGAACCCCGCGAACAGGACCCCCGCGAGAGTGAGGACGACCGCGCGTCCCCGCCCGTCCCGTCCGTCCGGTTCGGGGGCACCGGCCAGGACGCCCCCGGACGGCGGCGCCAGCGCGCGCGGGACCCCCGCGTCGCGGCCGAACGCCCCCGACACCCGCTCGACCAGCGCGGCGAGCGCCGACGCGACGATCCCGGCGCCGAGCAGCACGGGGATGAACACCCGGTACCGGTCGTCCTCCTCCAGCCAGCGGAACCGCGGCTCCTCCCGCGGGGCCGCGTACCGCTCCCGCACCGGTTCCGCCCGCAGCTCGCCGAGCCGCCGCTCGATCCGCGCGAGCCGCCGCGCGCCCCCGCCGCCGCGACGCCCACCACCAGCGCGATCAGCAGCAGCACCCCGGACATGAGGGCCCGCTGCCACTCCCAGCGCACCAGGTAGACGACCACGTACGCGGCCGTCCAGAGGATCGTCACCCCGAGCACGAAGTACCCGAGCCGCCGCGCGGTCACGCGACCGACTCCTCGCCCGCGCGCGCGCCGAGCGTCTCGACGCGTCCGGTGTCGCCGTCCACGAGCAGCCGCGTCCCGTCCGGGAACCGGTCGACCGCGCCCCGCACCCCGACGCCGTCGGCACGCCCGTCTCCCGGGCGAGGATCGCCC
>NZ_MKJY01000276.1 GCF_001942465.1 Actinomadura sp. CNU-125
CTCGTGCTGCGGGCACGTCCTGGAACACTTGAGTCTTTCCGCCCGGTGCTGGACGTGCCCGGGCTGCCGCACCCGCCACGACCGGGACGTCAACGCGGCCGGTCACGCCGCAGCCGGGCGTCTGTCCCCCGGCGATGTCTGTGGAGCCGACGTAAGACGGCCGGGGAACCCCCGCCGCCGACGGCACAGAAGCAGAAACACCTACGGCGCGAGCCGTAAGTTGGCTCGGCCGAACGGAAAGAGGAGATCGTGACGACACCCCGAACCGTGCTCGCGGTCGCTGCCGCGGCCGTCCTGCTCGCCGGCTGCGGCTCCGGCGAGACGCCGAACGCGAGCGGAGCGGAATCCCCCGGGACGCCCACGTCCCCCGCCCCGAGCCCGGCCCCGACTCGGTCCCCGTCTCCACCGCCGAAGCCCCTTCCGAATGCCGACGACGGAACGGACCTGGACGCCTGTGCGGACGGTGAGTGCGAGGTCCGGGTGTCCACCGGCGACCGGATCCCGGTCGACAACGGCTCCGGGGTGGAGCAGGCCGAGGTCGCCGTCGCGGCGGACTCGGTCACGTTCGAGGTGACCCTTTCCGGCGGGAGCATCACCACGCACGCTTCTCCGGGCTACCCCAGCATGGCGGCCAACGGCCTGGTGTTCGAGGTGCGCGGGATCAAGGGCGACGAGGCCGTCGTCGTGCTGACCGGCGCCTGATCGGACGCCGGAGCCCGCCGACCCGGGACGGGACGGCGGGCTCTGGACGGCCGGGGTTACTTGCGGCGGCCTCGGCGGGGCTTGTCCTTGGGGTCGGCGGACGGCTTGGCGTCCTTCGCCTTCGCCGGGGCGGGGGCCTTCGGCGCGTCCTTGCCAGCGGGCTTCTTCGCGGCGCCCTGGTTCTTGACGGCCTCGATGGCGGCCTTCGCGGCGGCCGGGTCGAGGTACTCGCCGCCGCGCTTGAGGGGGGCGAAGTCGTCGTCGAGTTCGTAGACGAGGGGGATGCCGGTCGGGATGTTGAGGCCGACGATGTCGTCGTCGGAGACGTCGTCGAGGTGCTTGACGAGGGCGCGCAGCGAGTTGCCGTGCGCCGCGACGAGGACGGTGCGTCCGGCGGCGAGGTCGGGGACGATCGAGTCGTACCAGTACGGCAGCATGCGGTCGATCACGTCGGCGAGGCACTCGCTGCGCGGGATCAGCTCGGACGGCAGCTCGGCGTAGCGGAGGTCGTTGACCTGCGAGAGGGGGTCGTTGTCCTTGATCGGCGGCGGCGGGGTGTCGTAGGAGCGGCGCCAGGTCATGAACTTCTCTTCGCCGTACTGCTCGCGCGTCTGGGCCTTGTTCTTGCCCTGGAGGGCGCCGTAGTGGCGTTCGTTGAGGCGCCAGGAGCGGCGGACCGGGATCCACAGCAGGTCGGCGACGTCGAGCGCGATGTTGGCGGTGCGGATGGCTCGCTTGAGCAGGGACGTGTGCACGACGTCCGGGGTGATGTCGGCGTCGAGGAGGAGGTCGCCGCCGCGGGTGGCCTCGCTCTCGCCCTTCGCCGACAGGTCCACGTCCACCCAGCCGGTGAAGAGCCCTTCGGCGTTCCAGACGCTTTCACCGTGCCGCAGCAATACCAAGGTCGCCATGGTGCAGAGCTTATCCGCCGGGCGGCTAGTGGACGTCCGCCGGGGCGGAGCCCCTCCCGACGTTGATCTGCGGCGTGTTGCCCTTATGGACGCCCGAGTTCGGGCAACACGCCGCAGATCAACGAAACCAGGGGCGGCTTGGTGGCGGGTTAGGAGCGATTGGCCGGGTCCGCGAAGGATGCGAAGGCTTGCAGGTTGGCGAGGCTCTCGCCGCGCTTGACGCGCCAGTCCCATTCGCGCTGGATCGACGACTTGAAGCCGCGTTCGAGGGCCTTGTCGAAGTTCTCGTCCGAGTAGGTGAGGACGCAGCCGAGGAGGCGGTCGATCTCGTCGGGGCTGATGGACGCGAGGGGCTGCTTGCCGACGAGGTGGACGTCGCCGACGTCGTCGAGGGCGAAGCCCACGCCGTACATGCGGCCGTTCTTCTCCAGGAGGAACCGGTAGAAATCGGCGTGGTTCTCGTCGGGACGGCGGCAGAAGAACGCCTCGACGTGCAGGCTGTGGTCGCCGACGATCAGCCAGGTCATCGTGGCGAGCTTGTGTTTGCCCGGCAGCTTGACGAAGAAGGCGTTCGCGCGGGGTTCGTCGAACTCCAGCTCGGCGGCTTCGAGCGTCTGCCGGATGGTGTCGACGTGGTTCATGCGGTCACCTTGGCCGGGGCGAGGGCGGGCGGACGGGACATGGCACCGGTATACACGTCGAGGAGGGCGTCGACGGTGGCGTCCCACCCGAAGGCGCGGGCGTGTCGGACGGCGCCGCGGGCGAGGCGCGCGCGGAGCGGGGGGTCGGCGAGGCGGCGCAGGACGGTCGCGTAGTCGGCGGGATCGTGCCCGGAGATCAGCACCCCGGACTCGCCGTCGGCGACGGCGGTGCAGAGTCCGCCGACGCGGGACGCGACGACGGGCGTGCCGCACGCCTGGGATTCGACTGCGACGAGGCCGAAGGATTCGGAGTGCGACGGGACGACCGTGACGTCGGCCGCGCGGTACCAGTCGGCGAGTTCGGCCTGGGGCGCCGGGGGTTCGAAGCGGACGACGTCGGAGATGCCGAGTTCGGCGGCGAGGGACTGCAGGCCCTCGGGGCGGCAGCGGGCGGACCCGGACGGGCCGCCGACGACGGCGACGACGAGGCGGGACCGCAGCGACGGGTCGTCGGCGAGCATCCGGGCGGCGGCGCGCAGCAGGACGTCGGGGCTTTGAGCGGCTGGATGCGGCCGACGAAGAGCAGGACGTAGGCGTCGCGGGGCAGGCCGAGGCGGCGGCGGGCGTGGCCGCCGCGGAGCGGGAACGGTTCGGGGCGGAAGAGGTCGAGGTCGGCGCCGGGGCGGACGGTCGCGACGCGTCCGGGGTCGGCGCCGTAGAGGTCGATGAGTTCGCCCGCTTCCTTGCCGGTGTTGGCGACGAGCTGGTCGGCGGACGCCACGACCTGCTCCTCGCCGTCGACGCGGGTGTCCGGTTCGGGCTTGTCGCCGTCGGCGAGGGCGAGGTTCTTGACCTTGGCCATCGTGTGCATGGAGTGGACGAGCGGGACGCCCCAGCGCATCTTGGCGGCGTGGCCGGCCTGCCCGGACAGCCAGTAGTGGGTGTGCAGGAGGTCGTAGTGCCCGGGGTCGTGGGCGGCCTCGACGCGCAGGATGCCGGAGGTGAAGCCGCACAGGTGGCGGGCGAGGTCGGTCTTGTCGAGTTCCTCGAACGGCCCGGCGACGACGTGCCGGACGAGGACGCCCGGGGCGAGTTCGGCGACGGGCGGGAGGGCGCGGGACGTCGCGCGGGTGAAGATGTCGACTTCGACGCCGCGTTCGGCGAGCCGTTTGGCGGTCTCGACGATATAGACGTTCATGCCGCCGGCGTCACCGGTCCCCGGTTGATCAAGAGGGGACGTATGAAGACTTACCGTCGCAACCCGGTTGATACGACGCGGCACCGGACACCACCTCCGGTAGTGCAACCTATCCACCGCGCCCGGTGTTCCCTGAAGATGGTCTCCAATTACGACATTTCCCGACAGTGAGCGACCTCACCGCGGGCCGCAGCCGGTCGCCTGGGAGGCTGGGCGCATGCGCAAAACCGCGGTAGTGACCGGAGCAAGCAGCGGGATCGGGGCCGCCACGGCCAGGCGGCTGGCGGCGGAGGGGTTCAACGTCGTCCTGGCGGCGCGGCGCCGGGACCGGCTGGACGAGCTGGCGAAGGAGATCGCGGGCGAGGTGCCCGGCGCCGCCAAGATCGTCCCGGTGACGCTGGACGTGACGTCGCAGGAGTCGGTGGACGCGCTGGTGGCGGCGGTCGGCGGCTGCCAGGTGCTCGTCAACAACGCGGGCGGCGCGGTCGGCTTGGACTCCGTGGCGGACGCCGACCTGGACGACTGGCGCACGATGTACGAGACGAACGTGCTGGGCCTCGTCCGGGTCACCAAGGCGCTGCTGCCGAAGCTGGTCGAGAGCGGCGCGGGGCACGTCGTGAACATCACGTCGCTGGCCGGGCACGTCGCGTACGAGGGCGGCGCGGGCTACAACGCGGCCAAGTTCGGCGCGTACGCGGTGAACGAGGTCATGCGGCTGGAGCTGGTCGCGGAGCCGGTGCGGATCACCGAGGTGGCGCCGGGGCTGGTGAAGACCGAGGAGTTCTCGCTGGTCCGGTTCAAGGGCGACGAGGCGAAGGCCGAGAAGCCGTACGAGGGGGTGCCGGAGCCGCTGGTGGCCGAGGACGTCGCCGACTGCGTCGCGTGGGCGGTGACGCGTCCCCCGCACGTGAACATCGACCGGATCGACGTGCAGCCGCGCGTCCAGGCGGCCCCGCACAAGCTGCACCGCGAGGGTTAGGGCGCGACGGCCGTCCAGGGCAGGGTGACCTCGCCGAGGCGCCAGCGGCGGCGGCCCCCGTAGGGCGGCGCGGTCAGGACGGGGTGCGTCCGCGCGAGCAGCCGGACGGCTTCGATCCAGCGGGCGCGGGGGCCGAACGCCGAGTGCGGCGCGGCGGTCGCCCAGGCCCGGTCGAACGCGGTGAGCAGCGCGTGGACGGGTTCGCCCGGGACGTTCCGGTGGATCAGCGTCTTCGGGAGCCGTTCGGCGAGGGACGACGGGCGGTCGAGGGACGGCAGGTGCGCGGCGAACGTGACGGTGCGGGGCCCGGCGCGGTCGAGGGCGACCCACACGGCGCGGCGTCCGGTCTCCGAGCAGGTGCCCTCGACGAGGACGCCGCGGGGCGCGAGGCGTTCGCGCAGGTCGTCCCAGGCGCGCCAGGCGGCGGGTTCGTCGTACTGGCGCAGGACGTTGAGGGCGCGGACGAGGACGGGCGGGCGCGGCACGGGCAGTTCGAAGCCGCCGCGGCGGAACGTCAGGCCGTCGTGCGGGCCGGTGGCGGCGAGGAAGTCGAGCCCGGCGGCGACGCGGTCGGGTTCGATCTCGATGCCGACGACGTCCAGCCGGGGGGCGACGGCGCGGAGGCGGGTGTAGAGCTCGAAGGTGGTGACGGGGGACGCGCCGTAGCCGAGGTCGACCGCGAGCGGGCGGGCGGCGGAGCGGAGGGCGGCGGTCTGGGTGGCGGCGATCCAGCGGTCGACGCGGCGGAGCCGGTTGGGCGCGGTGGTGCCGCGGGTCACCTCTCCCTGCGGCTTCTGCGGTCGGGCCATCGGGCCATCGTCTCGCGACCACCCTGCCGAATGAGATTCGGTAAGTCTTGGGTTACGGTGATGCCGGGTACCCCCATCGACCTTCCCGGAGGACCGCCGATGCCCCAGCTCGACCTCGCCACCCTCCACGAGGCCGTCGCCGCCGCGATCCCCGACCGCGAGTGCCTCGTGTGGCGCGACCGCCGGATGACCTGGCGCGAGGTCACCGACCGGACGCGGCGGCTCGCGAACGTCCTGCGCGCGCACGGGCTCGGCCGCCGGGACGGGACGCACGAGCCGTGGGAGTCGCCGCACGACCATCTCGCGCTCTACCTGCACAACGGCCCCGAGTACCTGGAGGGCCTGGTCGGGGCGCACAAGGCCCGGGTGGCGCCGTTCAACGTCAACTACCGGTACGTGGACGACGAGCTGGCGCAGCTGTTCGGCGACGCGCGCCCGCGCGCGATCCTCTACCACGCGTGCTTCGCGGGGCAGGTCGAGCGGGCGGTGAAGCGGCTGGCCGAGCCGCCGCTGCTGCTGCAGGTCGAGGACGGGTCGGGCGCGCCGCTCGCGCCGGGCGCGCTCGGCTACGAGGAGGCGCTCGCCGCCGCGTCCGCCGAGCCGCCCGCGGGCGTCCGGCCGGACGCCGGCGACCTGCAGATCCTCTACACGGGCGGCACGACGGGCATGCCGAAGGGCGTGCTGTGGCGGATCGGCGACCTGATGCACGGCCCCCTCGGGATGCGCCGCCGGGACGGTTCGCGGCTCACCGACCTCGACGAGGCGGTGGCGCGGGCCGTCCGGGGCGAGCACCGGGTGCTGGTGGCGCCGCCGATGATGCACGGCGGCGGGACGTGGTCGGCGCTCGGCGGCTGGTGCGGCGGCGCGTGCGTGATCTTCCCGCACCGGGTGGACGGACTGGACGCCGGCGATCTGCTGGACGTCGCCGAGCGGGAGCGCGCGACCCGGATGCCGCTCGTCGGGGACGCGTTCGCGCGCCCGATCGTCGACGCGCTGGAGCGCCGCCCGCGCGACCTGTCGTCCCTGCGCACGCTGCTGAACTCGGCGGCCGGGATCAGCCCGGGCGCAAGCGGCGGCTGCTGGAACTGCTGCCGGGCACGCACCTGGTGGACGTCCTCGGTTCGTCTGAGAGCGGCTTCTCGGTGACCGCGCACGGCGCGGACGCGCCGAAGTTCGCGCTGCAGCCGGGCGCGGCCGTGCTGAGCGAGGACCGGACGCGCCGCCTGGCGCCCGGCGAGGACGAGCTGGGCTGGCTCGCGAAGGGCGGCGACTCGATCCCGCTCGGCTACCTGAACGCGCCGGAGAAGACGACCGCGACGTTCCTGACCGTGGACGGCGACCGGCTGGTCGTGCCGGGCGACCGGGCGCGGCTGCTCGCGGACGGGACGGTCGAGGTGCACGGGCGGGACGCGACGACGATCAACACCGGCGGCGAGAAGGTGTTCGCCGAGGAGGTGGAGACGGTGCTGCGCGGCCTGCCGGGCGTCGAGGACGCGCTGGTGCTGGGCCGTCCGAGCGAGCGGTGGGGCAGCGAGATCGTCGCGGTGGTCGGCCCGGCGGACGCCCCCGACGACGCGGCGCTGCGGGACGGCTGCGCGGCGCACCTCGCCCGCTACAAGATCCCGAAGGCGTTCGTGCGTACCGGACGGACGCTGCGGCTGCCAAACGGGAAGGCCGACTACGCGACGGCCCGGGAGTTGTCGGAGACCTCCATCGACCGCCCGGACGCGACCGGGAAATAGTGGCGGAATGCCCGATGTGAAGGCGCTGCTCGCCGACCTGACCGCAGAGAACGACTCGCTGGACGCGCTCGTCGCGTCCCTGCCCGCCGACCGGTGGGCCGATCCGACGCCCGCCGCGGGCTGGACGATC
>NZ_MKJY01000277.1 GCF_001942465.1 Actinomadura sp. CNU-125
TCGCCGGGCCCGCTCGCGGTGGTCGGACGGGGCGTGCCAGACCCGCCCGGCTTGGCACCGCCCATGCCCAGCGGATCCTCGGCCGGACGGCCGTGCGGTGCGTCTCCGCGCGCGCTTGGCTTGTCGGCCTGGCGGGATGCGGACGGTCCGCCGTATGGGGTGCTCGGCCTGCTCGGTGCGGTGGTCGGGCGGGGCGCGTCTGGCAGGGGCGGGTTGGTGCCGCCCATGCCCAGCGGGTCTTCGGCCGGACGAGCGGCGGGCGCAGCGCGCGCTTGGCTTGTCGGCCTGGCGGGATGCGTACGGCCCGCCGTATGGGGTGTCCTCGCGCGCGCTTGGTGCGGTGGTCGGGCGGGGCGCGTCCGGCCCGCCTGGCTTGGTGCCGCCCATGCCCAGCGGGTCTCGGTCGGACGGGCGTGCGGTGCGTCTCCGCGCGGGCTTGGGGCGGCGGTGGGGTGTGGGGGCCCGCCGTGTGTGCGCGGGGGTTCGGCGAGGAGGTCGACCTCGCGCGGTGCCGGCCGGGGCGGTGGCCGGGCGGGGCGCGCCAGACCCGCCCGGCTTGGTGCCGTCCATGCCCGGCGGGTCTTCGGGGGGACGGGCGGGGTGGTCGTCGGTTTGCGCGGGCACCGGGTCGACGGGGGTTTCGCTCGGGGCCGCGCCGGCGGCGGCGCGGGTTTGCGGGCGCGACGGGCGGACGGGCGCGGCGGGTCGGGGCGTCGGGCTCGAACAGGGCGTGGCGTCCAGGTACGAGGCGCTGGGCAGGCCGGGGTTGACGGCGAGCTGCCACCGCGGGTTGGGCCAGCGGCGGGCGAGCTGGGCCAGGGACGCCTCGCGGTGATGGACGGCCTGGCCCTGCAGCGACCGTTCCATGGCCGCCGGGGAGGTGAACGCCAGGATGAAGGTGCCGTCGCCGAACTGGGCCGTCGCGTACTGGTGGTCGGCGCCGCCGGGGTCGCCCGGGGACGGGAGGTAGAGCGTGGCGCGGGCCAGCAGCTCCAGGTAGCCGCGCTGGTCGCCCTGCTCGCGGGCGTCGGCGAGGGCGGTTTCGAGGGCGGAGCCGGACGGGCGGTCGGTGCGGCGCTCGCCGCCTTCCGGGATCGCGACGGGGATGCCGAGGCCCGGCAGGGCCATCGGGCCGCCGTCCTTGCCGATGCGGGCGGCCTGGTAGACGAGTTCGAGCGGGGAGTCGATGCCGTAGACGTCGCGGAACGCGCCGACCATGCGGCCCGCGAGCATCGCGCAGGCTTCGAGGCGTTCGGCGGCGGCGCGGCCGTCGCGGTCGCGGCGGCCCGGGTCGCGCACGTCGAAGTGGTCCCACCAGTTGCGCCGCCGCGCGTCGTCCGGCGGCTCCCAGCCGAGCGAGCGCAGGCGGCGTTCCTGCAGGTGGCCGAGGGGGCGGGGGAGGAACGCGCTGCCGACGGCCTCGGAGTCCATGCCCTGGTCGGCGCGCATCGCCTGCACGTAGGGCATGCCGGACGGCGCCTGCACGATGATGAACGACCCCACAGGAAGACGGGAGAGTTCCAGGGTCAGCCGTTTGGCGAAGTCGTTCCAGTCCACTCGGGTCCACTCTCACGTCCGTGGGGGCGGGGGCCCGCCGTACCCGGCGGTAGTAAGACGTTAGCGGATCAGTCGCTCCGCGGCGCCGGGACCGCGTCGGCGCGCGCGGGCGCCCACACGCCGCCGACGGCGTCGTAGACGGCCACCGGGGCCTGGTCGTTGACGCCGTTCCACCGCCACAGCCGGGTGCCGTGCGGCGGCCGGATCGGGACGCCCGCGGGTTCGGCGGGGCGCGGCGGCGCGCGAGCGGCTCGGGCTCGGGTTCCGGTTCGGGGGCCGTGTCGAAGTAGGGGGTTCCGGCGTCGAGGGCCTTCTGCAGGTCTTCGACGGAGTACGCGTCGATCGTCGTCTGCGGGACCTCCTGCTCCCCGTTGACCGACGGCGAGCCGTGCTCGGCGCTGAGCCGGGCGAGGGCGGTGACGTCCAGGAGCACCTCGCTCGGCAGCCCCGCGTTGATGGCGAGCTGCCAGGACGGGTCGGGCCAGCCGGCCGACAGCGCGGCGAACGACGTCCGCCGGTACAGGCCGGGGTGGCGGTCGCCGGTGCCGGCGAGGGCGCCGGGGGAGGTGAACACCGTGACGTAGGTGCCGCCGCCGATGGTGATCGTCGGGAGTTCGGCGCGGTCGGGGTCCTCCACGGCGGGGCCGGTGGCGGGCAGCACGAGGTCGGCGCGGCCGAGGAGGGAGAAGTAGGCGCCGTTGTCGCCGCGCTCCTTGGCGTCGGCGAGCCGCGCCTCCAGCGCGCCGTCGCCCGCGGGCGCCTCCGCCGCGGTGTCGGGGCGGGCGTCGCGGCGGCGGGTGATCCGGGACGGGTCGGCGATGTCGATGCCGAAGCCGGGCAGTTCGATCAGCCCGGTGCCGTGCCGGTGGAACGACTCGTACACCAGCTCGGACGGGCGCCGCACGCCCTGGACGTCGCGCAGTGCGGTGACCATCACCTCGGCGAGCCGCGCGAAGTCGCCGGGCAGGCCGCCGCCGGGCAGTTCGGTCCACCAGTTGCGGGGGGCCGGTTCGGCGGGCGGCCGCCAGCCCGCCTCGCTCATGACCTCCTCGTCGGCGGGCGTGAGCAGCAGCGGGCCGACGAGGAAGTTGTTGCTGACGGCCTCCGCGTAGAGCCGGTCGGGCTCGCGCATGGCCTGGACGTAGTGCCGGCTCTCGTCCCGCTCGCGCACGATGAGGATCGTGTCCCGTTCGAGCGCCGCCAGCTCGCGCGCCAGCCGCCGGCCGAACTCGGACCACTCCAACAAGATCACTCCCTACGGCCGGGGGCCGGTCTCGCCCCCCGGAGACCGTGCCCGGAAACCGATGATTGTCGCCGGGGACGTCGCGCGCAAACCGGCGCGTCACCCCGGCGGGGGTTCGTGACGCAGCCCACTCAGGGCGTCGCGGAGGGCCCGCGGGTCGCCGCCGTGGTCGTCGAGGACGTCGATGAGGCGGTGCAGGATCTCGTGCCGGGGCCAGCCGTCGTCCAGGAGCGCCTGGGCGGTCTCCCACAGGTCGGGGGGATCGCCGTCCCACAGCCGCGCGGTGATGCGCTCGTGGGCGTCGAGGTGCTCGTCGCCCGCGCTGGGATGCTCGAATTCGAGGATGACGCGGCGGTCGTCCGGGTCGGACGGGTCGAGGACCGACAGGTCGATCGAGCCGTGCCGTCCCGAACTGCGGTGGGTGCCGGTCAGGAACGGCAGCGCGAACGCGCGCCGGGGGAGCGCTTCGAGGTCGCCGTCGGGCAGCAGCCGCCCGACGATCTCGCGGTCGAGCCCGAACGCGGACGGGTCGCGGTAGGCGTCGGCGAACGTCACGGTGGCGTCCCAGACGGCGTCCAGGGTCGCGCGGACGCCCGCGTCGGGCAGCCCGGTGCGGCGGCCCGCCCACCGCACCCACGCGGCCAGGACGTGCGGGGCGGCCTCCTGCTCGCTGGGGGACAGCAGGACCTTGCGGGGCAGCCAGTCGAGCAGGAACATCTCGCACTTGACCGGGCTGACCCGCAGCGGACGGCCGAAGTCGTGCTCGCAGCCGTACTCGATGATCCGGTCGACGCAGCGGCTGGCGGCGGACCGGTCCGACAGGTCCTCGGCCTCGTCGGACGCCAGGAACCGCGCGGCGAGCGTGGCGCGCCGGTCCCGCCCGTACACCGGCGGCTGCGGGAGGCGGCCGCCGGGCGGGAGGATCCCGGCGCGCGCGCGGACGAACGCGTGGTAGGAGCCGAAGTTGTCGTTCACGGGCGGGTCGTCGACGCCGTTGGTGAGTTCCAGGGCGCTCTGCAGCAGCGCCTTGGTGTCGCGGGGGTCGAGCTGCTCGAACCGCATCAGCGGGTTGTCGCGGCCCTCGGTGCGGCAGTGGTCGAGCAGCTTGTCGACCTGCGAGGACACCCACGCGTCCCGCACCATCCCGCTCGCGGGCGGGCGCCCCCGGCGCGCGCCCCGCGGCTCGCCGGGCTCCGGGACGGTCTCGGCCTTCGTCCGGTCGACCAGGACGACGAGCGCGTGCCGCTCGGAGCCGCCGTAGGCGTAGACGCAGACGATCGAGTCCTGGTCGCCGTAGACGTCGCGGGACACGAAGCACTGCTCGGGCGCCACCGTCCCGACCCGGTCGGCCCAGCCCGGACGGGCGACGCCGCGCCGCATCAGCGCCAGCGCCGCGCGTTCGGCCCGCGCGGCCTGCCGGGGCGTGCCCAGGTAGGCGATGCCGGTCAGCAGGGCGAGCGCGGCGGGCGTCGCGGCCCGCTCGGCGTGCCCGATCAGGGCCTCGCCGATGACCTCCTCGACGTCGCCGCCGGGGACGCGGTGCCCCCACCACGATCCGAGGATCTCGCTGACGATCAGTTCGGCGTCCAGCGGGCTGCGGACGGCCAGCAGTTCGCGGGCGTGGTGCAGCATGCCGTCGAAGATCTCCGCGACCTCGCCCGGGGGATCGTGCTGCGCCGGTTCCCCGGGGGAGCGGTGGCGGCTGCGGGGATTCACGTTCCCAGCTTGTCAGATTCCGCGCGGCCGGTCTGCGTAACGGCGCCGGTTCGCCCAACGCGGACACGCCGTCCGCCGGGGCCGCCGCGATCAGCCGTCGACGCCGCCCGGGGAGCGTCCGGACGGGGGCTCGGATTTCAGCATGCCCGTCAGGTGCTCGCGCGCCATCCGCTCGACGCGCGGCGGGGTGGGTTCGAGCCCGAGGTGGGACATGCGGGCCTGGACGTCGGCCACGCAGCGGAGCACGGCGTCCGGCGGGAAGTCCGCGAACTCGTCCGAGAGCCGGCGCGCGAGCGCGTCTCCGGCCTCGCCCGGGTGACCGACCGGTGCAGGCAACTGTGCAGGCATCTGCGCACACCTCCGCGCACGGGGTTCCGGCGGGCGGGGTCGGCCCGTCGGGCGAGGCGCGGCGCGCCACCGCGCGGCCCGCCGCCGATCACCGGCCCGCGGGCCACCGCCCACACCTTGCCTCGATGTCCCATTCCAGCCTTTTTGCGGGGAGAGTCAAGACATGCCGGGTGGTCGTTTCGCAAATTCTGTACCGGTTCGCTCGGGTTCGTCGTCGCCCGCGCCGTCCACCCGTCCGGCCTGCGCTTTCGCGGCGTCGTCCGCCCACCCCGCGTGGTGCCGCCGGGCCCAGCCGAGGTCGACGCGCCCGGTGCGCATCCCGGTGAGCGCCCCCCGGTCGCCGAACGCCATCCACAGGTGCCCGGCGGTGACCACCAGGACGATCAGGAAGAGCCAGTCGTGGACGAACGTCGCGCCCGTCCGCCACTCGTCCGGCCACGGCCCGGGGAACGTGAGGACCTCCCCGGTCCCGAGCATGATCAGGATCGCGCCGGCCGTGAACGACGCGTTCAGCTTCTGGCCCGCGTTGAACTTCCCCACCGGCAGGATCCCGCGCCCGCCGCGCGCGTCCCGGCGGTCGCGGCGCCGCAGCCACTCCCAGTCGTGCGGCGCGAACCGGTTCAGCCGCCGGACGTCCGCGCGGAACGCCCGCGACAGCAGCCCGAGCACGATCGGCACGGGCAGCGCGAACCCGCACCACACGTGGACGGTCTTGATCGACTCGCGGCGGCCCACGAGCGTCGTCAGGAACGGGAAGTACAGCAGCGCCGCGGTCACCAGGCACACCAGCATCAGCAGGGCGGTCGCGTGATGGATCGAACGCTCCGCCATGGAGAACCGCACCAGCCACCGCGGGACCGTCGGCTCAGGTGGGGACATCGTCACGTCCGTTCGACCGACCCACCCAGGCGTCGACGTCGTATCCGCGTTCCTCCCAGTAACCGGGTTCGACCTCGTCGGTGAGTTCGATGCCGTCCAGCCACTTGAGGGACTTGTAGCCGTACATGGGCGCTACGTAAAGGCGCGTGGGCCCGCCGTGATCGTGCGTGACCGGCCCGCCCTCCATCTGGGTCGCGACCAGAACATCTCTGCGGCGCGCCTGCTCCAGCGTCAGCGACTCGGTGTAGACGCCGTCGAACGACGTGAACCGCACCGCGCGCGCACGCGGCGACACCCCGACCGCGTCCAGCAGGTCGGGAAGCGCGACGCCCGCCCATTGCACGTCCGCGACGCGCCAGCCCGTCACGCACTGGAAGTCGCGGGTGAGCGACGTCTGCCGCAGCCGGGCCAGATCCGCCATGCGGAACGCCCGCGGCCGCCGCACCATCCCGCCGACCCGCAGCCGGTACGACGCGGCGGTGCGCCGGTCGACGCCCGGCGTCACCGAGTAGTAACGGAAACCGCCCGCCGCGGGGAGGACGTTCTGGATGCTCCCGACCGGCGCCAGCGCCCGGCTCACCCGGTCCTGCAGCGACGCGCCCACCGCCACCCCGGCCGCGCCCAGGCCGAGCATGCCCAGGACGATCCGCCGCCCGACCGGCGTGCCTTCTACCGACTCCTCCTCGTTCACGCCCTCATTGGAACAGGACGCGCGGGGGACGAACAGGCCCGTGCGGCCCCACGTAAGACTTCGGACAGATCTAAGCTGAGGGGCATGGCCACGAAGGTTCATCTCGCACAGCGGCCGGAGGCCGACGAACTGCTGGGGCGGAGCCCGCTCGCCGCGCTGATCGGCATGCTCCTCGACCAGCAGGTGCCGATGGAGTGGGCGTTCTCCGGCCCCCACACCATCATGGAGCGCCTCGGCGCGGACGACCTGGACGCGCACGAGATCGCCGCCTGCGACCCCGAGCGGTTCGCGGCGCTGCTGTCGGAGAAACCGGCCGTGCACCGGTACCCGGGGTCGATGGCCAAGCGCGTCCAGCAACTGTGCCAGTACCTCGTGGAGCACTACGACGGGGAGGCCGAGCGGCTGTGGAAGGACGCCGACAGCGGTAAGGAGCTGTTCAAGCGGCTGAACGCGCTCCCCGGTTACGGCAAGCAGAAGGCGCAGATCTTCGTGGCGCTCCTCGGCAAGCAGTACGGGGTCCGCCCGGACGGCTGGCGCGAGGCCGCCGGCGACTACGGAGCGGAAGGATCGCGCCGCTCCGTCGCCGACATCACCGGGCCCGACTCGCTGGCCGAGGTCCGCGCGTTCAAACAGCAGGCGAAGGCCGCGGCCAAGGCCGCCAAGGCGTCCGCTAAGGCGTCCGAGTAAGGCGCCCCGGCAGGGCGGACGGCCGGACGGCGCGGCCCCGCGCCCGCGCGGACTCGCCGAAGGACCCGAGATGCCCTCGTTCGGCGCCCGCGCACCGTTAACATTCCCTACTCGCCGACCCGATGGAGCGCCGCCGGCGCGCCGCGGGACGGCGCACGAGCCCGAGGAGGTCGCCCATGGCCGGAGGACGACGATGTCACCGGGGGTTCCGCAGGCGGCCGACCATCGGGATGATGAGTACCTGACTCCGACCGGTGTTGTGATGGAGGCGGGAGCGCTAACCTGCTCCCATTCACTCATAGTGATGAAAACTTGCCGCGCGTACGGGATCTTCGGGGCGGAGGTGGTGTCCGTGAGCACTGAGACGTCCGTCCCGCATCCCCGCGTTTCAGGGGTGGAGGGGCAGCCCATGGATGCGTCCGACGCCGCGCTCTACGCGACGCTACTGAAGGAGGCCCCCGGCGGGCTCGCCTTCTTCGACGCGGAGCTGCGCTGCCACCGGGCCAGCGACGGGCTCGCCGCGCTGCTCGGCCGGCCCGTCCGCGACCTGCAGCAGCGCCGCCCCGCCGAGTGCCTGCCCGAGCCCGTGGCGACCGCGTTCGAGACGGCGCTGCGCACCGTCCTCGCCGAGGGCGAACCGCTGGACGACGAGCTGGTCGTCCCGGTCCCCGAGCGGACCCGGACACGCCCGCGGCGGCGTCCGCGCGGGCGGAGCGGAGGCGCCCGGCGCCGTCGACGCGCCGGCCGCCGCGCCGTCGCCGAGCGGGTCCTCGCGTGCTACTGGATGCCCGCCCGCGGCCCCGGCGGCGAACGCCCCGGCGGAGAGCCGCCGGGGGTCGTCCTCGCCGTCCTGGACGTCACCGAGCGGCGCCGCGCCGAGGAGGTCGTCCGCCGCAAGGAGCAGCGCTACCGCTCGCTCGTCGAGGCCGGCGAGCAGGTCGTCTGGGTGGCCGCGGCGAGCGGCGAGGCGATCGACGACGCGCCCGAGTGGCGCGCGATCACCGGCCAGGCGCCCGACGAGTACGCCGAAGGCGGCTGGCTTTCGGTCGTCCACCCCGAGGACCGCCCCCGCATCGAGACGATCTGGGCCGGCGCCGTCGAGGAGAACCGGGTCTTCGAGACCAACTACCGCATCCGCACCAAGAGCGGCGCCTACCGGCACTTCGCGTCCGGGCCGTGCCGATCTGGGAGGGCGGCGCGGTCATCGAGTGGGTCGGCGCGAACACCGACGTCACCGGGCAGCGCGAGGCCGAGGAGATGCGCGGCCGGCTGACCGAGCAGCTGTCGGCCGCCGCGCTGCGCACCGCCCGGCTCCAGCAGGCCACCTCCATGCTCGCCGAGGCGCTCACCGTCTCCCAGGTCGTCCAGGTGATCACCGAGGTGGGGCGGTCGGCGATCGGTGCCGACTACTCCGCCGTCGCGCTGCTGGACGACGACAAGCTGCGGCTCAGCATCGTCACGCCGTCCCAGCCGGGCGCCGAGGACGACGCCGGGCACGCCGCCCCCGCCGAGATCAAGGTCGGTGACCAGACGGTCATGTCGATCGCGGTCCGGGAGGGACGGCCGTTCCTGGCCGAGCACCCCGACAGCCTCCGCCTGCAGCTCGGCCGCGACGAGAAGGGCCTGTTCGCCCGGCACACCGAGGAACGCGCCTGGGTCGGCCTGCCGCTGCTGGCCGCGGGCGCGCCGATCGGCGCCCTGCGGTTCTCCTTCACCCGCCCCCGCGAGATCACCGAGGAGGAGCGGGTCTTCCTGGAGGCCCTCGCCGGGCAGTGCGCCCTCGCCGTCGAGCGGGCGCTGCTGTTCGAACGCGAGCACAAGACCGCCGAGGAACTGCAGCGCAGCCTGCTGCCGAGCGACCTGCCGCAACTGCCCGGCATGGTGCTCGCCGCCCGCTACAACCCCGCGACGCGCCACGTGCAGGTCGGCGGCGACTGGTACGACGTGTTCCGGCTGCCCGACGACCGGCTCGCCATCGCGGTCGGCGACGTCATGGGCAAGGGCGTCCTCGCCGCCGCGGGCATGGGCCGCGTCCGCAACGCGCTGCGCGCCCTCGCGCTCAACGACCCCAGCCCCGCCGCCGTCCTCTCCGGCCTCGACCGGCTGTTCAGCGCCACCGAGGACGAGGAGCAGTTCACCACCGTCACCTACGCGGTCATCGACCCCGAGACGGGCCGCGGCGCCTTCAGCAACGCCGGGCACCCGCCGGCCCTGCTGATCTCCCCGGACGCGCCCGCGAAGGTGAGCGAGGAGGAGGCGGGGACCCCGCTCGGATGGCCCAGTGAACGAGAGCAGACAAGTTTTTCCATCGAAACCGGCAACACTGTCGTCTTCTATTCCGATGGACTTGTGGAGAACCGTAGACGCGGGGTGCACGCAGGTCTGGAAGAGCTCGTCGCCGTGGCCGAGGACGCCCCCACCGAAGTGGTAGGAGATCCCGAGAGACTCGTCGACTTCCTGGTCGATCGGATGCTTGCCGGATACGAGCAGGTAGACGATGTGACCGTGCTCGCCCTGCACGTCCCGCCCGAACCCGCGTGAGATCGTCCGGACACGACGCGAAGACGTCGACAAGACGGAGCCGTACGTACGAAGGACCGCCTCGCGCCCTCTAAGGTGGAGAGTTACCGGGTAGGACATCAGGGGTGGAACGCGCAGCAGTACCGGAATGCTTGACCCAGTCAGAGCGGGTACGCTGCCTCCGCACCGGGGGTCCCGCCCAGTGTGAGGTCCCACCTCGTGTGAGGCCGGGCCCGTCAGGGCACTTGGGTATCCAAGCCACACGTTCGTTCGAGAGGTATTTGTGTCGCCTGCTAGCTCGACCTCGAAAGCGTCGGATCTGCACGATCACGTCATCGCGCAACTGATCGAGCGTGGACGGTCCCAGGGAAATCGCCTCGATGCCGACGACGTCCGCCGCACGTTCGAAGAGGCCGACATCCCGGTGTCCGCCGCCTCCTCGATCCTGCGGAGCCTCAGCAAGGAGGGTGTGACCGTCATGGTGAGCGCTGCCGACTCCGCGGCGCCCAAGCGTTCGCGCAAGCGCGCGGCGCCTGCGGCCCGCAGGCCCCGGACGGCCGCCGCGGCCAAGGAGCAGCCCGACACGGTGACCGCCGTCGTCGGTGACGCCGAGGGCGAGGCCGCCGAGACCGCACGTCCCGTCCGTCCGGCGCCCGCCAAGCCCGCGGCCAAGCAGGCGAAGCCGAAGAAGACCGCCGCCGCCAAGCCGAAGAAGGCCGCCCCGAAGAAGGCGGACGCCAAGGCCCCGGCGAAGAAGGCCGGCGACGACGCCGAGCTCGAGGACGACGTCGACGTCGAGCTCGACGACATGGGCGACGACCTGGAGGTCGAGCTCGTGGACGACGCGTCCGACGCCGACGAGACGCCGGAGGCCGAGGAGGAAGAGGCCCCCGCGAAGGCCCCGGCCGCCGCCAAGCCCGCCGCCGCGTCGTCGTCGTCCGAGGAGGAGGGCTTCACCCTCAGCGACGACGAGGAGGACGCACCCGCGCAGCAGATCGCCGCCGCGGGCGCCACCGCCGACCCCGTCAAGGACTACCTCAAGCAGATCGGCAAGGTCCCCCTGCTGAACGCCGAGCAGGAGGTGGAGCTCGCCAAGCGCATCGAGGCCGGGCTCTTCGCCGAGGAGCGCCTGGCCGCCGACGGCCCGGCGATGTCCGAGGAGGACCTCGAAGACTTCGAGTGGATCGCCGAGGACGGGCGCCGCGCCAAGAACCACCTGCTGGAGGCCAACCTCCGCCTGGTGGTGTCGCTGGCCAAGCGCTACACCGGCCGCGGCATGCTGTTCCTGGACCTGATCCAGGAGGGCAACCTCGGTCTCATCCGCGCCGTCGAGAAGTTCGACTACACCAAGGGCTACAAGTTCTCCACGTACGCCACCTGGTGGATCCGGCAGGCGATCACCCGCGCGATGGCCGACCAGGCCCGCACCATCCGTATCCCGGTGCACATGGTCGAGGTCATCAACAAGCTGGCGCGCGTCCAGCGGCAGATGCTCCAGGACCTGGGCCGCGAGCCCACCCCGGAGGAGCTGGCCAAGGAACTCGACATGACCCCGGAGAAGGTCGTCGAGGTGCAGAAGTACGGCCGCGAGCCGATCTCCCTGCACACCCCGCTGGGCGAGGACGGCGACAGCGAGTTCGGCGACCTCATCGAGGACTCCGAAGCCATCGTCCCCGCCGACGCGGTCAGCTTCACCCTCCTGCAGGAGCAGCTCCACTCGGTGCTGGACACCCTCAGCGAGCGCGAAGCGGGCGTCGTTTCGATGCGGTTCGGCCTCACCGACGGCCAGCCGAAGACCCTGGACGAGATCGGCAAGGTGTACGGGGTCACCCGTGAGCGCATCCGCCAGATCGAGTCCAAGACGATGTCGAAGCTGCGCCACCCGTCCCGTTCCCAGGTCCTGCGCGACTACCTCGACTGACGGACACCCGCGAAGGCCCCGCCGCACCCGCGGCGGGGCCCGAACGCCTGCCCGCCCACGGGACGAGTTCTGCGAGTGGGCCGCACCGGGGAAGCCCCGGGTGCGTTGCCTCGTGGGGACGGCCTGATTCCCGGGGCGGCCGGAGCGAGCTCTGCGAGCGCAGGCCGACCCGATCTCCTCAGGTGTGCAGGATGACGTCCAGGTTGGTGCCGTTGAGCTCCGCCGTGTGGCCGAGGCCGACGACGGCCTTGAGGAGGTCTTCGGGGGTGCGCGGGTCCGCGCGGGCGGCGAGGAGGTCGTGGGCGATCTCGCCGCGGGTCGCCTTGGCCATGTGGCTGACCACCGACCGCTGGGGCACGCCGCGGACGATCCGCTCCCGGAACACCCGCACCGCCACGGTCGGCCGCGGAGCCTTCCACACCGACGCGTACGGGCCGGAGCGCATGTCGACGACGAGGCCGTCGTCGAGTCGCAGCGCGTCGCGCATGACGGGACGCCAGAGCGCGGCGAGGCGGCCCTGCGGCGGCAGCGACACCGCCATGGCCAGCCGGTACGGCGGGATGCGGTCGGTGAGCCGGAGGGCGCCCCACAGGCCCGAGAAGACGATGATCCGGTCGGCGGCGGCGCGTTCGTCCAGGCTCGGCAGGTCCAGGTTGTCGTACAGGACGCCCGTGTAGAGCCGCGCGACCGGCAGCGTCGGGGCCGTGCGCAGGCCCCGGTTGCGGGCGAGCGCCTCGTCCTTCTGCCCGGCGGGGAACCCCAGGCGTCCGCGGCGTCGTCGCGCCCGCACGCTTCGCCGAGCGCCGTCAGGACGCGTTCGCGTACGGCGGTGAGGCCGGGGAAGCTCAGGGATCCGAGGTCGAGCGGCGGACCGTCGCCCGCGGCGGCCTTCTTCTCCGACGGCGGGAGCAGGATGTGCACGTTCCTCCTGAAAGGCGTGGTGGCTCCGATGGACGGCGCGGCGTGGCCGGACGTGGCCGGAAGCATCCCCGACGCCTCGGGCCGGGACGTCCGGCGGGGGCGTGAAACGGGCGGATATCGCTATCGGGTGAAGAGCGTCACTTCGGCACGGGAAATGCGTCCGGTGATCGAATAATTACACTGCGTGGTCAATTTGTTCGCGAAGTGCGGGAAAGGTGAACGGCGGCCACCGTCTCCGGTGGCCGCCGCTCTCGAGGACGTTCTATGGACATGCCTACCGCTCGTCGTCCCGAGCGCTAGCCGGGGTTTCAGTGAGCCTGTCGGTCTCGTCCTGAATGTCGGCCCCATTGGCGCGGAGGGCCTCACCGTACTTGCGCCCGTGGTGGGCGCAGAACAGAAGGTCGCCGCCGCCTACAAGGACAGCACGGACGTAGGCCTGGGCGCCACAGCGGTCGCATCGGTCGGCGACGGTCAGCGGCTTGGTCGGGGCAAGGGCTCCAGTCACGGCACCTTCCTCATGCTCGGGGTCGGTACTTAGGAGAACATCTAACCCGACGCGAACGTTCCCAACCTGCTTGTTCGTACGCCCACAGCAGAATGGGCCCATAAGTGACCGACGTCACATTAGGCGTCGTCCCATCGGAACAGGCGGACCGCGATCAGTGCGCCGACGATCGCGACGCCCAGCAGAACGCCGATTTGCGGCAGTGCGGACATCGGCCCGAGACCGCGTCCCATCACGTTCAGCATGCCCTCGTTCAGATAGCGCAGCGGAAAGACGTACGAGAGCGTCCGCATCCACTGGGGCGACGCGTCCAGCGGGAAGAAGGAGCCGCCGAGGAACGCCATCGGCAGGACGATCAGCTGCGTGACGGCCTGCGCGGTCTCCTGCGTCTTCGCCCACGCGCCGACCACCATCCCGATCGACAGGAACGCCAGGACGCCGGCCAGGACCATCGGGACGCCCATCCACCAGGCCCCGCTCAACCGCAGGCCGAACATCGGGAGCGTCGCCACCGCCACGAACAGGGCGAACTGGACGAGCGCGACGCGAGGCTCACCGCGACGCGCGCCGCGAACACCGTCGGGATCGGGGCGGGCGAGAGCTGCAGGCGGCGCAGGATGCCCTTCGTCCGCCACGACACGAGCGTCTGCGAGGCGCCGAACACCCCCGCGGACGCGAGCGCCCAGCCGAGCAGGCTCGGGGTGAAGAACTGGATCGCGTTGAGCGAGTCGTCCTCGACCTGCTGGGCCGACATCGAGTACGTGGGCGCCTTGCCGGTCGCCGCGACGTTCGACGACTGCACGATCTGGTTCATCAGGCTCCGTACCGTCCCGGACCGGACCTGGTCGGCGGCGGAGTAGTGGACGATCAGCTCGTGTCCGCGCTGCTCCACCACCGCGGACACGTCGCCCTTCTCGACGTCGCGCAGCGCCTGGGCCCGGTCGGACGCCGCGGTCAGCTCCATGACCTCGCCGAGTTCGTCCGGCGCCGCCGCCACCGCGCGTTCGACGATGGGCACCGGGCCGACCCGCAGCACCTCGACCTTCGAGGTCGTCTGGTTCCCGAAGATCCCGGCGAAGATCACCAGGAACATCAGCGGGAACAGGATGGTGAACGCCAGCGCGCCCCTGTCCCGGACGAAGCCGAGGAGCATCGCCCGTGACAGGCTCCGGAAACTCGCGTACGTGCTCATGCCCGGTACTCCCGTCCGGTGACCTGGAGGAAAACGTCTTCGAGGGTGGCGCCGTGGATCTGGACGCCGTCCAGCGCGTCCTTCGCCGCCATCGCCGCGACCACGGCGGACGGCTCCCGCGTGGAGATCGTCAGCGACACGCCGTCGTCGGCCGCCTCGTCCGCGCCCGGCAGCGACCGCGCGTCCGCGAGGGGCAGCACCCCGCTCGGCACGCTGATCCGCGCCGGGGAGTCCAGCCCGCGCACCAGGACGGCCGGCGGGCCGAGCCGCAGCAGCCGCCCCGCGTCCATGATCGCCACGCGGTCGCAGAGGATCTCCGCCTCGTCCATGTAGTGCGTGGTCAGCACGATCGTGCGGCCGCCGGTGTTGATGTCGCGCAGCAGGTCCCACAGGTTGCGGCGCGCCTGCGGGTCGAGCGCGGCCGTCGGCTCGTCCAGGAACACCAGCTCCGGATCGTGGACGAGCGCGCACGCGATCGACAACCGCTGCGCCTGCCCGCCCGACAGCTTCTCCACCCGCACGTCGGCCTTGTCCGTCAGCCCGACCGTCTCCAGCATCGCGTCGGCGCGCCGCGCCGGGACGCCGTAGAGCGACCCGAACGTGCGCAGCTGCTCGCGCGCGGTCAGCCGCTCGAAGAACGAGGAAGGCCTGCAACTGGACGCCGATGCGGGGCAGCAGCGCGGAGTTGCGAGGCCACGGCGACGCCCCGAGGATCGACACCGTGCCGCCGTCGGCTTGCCGGAGCCCCTCGATGATCTCCAGGGTCGTCGTCTTCCCGGCCCCGTTCGGCCCGAGGATCCCGAAGAACTCGCCCTCGCCGACGTCGAAGGTGACGTCGTCGACGGCCTGGACGTCGCCGTATCGTTTCTGGAGGCCCGCGACCTCGATGGTGTGCGCCATGCCGGGGACACTACGGAGACGCCCCGTCGGGCACACCCGACCAAAGGTGGACATTTCCAATGTCCACCCTGGGGCCGACCACCGCCCGACGGGCGAGGTTCCCGCGGGCGGAGGCGTGGCCGGGCGCCGTGAATCGGCGAGGCGACGAGATTCGATTGCACGTTCGAATGCTTTCACTTAGAGTGTTCGCCATGTCGCAACCGGTCGTTCAAGTTGGTGGTGTTACCGCCGGGGCGACTTACCGCCATGTGCACGACCGGGCCGAAGGGGCCGGGAATAACGGGTGGCGGCCCGTCGCGCCGTCGTTCGTGGCGGCAGGCCCGGCGGGGGTGGCGGTCCGCACCCGCCTCAAAGACCTAACGCCTGAGGACGAGCAGCTGCTGCGAGCGGCAGGCGAACATCTGGGGTCGCTGGCCGCCCGGGATCTGAAGACCCGGTGCGCCGATGGCCTGGGGCATGATTCGGCCCGGTGGGCGGCGCGTAAGCGGGAGTTGACCACGCTGTCGTCGGCGCGCTGGGCCGGGAGGGGAACCAGCGTGCCCAACACCGTTCGGGACACGCGGCAGAATAATGCAACTCATGTTCTGTCTTATAGGGACGGTACCCTCGTGCCGAATGTCCTACCCCCGAGGAGCACACGCACGTTGACCGCCGCGACCGCCGAAGTGACGACCGAAGATCCGCACGGCTACTCCGCCCGGCACCTCTCGGTGCTGGAGGGGCTGGAGGCCGTGCGCAAGCGACCCGGCATGTACATCGGGTCGACCGACAGCCGCGGCCTCGCCCACTGCCTGTGGGAGATCGTCGACAACTGCGTCGACGAGGCCCTGGCCGGATACTGCACCCATATCGGCGTGGTGATGCACGCGACGGGTCCTTCGAGGTGGGCGACAACGGCCGCGGCATCCCCGTCGACCTCGAACCCAAGACGGGCCTGCCGGGCGTCGAGCTGGTCATGACGCGGCTGCACGCGGGCGGCAAGTTCGGCGGCGTGTCCTACACCGCGTCCGGCGGCCTGCACGGCGTCGGCGCGTCCGTCGTCAACGCCCTGTCGGCCCGCCTGGACGTCGAGGTCGACCGCGACGGCCACACCCACGCGATCAGCTTCCGGCGGGGGCTGCCCGGCGAGTTCGCCGACGACGGCCGCCCGAACGCCCGGTTCAAGAAGCGGTCCGGGATGCGGCAGGTCCGCAAGGTCGCCAAGAAGGTCACCGGCACCCGTACCCGGTTCTGGCCCGACCTGCAGATCTTCCTGAAGGAAGCGACCGTCGAGCGCGACCTGGTCATGGACCGGATGCGCCAGACCGCGTTCCTCATCCCCGGCCTCACCATCGACGTCCGCGACGAGCGCGGCGACGAGGTCGTCGAGGAGACGTTCCGGTTCGACGGCGGCATCGGCGAGTTCTGCACCTACCTGTCCAAGGACAACCCCCTCATCGACGTCCTGCGCCTGCAGGGCCGCGGCCACTTCACCGAGACCGTCCCCGTCCTGGACGACCAGGGCCACCTCACCCCGACCGACGTGGAGCGCGACCTGGAGGTCGACATCGCGCTGCGCTGGGGGAGCGGCTACGACACCGTGACCCGCTCGTTCGTCAACGTGATCGCCACCCCCAAGGGCGGCACCCACGTGCGCGGATTCGAGAAGGCCGTGGTCAAGGTCATCAACGAGCAGTTGCGCGCCGCCCGGCTGCTGAAGAACGGCGACGAGGACGTCATCCGCGACGACGTCCAGGAGGGGATGACCGCGGTCGTCACGGTCCGGTTGCCCGAGCCGCAGTTCGAGGGCCAGACCAAGGAGATCCTCGGCACGTCCGCCGCGACGCGCATCGTGTCCAAGGTCGCCGACCGCGAGCTCCGGGCCATCTTCGAGAACCCGCCGCGTGCGCAGAAGCAGGCGCTGCGGGCGGTTCTGGAGAAGATCGTCGGTGCGGCCAAGACCCGTATCGCCGCCCGCACCCAGCGCGACAACCAGCGCCGCAAGAACGCCCTGGAGAACTCGGCGCTCCCGGCCAAGCTCGTCGACTGCCGGACGGCCGACGACCGCAGCGAGCTGTTCATCGTCGAGGGCGACTCCGCGCTCGGCACCGCCAAGCTCGCCCGCGACTCCGAGTTCCAGGCGCTGCTGCCGATCCGCGGCAAGATCCTGAACGTGCAGAAGGCGTCCGTCGCCGACATGCTGAAGAACGCCGAATGCGCCGCGATCATCCAGGTGATCGGGGCCGGTTCGGGCCGCACCTTCGACATCGAGGCGTCCCGTTACGGGCGCATCATCCTGATGGCCGACGCCGACGTCGACGGTTCCCACATCCGGACGCTGCTGCTGACGCTGCTCTATCGGTACATGCGGCCGATGCTGGAGGAGGGCCGGGTCTACGCGGCCGTCCCGCCGCTGCACCGCATCGAGCTGATCAAGCCCCGCAAGGGCCAGGAGAAGTACGTCTACTGCTACAGCGACGCGGAGCTGCGGCAGAAGCTGGTGGAGTTCGAGCGCAAGGGCCGCCGCTGGAAGGAGCCCGTCCAGCGGTACAAGGGCCTGGGCGAGATGGACGCCGACCAGCTCGCCGAGACGACGATGGACCCGCGGCACCGCATCCTGCGCCGCATCCGCGTCGAGAACGCCGAGGAGGCCGCGAAGACGTTCGACCTGCTGATGGGCAGCGACGTCGCACCGCGCCGCGCGTTCATCACCGCGGGCGCGTCCGAACTGGACGCCGAACGCATCGACGTCTGAGCCGGTTCGTGTGCGAGCCCGGGGCCGGTCGCGGCCCCGGGCTCGCGGCGGGTCAGCCCGCGCTGCGGATGTTCTTCAGCCGCTGGACCGGGTCCGCCGACTGGCCGGGGGCCGAGTCGTAGCTGGCCAGGGCCAGGTAGGTGTCGAACGTCGCGGTGTTGTTCCCGGACGCCGACGGCAGCCCGGCCAGCGCGTCGGTGATCGGCCCGAGCAGCCAGCACCCGGACGTCTTGGGCACTGCGAACGTCGAGTCGTTCGCCGGCGCGCGCAGGATGGTGGGCCGCTCGTACGGGTTGCTCGGGTCGCCCGGGTCCACGACTTCCAGCCCGGTGATGTCCACGCCGAGGTCGAGCTTCATCGGGTCCTGGTCGGACCCGATCGCGCAGCCCTCGGGCGCGAGGGTGTTGAGCACCCCGATCTTCATGTCGAGGGTGACCGACGGCAGGTTGAAGCCGAAGTTGCCGACGTACTCCGGCTGCACCTCGATCTTGACCAGCGGCCAGTCCTCGATCGCGGGGATCGGGTAGCCGAGCAGCCCGAACACCCCGCCCGGGATCTTCATCGGCTTGCCGCTGAGCCGGACGTTCGTGAATTCGAGCGGCGCGCTCACCGAGGTCTGGGTCGCCTGGGCGACGATCCGCATCTCCTCGCTGATCTCCTGCGTGATGCCGCCGAGCTTCATCGACCCGCCCGCCACGACGATGACCATGCAGGTGGTGAGGGCGGGGTCCTGCCCTGCGGGCAGGGGCGGGCATTCGGTGCCGAGGTCGATCGAGGGCGCCGTCGCCGCCGGGGCCGCGGGGGCGGCCTGGGCGGGCGGTGCCGCCAGGGCGATGCCGAGCGGAGCCGCCATGAGGGCGGCGAGGAATCGCTTCTTCAAGACTTTTCGTCGGCCTTCCGTGAGGTGAGGGAGGGGAGTCATGCCTGGAGCGGTCCATGACTACTGGCATGATTCAAAAACCTGAGAGTTTCTCAAACAAGATCATCGGCGTGGCCGCATCCGGCCAAGTTGATCTCCACCCGGCGGTGGAGACCGGGGTCCAGCCACGCGCCGATGGCCGCCGCCGCCCCGAGCGCATACCGTCGTGCCATGGACGAGCCCGTGAGCTGTGGAGGCTGGGCCCGGCGCGCCGACCTGATCGCCCGCACGGTCGTCGTCGGCGGCCTCATCGGGTGGGGCGTGGGGAGCTACCTCTACCGCCTGTTCACCACCGACCCGGCACCCGGGCTGAGCGGTGCCGGATCCGTCATCGCCGTCCTCAACATCGCCCTCTTCACCCTGCTGATCATCGGACTGCGGGGACGGCGGGCGGACTGCCCGCGCGGGCGCACTCCGCTCGTCCCCTGTCTCCTGGCGACCTTCCCGGTCGCCATGGCGCTGGTGGTCGTCAACCCCGACTTCGACGGCGCCCTCTACCTGTGCATGCCGGCGCTCTGGGCGCTGAGCACGCGGTTGTCCCTGCGCTGGGGGCTGGCGGCCGGGGCCACGATGATCGCCGCCCTCGCCGCCCTCGGCCGTTTCGCCGGGGACGGCGTCGACCTCGGCCTGCTGGTCGCGTACGCCGGCATCATTCTCGGCGGCGTCGCCACCCGCCAGGGCATGGCCGCCCAGCAGGCCGCCCGCCGCGCCGAGGCCGCCAACGCCGTGCTCGCCGAACGTTCCCGCATCGCCCGCGAGATCCACGACATCCTCGCGCACTCGCTGTCCGCCCAGGTCGTCCATCTGGAGGGGGCGCGGCTCCTGCTGTCCCGGGACGGCGACCGCGTGCAGGCCCTCGACCGCGTCGAGCGCGCCCGCAACCTGGCCCGTTCCGGCCTTGAGGAGACCCGTCGCGCCCTCGCCACGCTGCGCGGCGAGATCCCCGAGCCCCGCGAGGTCATCGCCGAACTCGCCGAGGACTTCTACGTCAGCACGGGCCGTCCCTGCGACGTGCAGGTCACCGGGACGGCCCTCGAACTGTCGCCGCAGGCGGGCCTCACCGTCGTCCGGACGGCCCAGGAGGCGCTCACGAACGTCCGCAAGCACGCGCCGGGCGCGCGCGCACACGTCCGTCTGCGCTACCTCAAGGACACGGTCGAACTGGAAGTAACGGACACCGGTGGAACGGAGCCGGGCCTAGACTTGGGCGGCGGCGGATACGGCCTCGTGGGGATGCGCGAACGCGCGGAACTCATCGACGGAACCCTGGAGACGGGCCCGGACGGCAAGGGTTTCCGGGTCGCCCTCCGCGTGCCGGTGGGGTGAGGGAGACGGTGAGCAGCACGCGAATCCTCGTCGTGGACGACCAGACCGTGGTCCGCGAGGGGCTGGTCCTCCTCCTCGAACTCCTGCCCGACATCGAGGTGGCCGGTTCGGCGGCCGACGGCGAGCAGGCCCTCGCCATGGTCGCCGACAAGCGCCCGCACGTCGTCCTGATGGACCTGCGCATGCCCCGGATGGACGGCGTGGAGGCGACGCGCCGCATCCGGGCGGAGCATCCGGGCACCGAGGTCGTCGTCCTCACCACCTACGCCGACGACGAGTCGATCTTCGCCGCGCTCCGCGCGGGCGCCCGCGGCTACCTCACCAAGGACGCCGGCGCCGACGAGATCGCGCAGGCCGTCGCCGCCGTCCGCGGCGGCGCCGCCCAGCTCGACCCGTCCGTGCAGCGGCGGCTGATCGAGGCGGTGGCGACGGGCGACCGCCCGCGGCCGTCCCGCGCCGGGCTGCCCGACGGCCTCACCCGCCGCGAGGCCGAGGTCCTGGTGCTCATCGCGCAGGGACGGTCCAACGCCGAGATCGCCGGTGACCTGTTCATCAGCGAGGCCACGGTGAAGACCCACATCAACAACCTGTTCGCCAAGGCGAACCTGCGCGACCGCGCCCAGGCGGTCACCTATGCCTTCAAGCACGGCCTCGCGGGCTGACCACACCGCCGTAACTCGCGTGCTGTAACTCGGCCGGTGTGATTACAGGCCTTGTAACCCGTGCGAAAGTGCCCGCCCAGCGGGAAACGGCCCGGACCGGGCCGCCGGTCGCTTGCTAATCTCGCGCCATGCCCACCCAAGAGCACATGAAGGCCGCGCTGCAGGCGTACGTCGACGGCTTCAACACCGGCGATCCGGCGGCCGTCGTCGCCCTCTTCGCCGACGACGCGACCATCGAGGACCCCGTGGGCAACCCGCCCATCGCCGGGCGGGAGGCGATCACCGAGTTCTACACCGGCACGATCGCGTCCGGGGCCAAGCTCAGCCTCGACACGCCCGTCCGCGGCTCGCACGGCAATGCGGCCGCCATGGCGTTCACCGTCGAGATGCCGAACATGCGCATTCGCGTCATCGACGTCATGACCTTCGACGAGGACGGCCTGATCGCCACCATGCGCGCCCACTGGGGACCGGCCGACGTCGAGTCCTGAGCGCGCGGGACGGCCGCGGGCCGTCCCCGGGCTCACCCGGCTCCGGGCCCGTCCGGACGGGGAACGAACCGGACGAACGGGATCCGCTCGCCGACCGCGCGGAAGTCGTCCACGCTGCCGTCGATCGAGAAGCCCATGATCGAGCAGAGCCGCCGGGCGGTGCGCGGATTCCGCGGGCCGTACCGCGCCATCAGGTCCGCGCCGTCCTCCTTCGACAGCACGACCGCGGTGACCGGAAGCACGCGCCGCCCCACCTGGATCGTGACGTCCGGGGTCTTGAGGACGTTCTGGTACCAGTCGGCCCGGACGCCGAAGCCGGACGCCGCCACGTACCCGTCCGGCCCGTGTTCGACGACCTCGATGACGGCCCGGCGCGGCAGCCCCGACTTGCGGCCGACGTGCGTGAGCAGCATGATCCGCGGCGGCATGAGCACCCCGAGGCCCCGCCGGTAGAAGTGGATGGGCAGCCGCCACAGCAGGCGGCGCACGCCGGACGGCGGCGCGGGCGTCTTGACGATCTCCATGAGGGTCTCCCGAATCAGGCGGGCAGGATGGAATCGGCGCCGAACCGGCGGCGCAGCAGCGGCGCGAAGGCGTCGCGCATCACGAACCGGGACATCAGGTTCTGCGCCGCCAGGCCGGTGCGGGTGGCGGGCACGAGGGCGCCGGCGAACAGCCGCGCGTTGCGCTGCCGCCGCACGACCTCCGGGCGCAGACGGCGCTCGTAGCGCGCGAACGCGGTGCGATGGTCGGCGGCGGCGAGCTCCTCGGCCAGGACGTAGGCGCCCGCCATCGCCATCGACACGCCCTGCGCCGAGACGAGCGTCAGGCAGCCGCAGGCGTCCCCGATCAGCGCCACCCGGTCGCGGTGCCAGGCGGGCAGCTCGATCTGGGTCATCGCGTCCATGAAGATCTCGTTGGGCTCGGGCGCGTCGGCGAGGAGCCGCGGCGTGATCCAGCCCGCCCCCGCGAAGACGTCGCGGAGCCGGTCCAGCCGCTCGGCGCGCGGCACCGGGCCCGGCCCGTCCCGGAAGAGGAACAGCGCGATGAGCTCGTCCGGTCGTCCGGTGCCGTAGGTGACGACCTGGCGTCCCGGTTCGGTGTAGTGCGTGCGCACCCGTCCGGCGCCGTAGCGGTCCGGCACGGGGAAGCACGCCATGGTGCAGCCCAGGTGCCGGGCGTGCCCGTCGGCGCCGAAGACCGCCCGGCGGACGGCCGAGTGGACGCCGTCGCGCCGACGACCAGGTCGAACCGCTCCTCGCCGCCGCCGGGGAACCGGGCCGTCACACCGTCCGCGTCCTGGACGAGCGACTCGACCGGCAGGTCGAACCGGATCTCGACGTCGTCGCGGACGGCCTCGATGAGCTCGTCCTCCAGCGTGCTGTGCAGCAGCGCGAGGTTGCGTCCCCGGGTGATCCGGTCGAGCAGCGGCGCGCCGAGCCGGGCGAGGGTGCGGCCGGAGCCGTCGACGAAGTCGACCGAGTCGATCGGCAGGGTGCGCGCCGCCAGCCGTCCGGCGAGGTCCATGCGGGCGGCGATGTCGTGGCCGGTGCCGACGAGGTCGAAGCCGTAGCCGCCGAGCCGTCCCTCCGCCGACCGCTCGGCGACGACGGGGGTCATGCCGCGGCGGTGCAGCCAGTAGGCGAGCGTGAGTCCGGCGACTCCGCCGCCCGCGACGAGGATTCTCACAGGCTCTCCTCCAGCGCGCCGAGCGCGTCGTCGAGGGACAGTTCCGGGTCGACCATGTGGTGCAGCAGCAGGCCGTCGATGAGCGCGGCGATCACCGCGGCCATGCCCGCGCGGCGGCCCGGCGGCCAGTCCGGATGCACGCGCCCGAGCCACTCGGCGAGTCCCTCGCGCGCGATCCGCAGTTCGTCGCGCAGCGCCTCGCCGAGCGCGGGTTCGCGCAGCGCCCCGGCCATCAGCTCCACCGACAGCCGGACGGTCCCGGGGTCCACCGGCGCCGCCTGCAGCCTGCGCGCGGCCGCGAGGACGGCGCGTTCGTCGGGCGCGGCGAACAGCTCGTCCAGGAACGGTGCCACCACCGTGTTCCCCGCCTGCCGGGCGACCGCCTCGTGCAGCGCCCCGAGGCCGCCGAAGTGGTAGTGGATCAGCCCCACGTTGGCGCCCGCCCGCTCGGCCACGGCCCGCGTCGTGACCGCGGGCCAGCCGCCCTCGGCGAGCAGCGCGACGCCCGCGTCGACGAGCTGCCGCCGTCGCCGCTCCCCTTTTGGTCGATCGCTTAAATTGGTCACTCGACCAATATAGCCGGACGCGGGTCGGCCGCGGGACCCCCATCGCGGGACGATCGCCGCGGCGAGCTGTTCGGGTTCGTACAGGCCGGGGAGGTCGTGGGCGAACGTCGCCAGGTCGTCGCCGAGCCGGGACGCGTCGTGCGTCATCGCCCGCATCGGTTCGGCCGGCGCCTCGACGGTCGGATCGTCGTAGTAGGTGATCGGCTTCAGCAGGTCGCCGGTGGGCGGGACGGGCGCGCCGCCGCTGCCCATGGGACGGTCCGCCCGATGCGTTCCGGATTCTGGAGCGCCATGCCGAGGCCGATGATGCCGCCCATCGAGTTGCCCACCAGGTGCGCGCGCTCGATGCCCAGTTCGTCCAGCAGCCCGAAGAGGGTGTCGATCCGGTGTCGGGTGAAGTCGGCGGCGGCGGGTCCGGGTGGCTGGAGTCGCCGAACCCGACGATGTCGGACGCGATGTCGTACAGGTCGCCCAGCACCCGTTCCCAGTTGGACAGCGCGGTGGCGCCCGGCCCCGACCCGTGCAGCCACAGCACCGCCTCGTTCGACGGGGTGCCGGACGTGTGGACGCGGAAGCGCTAGCCGCCGACGGGCACGTCGCTCGTGTCGATCATCTCGTCTGTTCTCCTGTCAGGCGGTCAGGACCTGCGGGCCCGCGCCCAGCAGGTGCCCGGCGTAGTTGCGGCCGTGCCCCTCGGGCGTGAGGTAGGCGTGGCCGAGCGCCGTCTGCACGTCCTGGAACGACCGGTGCAGCGGGTGATCCACGAACGCGGTGCGTCCCGTCGTGGCGTGGTAGAGCCCGTGCACGGCCGTCCCGACGACCTCGCACCCGTGGTCGACGTCCCAGCGGATCCGCGCCAAGTGTTCGTCGCCGGGGTGCTCGTTCCGCTCGGCCATCGCCTGCATCTCGATCACCGCGCGCCGCAGCTTGGACGTGGCCGCGTCGATCGTCCATTCGGCCTCGGCCAGCCGGATCTGGGTCAGCGGATCGTCCCGCTGCGCCGCTTTCGGCGGTACCACCCTGGTCGAGGTGACCTCGGTCCACCTGTCCATGAAGCCGCGCGCCATTCCCAGCACCGACGCGGCCAGCACCAGGTTGAACACCGCCGACCACGACATCCGGTACAGCGGCGCGTCGTTGAGTTCCCGGCCGGGCAGCGGCGCCCACGCCGCGTAGTCCAGATGGGATTGCACCCTGTGCGCGGGGACGAAGACATCGCTGACCACGATGTCCTTGCTGCCGGTGCCGCGCAGGCCCGCCGTGTGCCAGTTGTCGTCGATCCCGTACTCGCCGGGCAGGACGAGCAGCGAGCGGTAGTCCGGCACCTTCCGGCCCTCGCCCGGATCGAGGAACCCGACGATCGCGCCCAGGTTCACCCCGTGCCCGTGGTCGCACCCCGACGAGAACGACCACCGGCCGTCCAGCCGGAACCCGCCGTCCACCGGCGTCGCCCTGCCGGTCGGCATGTACGACGACGAGTGGATCCGCGCGGGATCGTCGCCCCACATCTCCCGCTGGGCGCGCTCGCCGAACAGTGCGAGCTGCCACGGGTGGACGCCCATGACGCCCAGCACCCAGCCCGCCGAGGCGTTCACCCGCGACACCTCGACGACCGCGTCCATGAACTCGATCAGCGGAACCTCCCCGCCGCCCCAGCGGGCCGGTTGCAGCCCCCGGACGAGCCCGGACTCGACGAGCAGTCGCCACGTCTCGTCCGGGAGCCGACGCAGCCGATCCCCTTCGTCCGCCGCACCGGCGAGCTCGTCCGCGAGCCGCCGCGCGGTCTCTGCCAGCGACATCCGCCCACCTCCACAATGCCCTACGGAACGACCGGTACACTCCGGAACGATCAGTCCAGAGAGTAGGCGGATGTGAGACGGCACGTCAACAGTCGGACCCCGCGGGGCTGCGACACTGGAGGGGCAGAGCGGCCGGAAAGGACACGGATGGCCCCCAAGACCGAGCGCCGGCAGCAGCACGGCGAGCAGTCCCGGCAGCGCATCCTCGACGCGACCGTCGAGATCGCCGCCGAGCGCGGCTATGAGGGCACCAGCATCGCCCTGGTCAGCGAACGCTCAGGGCTGCCGCGCAGCTCGATCTACTGGCATTTCCGCGACAAGGACGACCTGCTCGCCGCCGTGATCGAGCGCAGCTACCAGCTCTGGCGCGGACGCCTCCGCGCGTTCGACCGCACCCCGGGCCTGGACCGTCCGGCACGGCTGCGCGAGCTGACCGACGCAGTCGCCGTCAGCCTCCTCGACCAGCCCGAGTTCCTCCGCCTCGGCATGATGCTCACCCTCGAACGCCGCCCCGTCGAGGCCAAGGCCCGCCAGCTGTTCATCGACATCCGCGCCGAGGTGCACGCCTTCGTCGCCCGCGAGTTCCGCGACCTGCTGGCCGACGCCCCGGACGACCGGCGCGAAGACACCGCGGACAGGCTCGCCCGGTTCGCCCTCGGCGCCGCCGACGGCCTCTTCCTCGCCTACCAGCTCGACCCCGCCACCTTCGACCTGCGCGACCAGTTCGAGATGCTCGCCACCACCCTCGACGCCGCCTGGCCCCGCCCGGCGACCTGACGGCCCGTTCCTCACCCCGTGGCGACGGCGATCTCCAGCCCCGCGTCTTCCAGCCGGCTCCCGAGCCGTTCCATCTCGGCGAGAGTTCCGACGACCCCGTCCGACCTCAGACGTTCCGCACTGCGTCTCACCTCGGAGAACGGCACCCCGAGAACGTCGCGGACCGCCTTCATGGTGCGCAGCGACCCCAGCGGCTCCCCGGTGATCGTCAGGACGGCCGGTCCGTGCTCCGCCAGGATCAGTCGCCTCAGCTCGTCCGGGGTCTCTCCCACGCCGCAGGCGACGGTGAGGAACTCGCAGGACGTGCATTGACGCTGGACGTGCCAGTGCACCTCGTCGAGAAAGAAGTCCTGGCTCGCGCTGACCTCGACCGTTTCGCCGCAATCGGGACATCGTTCGCGCCAGGACGAAGCCTGCCCGGGGGGTGCCACCATGCTCGTCATTATCGGTACCGGGCGGTTCCGTGTCCGGCGGACCGGACACGGAACCGCCCGATCCGCGCTAAACCGCCAGGCCGTCGAGGATGGCGGCCACTTCACCGGCCCTGTACAGGAAGCCCACGTGCGACGTGTCGAGGGTGTGCACGTCGTAGGGGTTGCCCGGCGTCAGGGCGTCCGCTTCGGCGATCAGCCTGTCCTGCATCGCCACCGGAATGGACCGGTCCTCGGTGAGCCGGACGTACGTCCGGGGGACGGTGCCCCAGGTGTCGGCGCGGACGCGGGCGTCCGACATCATCACCGCCATCGACTCGTCGGGCTGCAGGATGTTGAGGAACGCCCGGAACCGCGCGTCGTCGACGTCCGCCATCGTGGCGGCCTTGAGCGCGGCGAGCAGCTCCGGGTCGGCGGTGCGGTAGTTGGCCCGGCCGACGCCGAGCCGCTGCGGGTCCCCGACGTTCAGCGCGGCCAGCGGGCCCATGAGGTTGTCGGCGTACTCCGGTTCCTGCATGTATTCGATCGGGTTCGACCGTTGCACGCACGACCACGCGGAGATGTAGACGAGCCGGCTCACCAGCTCCGGGGCCTGGTTGGCCACGCCGGTGATGGTCGTCCCCCCGAGGCTGGCGCCCACCAGGACGACGGGCCCGTGCGCCGCCAGGCGACGGACGACGCCGGTGACCGCGTCCACGTTGTCCTGCAAGGTGACGCCTTCCAGCGTGGACGGTTCGTCCGCCCAGGCTTCGAGGTCCTGCGGGGCCTGGTAGGCGACGGGGTACTGCGCGTCGAACCCGTGGCCGGGCAGGTCGACGGCGAAGCCGCGGTGGCCGAGCAACGCCAGTTCGCGCTGGACGGGCGCCCACATGAAGGAGCTGGTCCCGGAGCCGTGGACCAGGACGAACGTCGGAGCGGCATCGGTGATGGTGCTGCTGGAATCGGATGGCATGAATGCGGTCCGTTCGGATCGAGGCATGACGGACATGCCCGGAGTCGAGAGGAGGTCGGCCGACGGCACGTTCTGCGGAGCGTCGGCTGCGCCGTCCCGGACCGCGTCACCCGCGCAGGAAGGAGGCGGGGCGGTCGGCGACGGGCCTGTCGCGAGACGGGGAAGACCGGGCGCCGTTCACAGGCGCGCCTCGGCCGCCGATCGTCGAGCGATCGGCAGAACGTCCCGTCTCAGCGGGTCCGGAGCCGGATGAAGTAGACCATGATCGAATTCTAGCAGTGCCCGGTCAGGCGGAGCCGCCGCTCGCGGCGGCGATGACGCGGGTGAGCGTGCGGTGCAGGTCCTGCAGCTCGTCGAGGCTCATGCCGAGGCGTTCCATGATCGTGGCGGGGATCTTCTCGGCCTGTGCCCGGAGGGCCTCCCCGGCGGGCGTCACGGTGACGGCCAGCAGCCGCTCGTCCCGGCTGTCGCGCTCGCGGCGGATGAGATCCGCCCCCTCCAGGCGTTTGAGCAGGGGAGAGAGCGTTCCGGGGTCGAGTTCCAGCAGGCGGCTGAGCTCCTTGACCGACAACCTGCGGTGCTCCCACAGCGCCAGCATCACCAGGTATTGCGGGTGCGTCAGCCCCATCGGCTCCAGGATCGGCCGGTAGTGCGCCAGCACCGTGCGCGAGGCGACCACCAGGGCGAAGCACACCTGGTTCTCCAGGGCGAGCGGGTCGGGAACGTCGCTCAGATCACGCGCCACGGGTCCTCCGGACGAATCGCTCTTCGGTTAACCTGATGGTACCGCAATGATTGGTGCACCAATCGTTTGGCCGCAATGGAGGTGCCGTGTTCGGCAGAGCCCCGATCGAAGAGCGCATCGCCCGCCGTCAGGCCGAGCTGGACCCCCGCCCGCGCGGCAAGAGCCAGTTCGACCAGCCCACCGCCAAGTACCTGTTCATCGTCATGGCGGTCGTGACTGTGGCCGCGCACGTCATCGGAGGCGTCCTGCTCGCCGTCCTGGCCCACTGAGGAGACCGCATGCCCATGAGACGACCGTCCTTCCTGCCGTCCCTGGACGAACTGGAGCAGCAGGCCCAAGACCGATCGGCCCACCGTGCCGCCCCCGGCTCCCAGTTCGACCACCCCACGGCCAAGTACGTCCTCATCGCCGTTCTCGCCGTGACCGCCCTGGCGCACATCATCGGCGGCATCGTCTTCGCGATCGTCGGCTTCTGAGCCCGCCGGAAAACCCGTCGCGTCCCGGGCGACCGGCCCGCCATGCTGCCGGGCGATGAACGACGAAGAGTTCTACGCCTCGTCCGGCACCCTCCTCGGTGCCCTGCAGCGCGGTCTCGGCCGCGGCGTGACCCGCGCGATGCACGACCCGGACGCCGCCCGTCCGGCGGTGCTGTCCTGCCTGCGGCGCGATCACCGCTGGTGGTGGACGGTCGACGAGCGCGCCGTCTACCTGGCCCGTCTGGTCCGCGACCTGGAGATTCCCGTCGCCCAGGTTCTGGCGGTGCTGGACGCTACGCCTCCCGAAGACGACGAGAACGCCGCGGGCCTGACCCTGGAAGTCCTGGAGGTGCTCGGCCGCGCGGGAAACCGGGAGGCCACCGAAGCCGTACGCCGCCACACCCCCGAAGGCCCGCACCCGATCGAGGCCGCACCCGGCGAAAGGCCCCCCGCACCGGTCCCGGACCCCACGCTGGCGGAAGCACGCCGCTGGACGACGGTGCCCGATCATCCCCGGTACTGGCCCTCCGCGCACGTCCTGGCCGGCGACGGCGAGGAACGCGACGTCCCGGCTCTCCTGGAGGTGGTGAACCGGGTACCCACGCGCACGGAGGGCCTCGACCGGTGCTATCGCGGTTTGATCGAAGGGCTGGCCCGCATCGGCGGAGACGAGGCGGCCCAGGTCGTCCCGCGCCTGCGGTCGCTGTGGTTCACACCGCATACTTACGAGCGCGCAGCCGTACTGCACGCGCTCTTGACGTTCGCCCCGGCGGACGAGCATCCCCGGTACCTGATCGAAGGACTGGAGGACTGCGAGGCGGACGTCCGGGAACTGGCCGTCGCCCACGTCGAGCTCACCGACCGCACCCGCCGCTGCCTCGCCTACCTGCGCGACGACCCCATGGAGACGCCCGAGGTCCGCGCCGCGGCCGCACGCCGCCTGGACCGGAGCGGCTGATCAGACCCGGGCAGGCACTCGGCCGCCCGCCTACGAGCGTCGGTCGCTCGCACCGAAGTCGCTTGCGAGCCAGTCCTCGATCGAATCCCACGGGAAAGCGTGGCGTCCGTACGGCCCGGGCATGGTCGTGGGGGCCTGTATCCGGTCGAGTCGAAAGAGACGCCAGTCGTCGCGGCCGAGGTCATAGGCGATGAGGTACCAGTGCCGGTGCCGCAGGAGATGTCGATATGGCTCGACCGTGCGGCGTGAACCGCGGCCGTGCTGATCCGTGTAGTCGAACATGAGGCGTGCGCTCATCGCAACGGCATCGGCGATCGTGCCGACGAGTTCCCAGTCCGTTGGCGCCGGGGCCTCGCGGAGGACTTGCGTCGACAGCGCTATCGCCGCGGCACGCCGTCGCAGGTTCCCCGGCAGCACCAGTTCGAGCTTCGCCCGGGCTGCTGCAACGGACGTGTCGTGGGGCGACCACGCTTCCAGGATCATCAGGCTCGTGATGATCGTCGAGACCTCGTCCGAACTGAGCAGCAGCGGCGGAATCCTCATACTCGGCCGCAGTGCGTAAGTGGCACCTGGACCTGGGCGGGAGTGCACCTCGTAGCCCATATCGCGAAGACGCATCGCATCTCGGCGCACTGTGCGTTCGCTGACCCGCAGGCGGGCGGCGAGGTCGTGGGCGGTCCACTCCCGCGCCGACTGAAGGAGCGCCAGCAGTTGCAATGACCGGGTCGTGGGCGAGTCCATCGATCCATGATCGCCCAAGATGCGGCCAGGATCCGGCCGCATCCCCTCATAGCGTGGAGGGCGACCCGAGGGAAGGAACTCCATGCGAATCGCCGTCACGACACCTCAAGGCAATGTGGGCCGCCACCTGGTACGGATGCTCATCCGGGCCGGTGTCACACCGGTGCTGCTCACTCGGCACCCAGAGAACATCCCCGCGGCGGTGGCCGAACACGTCGAGCCGATCAAGACGGACTCGCGGGAGCTGAAACAGGTCGCCTCCGCGACCGCCGGCGTCGACGCCGTCTACTGGGTCGACCCGCCCGCCGAGTCGGCCGACCCGCTGGCGGACTACCGTCGCGCGACGGAGGCCATCGTGGCCGCGGTCGAGACGAACCGGATCGGACGGGTCGTCTTCCAAAGCAGTGTCGGCGCGGAGAAGCGTCACGGTGCGGGCGAGATCGACGGGCTCGCGGAAACAGAAGTCGCTCTCGACGACTCGGGCGTGGACGTCACGCATCTGCGGTGCGGCTACTTCTTCACCAACCTGCTGTTCGAAGCGGAGTCGGTGAAGGCCGGACGACTGGAGACCGTGCTGCCTCTCGACGCTCCGATGAGCTGGGTCGCCCCGCGCGACATCGCTGAGGTGGCCGCGCTCACCCTGCTCAATCGCGATTGGGGCGGACGCCGCGTCCAGGCCGTCCACGGCCCTGAGGACCTGACCTGGACGCAGGTCGCGGAAATCCTTGCGGAAGAACTCGGACGGGAAGTACGCGTCGCGCGGATCGCCGACGAGCGGATGCGTGAGCAGTACATCCACGCGGGCATGCCACCGGCTACGGCGGACGCGATGCTGGGGATGTCTACCGGACTGCGGGACGGCTTCACACCCGAGCAGGGCCGCTCGACGGTCACCACCACCCCCGCCCGGTTGCGCGGCTGGATCCGCGAGGAACTCATCCCCGTCCTCTGAAGTCGTCGTTCGACCGGGTCAACGGCGGATGGCCCCGGGGATGGGGCCACCCGCTGCGACTTTGGGAATGCGGAGGTCGCAGGCCGCCCGGCCGATCAGACCCAGGTGGGCACTCGGCCGCCCGCATAGCGGCGCCGAAGCCGCCGGTGGGCAGGATCCGGGCGATGGCGTCCAGGTCGTCCGTGGTGAGGGTCAGGTCGGCGGCGGCGTTGTTCTCCTCCACCCGTGCGACGCTGCGGGTGCCGGGGATCGGCACGATGTCGTCGCCCCGGGCGAGGAGCCAGGCGAGGGCGAGCTGGGCGACGGTCGCGTCCTTGGCCGCGGCCAGATCGGTGAGCTGCCGGACGGCCTCGATGTTCTTCTCGAAGTTGCCCGGCTGCCAGCGCGGGTCGCCGTTGCGCATGTCGGTGGCGTCGTACTCCCCGGCGGGCTTCGCGGTGCCGGTGAGGAAGCCGCGCCCCAGCGGGGAGTAGGCGACGAAGCCGATGCCGAGCTCGCGCAGGACGGGGAGCAGCTCCTCGACGTCCCGCTCGAACAGCGAGTACTCGGTCTGCAGGACCGAGACGGGCTGGACGGCGTGCGCCTTCCGGATCGTCTCGGGCCCGGCCTCCGACAGGCCGAGGTACTTGACCTTGCCCGCCTCGATGAGCTCCTTGACGGTCCCGGCGACGTCCTCGATCGGCACGTCGGGTCGACGCGGTGCTGGTACAGCACGTCCACGTGGTCGACGCCCAGGTAGCGCAGGCTGTTGTCGAGCACCTCGCGGATGTGCTCGGGCCGCGAGTCGGTGCCGAACTCGCGGGTGAACCCGAACTTGGTCGCGATCGTGATCTCGTCCCGGAACGGCGCGACGGTCTTGCCGACGATCTTCTCGTTGGCGCCCCACCCGTAGAGTTCGGCGGTGTCGAAGTGGGTGACGCCCTGCTCGTGGGCGCGCCGGATCGTCGCGGCCCCTTCGGCCTCGTCGCCGGGACCGTAGGCCATCGAGATGCCCATCGCGCCGTAGCCGATCGCCGAGGTGACCAGACCCTGACGGCCGAGAGTGCGCTGCTGCATGGTGGAAACCTCCGCAGAGAGAACAAACCAAACCGTTCGGTATGAACGATAGCCGCCCTGTCTCCGACGTCAAACCGAACGGTTCGGTTGGCTAAGGTGGGGGCATGGCCAGCACCGACTCCACGCGCGACCGGATCGTCGCCGCGGCCCAGGCCGAGTTCGCCCGGCACGGGATCGCCGGCGCCCGGGTCGACCGGATCGCCAAGGCCGCCCGCACCAGCAAGGAACGCGTCTACGCGTACTTCCGCAGCAAGGAGAAGCTGTACGGCTTCGTGGCCGCACGGGAACTGGCGGTGGCCGCCGAGGCCATCCATCTGGACCCGACCGATCTGCCCGCCTACGCCGGGCAGATGTTCGACTACTTCGCCGCGCACCCCGACCGCTACCGGTTCATCGCCTGGGGACGTCTCGAACTCGGGTCCGACACCGAACCGTCCGCCGATGAAGCCGACCCCTACGGCGAGGCGATCCGCTGCAAGGCCGAGTGGATCCGCCAGGCCCAAGAGGCCGGCGACCTCGACCCCACCTGGGACCCGACCGACGTGTTGGCCCTCGTCACCCAGATCGCCACCACCTGGCTCGACCAGCCCGAACTCGGATGCCTCCCACGGGACGCGACGGACCCCGCCACGGTCGCCCGCCGCGCCGCCGTCGTCCGAGCCGTCCACACCCTCTTCCCGCCCGCCGACTCCTCTTGATCGCGCCGGGGCGTCCTGTCAGCTGAGCATGCGGTAGTCGCCGAGAACCTCAAGGGGCTGGGGCGCGGGAGCCGCTTCCACCGCCCATCTGGCCACGGTCGCCAGCAACTCGCGCGCCTCGGCGATACCGGGCAGCGGGTTCTCCACGCCGTCGGCGAGCTCCAGCAGCGCGACGAACTCGGTGCCTTCGGCCCGGCGGAGGTAGGCGTACCGGACGCCGTCCGGCCGCTGGGCGCGCACGGCGGCGAACGCTTTCTCGATCGCCTGGACCACCTCGGTGACGCCTTCTTCGGTCACCTGGTACTTGATCATGAAGACCGGCATGGCTGCTCCTGCCCATCGGGGAGAGAACGGCGAGCCCGTTGCTCGCTCACGGCGGCAAGCCTCTCCGACGGCCGGTTTCAGCGTCCAATACCTGCATCTATAACCGGGCGGGATGGATGATCGTGCCCGATCCCGCGCGTCGCGTCCGGGCCGGTCGTCAGGAGATCGTCTTGCGGTAGACCTGGCGGGAACCGCCCTCGGGGCCCGGCTCCGCGGTCTCGGCGGGGGCGAAGCCGAGCCGCTCGTAGAAGACCCGGGCGCCGCTCGCGGACGCGCCGGGGTGGTCGGCCCCGAAGGTCACGACCTCCACGGTCGCGGGGACGCGCACGAACCGTCCCATCGCGTCCGCCATCAGCGCCCGACCGGCGCCTCGCCCGCGCACCCGTTCGGAAACGACGAGCCAGTGGACGTGGTAGGTCGGGTGCTCGCCTCCCATGAACAACCCGCCGAGAACATCGGCCCCTTCGGTGGCGACCAGGGCCGTGCCCCGGCGAACGTGCTTGGCGACGGCCGCGTGGAAGCCCGGGTCCTCGACCATGGGGCCGAACCAGTCCTCGACCTGTGCGGCCAAGGCGACGAACCCGGGCTCGTCCCGTTCACCGGCGAGCCTGACGTCCACGCGTGCAGTATCGCAGCCCGCGCCCGCCGTGGCCCGGCTGTCGGACGGCTCCGCACGCCAAGGCCGCGAGTGGGGAATCAGGCGAGGTCGTGGCCGCCGGACTTGATCTGGGAGAGGAGGGCGGCCCAGGTGCTTGGGGTGAGGGCGAGCGTGGGCCCCTTGGGATCCTTGGAGTCCCGCACCGCACACCGCCCCGCGATATCCGCGACCTCAATGCAATCTGCGCCTTGCGCGGAGTGATGGCTCTTGCGCCAGTTGGGTTTCGAAGTAGCGAAAAACGGTTGCGAGCGCTTGGCCACGCTGGTTTCCCTATAGCGATGCGGGGTCACGGGAGGTCGTGACCACCGGTCTTGATGCGGGTGAGAAGGGTGGCCCAGGCATGAGGGGTGACGGTGAGACAGGGGCCGTTCGGGTCCTTCGAGTCTCGTACCAGGTGTTGCCCGACTATCTCCGCGACCTCGATACACTCCGTGCCGCCGCCTTGGGAGTAGCTGCTCTTGCGCCAGGTGGGCTTTGAAGCCGCGAACGGCGATGTCAATTGGTCGACCATGCTCTTTACCTGTAGCGAACGTCGTCAGGGGAGGTCGTGGGCGCCGGTTTTGACGGTGGTGAGGAGGGCGGTCCAGGCGTGCGGGGTGAGGGCTAGCGTGGGCCCATTGGGATCCGTGGAGTCGCGAACGACGTGTCCGACTGCGAAAATTTCCGCAACCTCGACGCACGTGGCGCCCTGCGCCGAGTAAGAGCTCTTGCGCCAGTTGAGTGCCGACTCGGCCGGAGTGGTCATGCTTTCCCTCTGACGTGGTCAGTGGAGGTTGTGGATGCCGGTCTTGATGGTGGTGAGGAAGGACGACCACGCGCGTGGGGTGAACGTGAGTATCGGGCCGTCCGGGTCCTTGGAGTCCCTGACGAGGCGGACTCCGGGAGTTTTTGCGAGTTCGACGCACTGTCCGTTGGCCTGGGTGTGGCTGCTCGTGCGCCAGGTGAGAGAGGTGGCGTCGATGGGGGGCTGAGGCATGGCTAGTACTCCTCCGCGACTCTGGATATCAGGTCGAGTGACTCGGCCGGGCCGATCGCCTTGGCGGTCAGAAACGACCAGGCCAGGTTGCATGTCTGCATTTCCTCGGGTTTGTCCAAATATAGATCGCCCGCAATGGTTTCGATATAGGAGATCGGCTCCGACGTCTCCGCGAAGCGGATGATCGCGAACGAACCGGCGGTCCCAGGGTGCGCTCCAGCGGCCAGCGGCAGTACTTGGACCTTTACCCGGGGGAGCCTGGCACGTTCGAGGATGTGGCGCAGTTGGGCGCGCATCACGACCGGGCCACCGACGACGCGGCGAAGGGCGGCCTCGTCGATGATGAACCAAAGGCGAGGCGAGGGGGTCTCGGTCAGCAGGGTTTGCCGGGCGGTCCGGACTTCGACGCGTCGCTCGATCTCCTCCTCGCTCATCTCGGTCAAGGCGCCCGACATCATCGCTCGTGCGTAGTCGGCGGTCTGGAGGAGGCCGGGGACGGACAGCGGCTCGAAGTTCATGACTTCGGAGGCTTCGGCCTCCAGTCCGATGTACTCGGCGTACTGGGGTGGAAGTACGTCAAGGTATGCGTGCCACCAGCCTCGTTGGCGCGCTTCCTTGGCGAGAGTGACTAGTTTGTCCCGATATTCACCCGCTTCGACTTCATAGAAGTCGAGAAGGCGTTTGAGATCTTTAACTTGGATGCCCCGTGTGCCTGTTTCGATACGGCTGATCCACGGTTGTTGGACGTCCATGGCTTGGGCGACCTGGGTGTTCGTCAGTCGGCGGTCGCGGCGAATCTTCCGTAGCTCGCGGGCAAGCAACCGGCGGCGGAAGGTCGGACTGTGCTCTCGGGACATCAACACCTCACTCTATGGCTTGATCTCATGCTTGGCTGGACGCCCCGGCAAGGAATTATTCCAAAGGACTTGTGTCATGGTTCGCGATCGTGAATAGTCCCCTCTATCACGAGGGGCGATCGGACGATGACTCTTAGTGTGTTCGCTTCGCAGGGACCGAGTACGGGTGGTGGTCATGGTGTGGCAGGGGTCTGGTGATGCAGGCTCGGGGGCGGAGGTGGTGCGGCGGGGCGGGTGCGCCGTGCGGACGCTGCCGGTGGACGGGACGTGCGCTGCGGTGGCGCGACGGTTCGTGCGGGACGTCCTCGCCGAACTCCGCCTTCCGGACGGGCTCGTCGAGGACTCCGTGACGATGGTCTCCGAGCTGGCGACGAACGTCTTCGTGCACACGCTGGGCGGTCGCGTCCTCAGCATCACCCCGACGGTCGGGCTGCCGGAGGTGCGGATCTACGGGCGGGAGAGCGGGACGGAGCTCGTCGTGAAGGTGTTCGACTCCGGGTCGTGGATCGGGGCACCGCCCCGCGGGGCGCTCCGGCCGGAGGCCGGGGCGGAGGGCGGGCGAGGGCTGGAGATCGTCGATGCCTTGGTGCGCGAGCACGGGGGCCGGTGGGGGCTCCATCGGAGCCGATCGTCGCTGGGGCTCGCGCCGGTGCCGGGGAAGGTCGTCTACTTCGGCCTGCCCGGACGCCTGCCGGTGGCGCCCGTCGACGACTGCATCCGGACCGTCCGGGAGCTGGCGCGGATGCTGGCCGCGCAGGGGATCGAGCGCACGCACCTCAGCGTCGGGTGGGGGATGGCCGTCCTGTCGGTTCGGGCCGGGATCACCGCGTGGGCGCGGGACGGGGGAGTCTCGGTGACGTTGCCGCCGGTGGGGACGCGCAAGTTCGCGATGTCCGACCTCGCCGATGTCGCCGAGGAGATCGTCCGGTGCGGGGAGGATCTCGACGCGTGAGGGGCCGGGGGCGGCCGAGCCGCCTCCGGCCCGGAACGGTCAGCTCTCGCGGGTCCAGACGGGGTTGATCCAGACCTCGCGGATGCGCCAGCCCGCCGGGGTACGGGTCGTGGCGTAGCGCTGGCGCAGGCCGCCGGTGAAGTGCGGCGCCCGGCCGTCGCGGTAGTAGTACACGGTCGAGTTCGCCGAGGCGGTCGCCTGGTCGTCGTCGACGTCCACCAAGAGGTCGGTGGTCGTGTGCTGGGTGTGGTCTCCGTCGACCTCGTCCTGGCGCATGAAGCCGACGACCTTGTCCAGGCCGTTGAGTTCGCCGCCGCGCGGGGAGTGCACCGTGACGTCCTCGGCGAGGACGGTGTCGGCGTCGTCCCACCGCTTCTCGTCGAGCAGGAGCGCGAAGCGGGTGAGCAGGTCGGCGATCTCGATGCGGTCGGTGATCAGTGTGTCGGTGGGCATGGTCTTCCCTTTCGTTCAGGAGGCGGCCAGGGTCGCGTTTGCCCTGGCCAGGACGGTGTTCAGGACGCGGCCCGCGGCGGCCAGGTCCTCGGGCGGGAGGTCGCCCCACAGGCCCTGGGTGATCGGGCCGAGCGCGGTGCGGACCTGCGTCCAGCGCGCCCGTCCTTCGTCGGTGGCCTGGACGCCGCCGTCGTCGTCGCGCAGGAAACCCGCGGCGGTCAGCTCGGCGATGCGTTCGGCCACCGATGCCCGGTCGAACTGCGTCGCGCCGCTGACCCGGCGGACGAGTTCGGCGCGGTCGACGGCTCCGCCGCCGGTCACGGTCAGGGTGAGGGTCACCCACTGGGGCTCGGTGATGCCGGACCCGGCGAGCTGCCGGTCCAGGATCGCGTTGAGCGCCTTCTCGGTCTGGCCGATGAGCGCGGAGCCGAAGGTCTGGGCGGTGGTCGTCATGATGCCTCCAGGTTTGTTTCCGTGACTAACGTTTGTCCCACTAACGTTTATGGCATGAACGAAGTTACATCGTTAGTCCGACTAACGCAAGAGGGTAGGATCGGCGCCATGACCGGCAGAGTCGAAGCAGGGGACATGCCCGACCACAGCGAGATCCGGACTCCGGACAGGCTGCGGCGGCGGGCCAGCCGGCTGCTGGCACAGGTGTCCGGACAGTCGGATCGGCTGGTGAGCGAGGGGCTGGCCCGGGTGGACGCCCGCAAGTGGCACTACGCCGTGCTCGCCTCGCTGCACGAATACGGTCCCGGCAGCCAGGCGACGCTGAGCCGGCGCACCGGCATCTACCGCAGCGACATGGTCGGCGTCCTCAACGAGCTGTCCGAGCGCGGTTTCGTCGAGCGGGCGCCCGATCCCGGCGACCGGCGGCGCAACGTCATCACGATCACCGCCCAGGGCCGCCGGCACCTGCGCCGCCTCGACGGGGTCATGGACGATCTCCACGAGGAACTGCTCGCCCCGTTGCTCCCCGACGAGCGCGCCCAGTTCGTGGGGCTGCTCACCCGCCTGCGGGACCACCACGCGCAGGCGTCACCGGTCGACTGACACGGAAAGGGCCGGGCCTTTCGGCCCGGCCCGTCGCGTCACTCCTCGGAGTTCTCCGGGGGCGGCCCGAGGGGGCCGCTGATCGTGGTGATCGTCGTGTCGAGTTCGTCGCCCGAGCCGTCCCGGCGGCCGAGCGGGGCGTTGAGGTTGGCGGGCTTGCCGTTCGGGCCCGCCGCCCGGAGCGGTGTCGGGGCCGCCCACGCCTGGAGCAGGACGTCCTCGCCCTTCAGGAACCGGTGCGAGCGGACGCCTCCGGTGGCTCTTCCCTTCGACGGGAAGTCCGCGAAATCGGCGATCTTGATCGCGCCGGTCTGCGTGCCCGGCAGGGCCGAGGACGAACCGGAGATCGTGATCACCCGCGCCTCGCGGGACGGGTCGAGGGCGCCGAACCACAGGACGTGCGCGTCCGCGCCCAGCTTGATGCCCGCCATGCCGCCCGCCATCCGGCCCTGCGGGCGGACGAGCGAGGCGGCGAAGTGCAGCAGTTGTGCGTCGTTCGTGATGAAGACGACGTGATCGTCCTCGGACTGCAGGTGGACGGCGCCGATGACTCGATCGTCGTCCTTGAGGGTGATGACTTCGAATTCGTCCCGGTTGTGCGGGAAGTCGGGGACGACCCGTTTGACCACGCCCTGGACGGTGCCGAGGGCGAGACCTCCGCCGACCTCGTTCACGGACGCGATGCCGACGATCGTCTCGTCCGGTTCGAGGTCGACGTACTCGGTCGCCGGGGCGCCTCCGGCCAGCGACGGCGGCGCGGCGGTGGGCGGCAGGGTCGGGAGGTCCACGACCTCGATGCGGATCATCCGGCCGAGGGACGTCACGGCCCCGACCTGGCCCCGGACGGTCGCGGGGACCGCGGAGATCAGGACGTCGTGCTGCGCCCGGGGTCCGCTGTCGGGAAGCGGGGACGCGTCGTGGGTGCGGGCGAGGAGGCCCGTGGACGACAGGAGCACCGTGCACGGATCGTCCGCGACCTGCAGCGGGACGGCGCCGACGGCCTGCTGTCCGGACGCCTCGATGAGGACCGTGCGGCGCGGCGTCGAGTACTCCTTCGCGACCTCGGCGAGTTCCCTGGAGACGAGGTTGCGGAGCTTGCGCTCCGATTCCAGGATCGCCGTCAGCTTCGCGATCTCCTTCGCGAGCTGCTCCTTCTCCTTCTCGAGTTCGAGCTTGTCGAAGCGGGTGAGGCGGCGCAGCGGCGTGTCGAGGATGTACTGCGACTGGATCTCCGACAGCTCGAAGGTCTGCATCAGGCGCTCTTTGGCCTGCGCGGCGTCGTCGCTCTCCCGGATGATCCGGATGACCTCGTCGATGTTGAGCAGGGCGACCAGGAGGCCGTCGACGAGGTGGAGGCGGTCCTCGCGCTTCTTGCGGCGGAACTGCGAGCGGCGCCGGACGACCTCGACGCGGTGGTCGATGTAGACCTGCAGGAGGTCGCGGAGGCCGAGGGTGCGGGGCTGCCCGTCGACCAGGGCGACGTTGTTGATGCCGAAGGTCTCCTCCATCGGCGTCAGCTTGTAGAGGTCGGCGAGGACGGCCTCGGGATTGAAGCCGTTCTTGATCTCGATGACCAGGCGGAGGCCGACGTTGCGGTCGGTGAGGTCCTTCAGGTCGGCGATGCCCTGCAGCTTCTTGGCGTTGACCAGTTCCTTGATCTTGGCCTTGACGCGCTCCGGCCCGACCGCGTACGGGAGTTCGCTGACGACGATGCCCTTGCGGCGGGGCGTGACGTTCTCGATCGTCGTGGTGGCGCGGGTGCGGAAGGTGCCCCGGCCCTTCTCGTAGGCGTCGCGGATGCCGTCCAGGCGACGATCTTGCCGCCGGTGGGCAGGTCGGGTCCGGGGACGAACCTCATCAGGTCTTCGAGGGTGGCGTCGGGGTGGTCGATGAGGTGCCGGGCGGCGGCGACGACCTCGTCGAGGTTGTGCGGGGCCATGTTGGTGGCCATCCCGACGGCGATGCCGGACGCGCCGTTCACCAGCAGGTTCGGGAACGCCGCGGGCACGACCTCGGGTTCCTGCTCCTGGCCGTCGTAGTTCGGCCGGAAGTCGACGGTGTCCTCGTCGATGGACCCGACCATGAGCATGGCCTCGCGGGTCATGCGGGCCTCGGTGTACCGCATGGCGGCCGGCATGTCGTCGCCGCCGAGCGAGCCGAAGTTGCCGTGCCCGTCGACGAGCGGCATCCGCATGGCCCAGCGCTGCGCCATCCGCACCATCGCGTCGTAGATGGCGCTGTCGCCGTGCGGGTGCAGCTTGCCCATGACCTCGCCGACGACGCGGGCGCACTTGACGTGCCCGCGGTCGGGACGCAGCCCCATCTCGTTCATCGAGTAGAGGATGCGCCGCTGGACGGGCTTGAGCCCGTCGCGCGCGTCCGGAAGCGCCCGCTGGTAGATGACCGAGTAGGCGTACTCGAGGAAGCTGCCGCGCATCTCCTCGGAGACATCGACGTCGACGATGTTCTCTTCGAAGTCCGGCGGCGGTGGAGGGGCTTGGGATCCGCGTCGTGCCATGCGCCTTATTGTGGCCGGTCCCAGAGACAGTTGTGCACATGCCACCCGGACGTCTCGGGGATCCTGTCATCTTTCGCCTGTGGACGAGCGTGTTCGGAGCGGGCATCGCGACCACGCCGGTCTGCGATCATTCCGGGTGGAACGAACCGCGAGGAGGACGTTTCGTGAGCGGACTGGCCGACTTCCAGAACTCGATCTATCTGCAGGGTCTCGGTGACGTCACCCCGTCCCTGCCCACCGACCTCACGAAACTGGAGGGTCGTGCAGAGCGCGCGCTGTCGGCCCAAGCATTCGGTTATGTGGCGGGGTCGGCCGGGAGCGAGGCGACCGCGCGTGCCAACAGGGACGCGTTCGATCGTCACCGGATCGTCCCCAGGATGCTCCGGGACGTCGCAGAACGTGACCTGTCCGTGAACGTGTTCGGCACCGAGATGCCGTCCCCCGTACTGCTCGGACCGATCGGCGTTCTGTCCATCATGCATCCCGACGGGGAACTGGCCGTGGCGCGCGCGGCGGCGGCCGAAGGCGTCCCGATGGTGCTGAGCACGGCGGCGTCCTACGACATGGAGGCGGTGGCCGAGGCGAACGGCGAGGGTCCGCGCTGGTACCAGCTGTACTGGCCCAAGGACAGGGACCTCGCCGCCAGTTTCCTCGGACGGGCCAGGGCCGCGGGCTACACGGCCCTGGTCGTCACCCTCGACACGTTCACGATGGCGTGGCGGCCCCGCGACCTCGACCAGGGATACCTGCCGTTCCTGCGCGGCATCGGCGTCGCGAACTACTTCAGCGATCCCGTCTTCCAGCGGGCGGTGGGCGGGCCGGTCACCGACGCCAACCGCGAGACCGCGCTGCTGCACTGGATCGCCAACTTCGGGAATCCGTCGCTGACCTGGGACGACCTGGTGTTCCTCCGCGAGAACTGGGACGGCCCGATCGCCCTCAAGGGCATCCAGCACCCCGACGACGCGCGGCGGGCCGTCGACGCGGGGATGGACGGCGTGATCGTCTCCAACCACGGCGGACGGCAGGTGGACGGGGCGATCGCGTCCCTCGACGCGCTCCCCGGCGTCGTCGACGCGGTCGGCGACCGGACGACCGTGCTGTTCGACAGCGGCGTCCGGACGGGCGCGGACGCGGTGAAGGCGCTCGCGCTCGGCGCGAAGGCCGTCCTGCTGGCGCGCCCGTACGCCTACGGGCTCGCGCTGGGCGGGCAGGCCGGCGTCCAGCACGTCCTGCGGTGCTTCCAGGCCGAGATGGAGCTGACGATGGCGCTCGCCGGAATCGCCCGTCCCGAGGAGATCGGCCCGCAGATCCTCGCCGGACCCTGACAAATGTCACGGGTCGCCCGTGGGTTCCTCACCGGCGATTCCTGATGCCCGTGACTGCCGCCCGCGTCCCGCGCGGGAAGCATGGACGGCATGAAGGCACCCGTGATCGAGGTACGCGGACTGGAACTGAGCGACGCCGCCCACCGGAGCCCGCGTGACGTGGCCTTCACCGTGGCGTCCGGCGAGGTCTACGCGGTGCTCGGCCGGTACGGCGCGGGCAAGACCGAGCTGCTCGAACTGCTCGCGGGCCTGCGGCGGCCCACGGCCGGGACCGTCCGCGTGCACGGCGCCGACCCGTACGCCGACCGTGGCGCGGCGCGCGGCGGGGCCGTCTGGCGCGACGGCGGACTGTTCCCGGGGCTGACGGTCGCCGAGATCGTCGACACGTGGCGGCGCTGGACGCTCGACCCAGCTGACCGCGCGGACGCGCTCGCCCGCGTCGGTCTCGCGGACGCCGCCGACATGCCGTTCGAGCGGCTGGCGCCGGGGGAGCGGCGGCGGCTCGACCTGGCGCTCGCCCTCGTCGGCCGCTCCGACCCGCTGCTTCTGGACGAGCCGACGGCCGGCCTCGACGCCGGTGCGGCCCGCGAGGTGCGGTCGGTGCTGCGCCGCCTGGCCGCGCACGGCACCACCGTCGTGCTCACCACCCGCGACCCCGGCGAGGCGTGCCGCGCCGATCGGGTCGCGTCCTCGCCGAGGGACGGCTGGTGACCGGCCGCGACTCCGCCCGGCTCGCCGCCCGCCCGCGCGCGGCCTGACCCGGTCGCGTGGCGGGCACGTACGCTGGGCGCGTGCAGCCCTGGATTCCGCGGCCCACGGTGATCGCCGCGACGATCGTGGGGATGACGGTGCTCACGCTGAGCGGCTTCATGGCGCCAGCGCTGTGGGACGAGGCGGTCGGCGCGCGCGACGCCGCCGGGTTCACCGCCGGTCTCGTGGGGGTCGCGGCGGTTTTCGCCGGATACGCCCGGTTGCTGTGGCTGAACCTGATGCGCCGCACCCGTCCCGCGCACCGGGCCGGCTTCGCCGCGATCGTCCTGGCGTGCTGGACGGCCCCGCTGCTGGGCGTCGACCAGGGGTGGGGCAACGCGCTGCTCGTCCCGTCCGGGCTGATCGCGGTGGTGCTGCCGGTGCGCGAGGCGGTCCCGGTGGCCGCGGCGGCGACCGTCCTGACGCCGGTCTACGGGCTGCTGCTGGGCATGCCCGCGCTGGCGCTGCTGTACGAGGCACTGGGCGTGCCGCTCGCCGCTTTCTCCGGATACGTCACGGTCTGGCTGTTCCATGTCGTGCAGGAACTCCGCGAGGCGCGCTGCGAGCTGGCCCGGTCGGCGGTCGGCGCGGAGCGGCAGCGGTTCGCCCGCGACCTGCACGACGTGCTCGGCCACAGCCTGCAGGCGGTGGCGCTGCGCGCCGAGGTCGCCGAACGGTACCTCGACCGCGACGGCGGGCGCGTCCGCAAGGAACTCGCCGAGATCCAGCGGATGGCGCGCGACTCGGTGCGCGACGTGCGCGAGGTCGTCCGCGGCTACCGGGCGACGTCGCTGGCCGCCGAGCTGGACGGCATGTCGGCGGTGCTGCGCGCGGCGGGCATCCGGTGCGAGCCGCCGGAGGTGTCGCCCGCGCTGCCCGCCCACGTGCACGAACCGCTCGGGTGGGTGGCGCGGGAGGCCGCCACGAACGTCCTGCGGCACTCCACCGCGAGCTGGTGCGAGATCAGCGTGCGCGCGGACGGCGGCGGCGTCCACGTCGAGATCGTCACGACGGCGCCGCGCGCCGCTCCACCGGGGACGCGGGCAGCGGCCTGCCCGGCCTCGCCGAGCGGATCGCGCGCCGGCGGGCGGCGAGTTCCGCGCGGGCCCGGCCGGGGACGGCACGTTCCGCGTGACGGCCGCGCTGCCCGCCGCGCCGGTGGAGGGAGACGCGTGATCCGGGTCCTGCTGGCCGACGACCACCTGCTGATCAGGGAGGCGCTCGTCCTGCTGCTGGAGACCGAGGACGGCATCGAGGTCGTCTCCGACGTCGGCCGCGGCGACGAGGCCGTCGACCGGGCGCTCGCGCTGAAACCGGACGGCCGCCGTCCTCGACATCGACATGCCGGGGCTGGACGGGCTCGCCGCCGCCGAGCGGCTGGCCCGCGACCTGCCCGCCTGCAGGCTGGTGATCGTCACCGCGCACGGCCGGCCGGGCAACCTGCGGCGCGCGATGGCCGCCGGGGTGCGCGGGTTCCTCGGCAAGGACGCGCCGGGCGCGCGGCTCGCGGAGGTGATCCGGCAGGTCGCGGACGGCGCCCGGTACATCGACCCGCAGCTCGCCGTGGACGCGCTCGCCGCCGAGGAGTGCCCGCTGACCCCGCGCGAGCTGGACGCGCTGCGCGCGGCGGCGGACGGCGCCCCGGTGTCGAAGATCGCGCGGAGCCTCGGCCTGTCGGAGGGGACGGTCCGCAACTACCTGTCGGCGGCGGTCACCAAGCTCGGCGCCGACAACCGGCACGCCGCCGTGCGCGCCGCCCGCGACCTCGGCTGGCTCTGACGTCCGGAGGCTCTCGCGGGCCGCTCAACCCCGGCGCGACGATCAGCGCGCCGCGCTTGGTGACCGGCCGCGGCGTCGGCACCCGCGCCGCGGCCGCCTCCGCGTCCGGGCGCGCGACCTGCCGCGCGATCAGGTAGTCGCGGACGGCGGCGCGGTGCGGCAGCGTGATCAGCGGCGCGTCCCAGCGTTCGACCTCGACCTCCTCGAACACCGCGCACACGAGCGCGGGCGCGTCCTCGGCGTCGAACGGGGTGCGCGGCGGGCACCAGACGGGCGCCAGCTCGGGCTGTCGGCGCGGCTGATCGCGGACGCAGTAGCAGCCCGCCGGGCGCGAGCACGCGCCGCGCCTCGCGCAGCGCCGGGACCGGATCGTCCAGGTGGTACAGCATGTTCACGGCCGTGACCGCGTCGAACGTCCCGTCGCCGAACGGCAGTCGCGCCGCGTCGCCGCGCACCGCCGGGCCGGGATGGGCGCGCAGCAGTTCCGCCGACGCGTCCAGGCCGACGAGCCGGAACGGCGGCGAACCGGGCAGCGCGCCGTTCAGCGCGCCCTCCCCGCAGCCGACGTCCAGGACGCGCGACGGGGCCGCCGCCCGCAGCTTCGCGGCGACGTGATCGTGCAGGCTGCGCGCGCCGATCAGGTACCGGCGGGTCACCCGCGCGGCGAGGCGGAAGCGCTCGGGATCGGCGTCGTAGTCGGCGTCCACGGCCATGCCGGAAGTCTGCCCGGCCCGGGGCGCGGGGAAGCGTCGCCGCGCCGTCGGGACGGCGTGCGTCGGGACGGCGTGCGCGGGGACGGGGTGCGCGGGGACGGGGTGCGCGCGCCCGGCTCAGGACTGCGCGCGGGCGGGGGCGGGCGCGGGGCGAGGTCGAGCGTGACGAGCGCCGAGCCGTCGTCGGCGAGCGCCTCGGCGACCGGCGCGCGGCGGGCGCCCCACACCACGGCGACGTGCCCGTGCGGCGGCACGTCCAGGAGCCGCTTGCCGACCCGCACCCGCACGACGTCGGCGGACGCGCGCAGCCGGGCCTCGCTCACCCACTTGGCGCCCCACGGCAGCAGCCGGTTGGCGTTGCGGACCGTCCGTCCCGTCCCGTACTTCTGCAGGTGGCGGCCCATCTCACCGGACGAGCGGCGGGCGAGGGGCTCGTCGGGGGCCGAGCCGGCGGCGCCGCCGATCTCCATCCACTCGCCGTCGCGCTGGTGGAAGGTCCAGCCCTCGATGAGTGGAACGGTCCCGCCGTCGCCCCACTGCAGGAACGTGACGACGGCGACGTCGCCGTCGCGGTCGACCCCGAGCGGAAGGAAGTCCAGTCCGTCGTCGACGGACTGGGGGGCGGGGTCGGGCAGGCCGTCCCGCAGGAGCCGCAGGCACTCCTCGTGCACCTTGTGGTCGTACATGTGGGGGACCTCTGATCGTGCGGGCGTGGCGTTCTTGCAGGTGGGGGCTGCAGGCAAGGCAGTTGCGAGCAGGGCCCGGGGGTCCGCGTGCGAGCGGGCTCCCGCGCCTGCATCACTCTAGAGGTCCGGCTCGTCTGGTTTCATCCGTCTGGCCCACTCCCGTCAGCGCTTCGCAAGCCGTCCGTCACCAAATCGTTGTTCGGGTGTCGATGTGGGGGTTTGTGACGATCCTCTCCTGCTGTGATGGTGCTCACGTGGAGTGTCCCTCGATGGCGGCTCGATAGTGGGATGTCCGGCGGATAGCTGGTTCGTGGTGCTTTCTGGTTGATTTGCGTCATCCGCGTTTCCCGGATTAACTGCTGACATGACCGCCGTACGCCCGTGCCGAGAGCACCGCCCGCAGATGTCGCGGGCCCCGCGGTGTGCGCGCTGCCGTCGAATGTGTGACCGCTGAGGGCCCCCGCCTGAGCCTCGCGCCCCGAAGCGAGCGAACTCCGACCCCGAGTCACGCATGATCATCGAACGCCACCTGCTGAGCCACGCCCCGTACCCGCCCGGCCTCGCCTGACCGGGCCGGACGAGCGGACGAGCGTCCGCCGCGGGCTCCGGGAACCTCGCGCGCCCGCCGTCCGGTCGAACAGGCCCGGCCGACACGCCCAGGCCGACACGCCCAGGCCAGCAGGCCCCGATCAGCACGCCCCATCCGCACGCACCCGCCGCCCACCGGCGGCGCCTGTCCGCACGGGTTGATTCTCTGTGATCCAGATCGAAGAACTCCGAAAGGTCTACCGCGCCCGAGGACGCGAGGTGACCGCCGTCGACGGCGTCGACCTCACCGTCCGCGAAGGCGAGGTGTTCGGCGTGCTCGGCCGCAGCGGCGCCGGGAAGAGCACCCTGCTGCGCTGCGTCAACCTGCTGGAGCGTCCCGACTCGGGCCGCGTCCTGATCGACGGCGCGGACCTGCTCGCCCTGCGCGGCGCCGGGCTGCGCCGCGCCCGCCAGGGCATCGGCATGATCCACCAGCACTTCGGCCTGCTCGGCAGCCGCACGGTCGCCGGGAACGTCGCGTTCCCGCTGGAGGTCATGGGCGTCCCGCGCGCCGAGCGGACGGCGCGCGTCGCCGAGCTGCTCGACCTCGTCGGGCTCACCGAGCACGCCAAGGCGTACCCGGCGCAGATCTCCGGCGGGCAGAAGCAGCGCGTCGGCATCGCCCGCGCACTCGCCGGACGCCCGAAGGTGCTGCTGTCGGACGAGGCGACCTCGGCGCTCGACCCCGAGACCACCGCCTCGATCCTGGAACTGCTGCGCGACCTCAACCGGCGGCTCGGCCTCACCGTCCTGCTGATCACCCACGAGATGGAGGTCGTCAAGCGGATCTGCGACTCGGCCGCCGTCATGCACGCGGGCCGGTTCACCGAGTCCGGCCCGGTCACCGAACTGCTCGCCCGTCCGGGCTCGGAGCTGGCCCGGGGCCTGTTCCCGCTGCCGCCCGCCGAGCCCCGCGCCGGGTCGACCGTCGTCGAGGTCACGTTCGTCGGCGGCGCCACCGAGGAGCCGTTCGTGTCCGCGCTGGCCCGCAAGTACTCGCTGGACGTCAACATCCTCGGCGGCGCCGTCGAGACGGTCGCCGGGGAACGCGTCGGCCGCCTGCAGCTCGAACTGCCCGGCGAACCGTCGGCGAACGCGGCGCAGCTCGCGTTCCTGCGCGAGGCGGGCCTGTCGGTCGAAGTCCGCGAACCCGCCGCTCCCGAGTCCCCGGCCACCGAGTCCCCGACCGCCGAGTCCCCGACCGCCGAGGAGGACGCCCGATGAGCTGGGACGAGGTCATGCCGCTGCTGTGGCCGGCCACCTGGGAGACGCTCTACATGACGGGCGTCGCCACCCTGTTCACGGCCGTGTTCGGGCTGCTGCTCGGCGTCCTGCTGGTCGTCACCGAACGCGGCGGCCTGCTGCCCGCGCCGCCGGTCAACAAGGTGCTCGGCGTCATCGTCAACATCGGGCGGTCGCTGCCGTTCCTGATCCTGATGGTGGCGATCATCCCGTTCACCCGGATCGTGGTCGGCACCAGCATCGGCAACGAGGCGGCGATCGTCCCGCTCACCATCGGCGCCATCCCGTTCTACGCGCGGCTCGTCGAGATCGCGCTCCGCGAGGTCGACCCCGGGGTGATCGCCGCGGCGGACGCGATGGGCGCGACGCGCCGCGAGATCGTCCGCAAGGTGATGCTGCGCGAGGCGCGCCCCGGGCTGGTGTCGGGGCTGACCGTCACCGTGATCGCGCTGATCGGCTACACCGCCATGGCCGGGACGGTCGGCGGCGGCGGCCTCGGCAACCTCGCCGTCGTCTACGGCTACCAGCGCTTCGAGACCAACGTGATGGTCGCGACCGTGGTGCTGCTGATCGTGCTGGTCCTCATCATCCAGGCGGTCGGGGACTTCGTCGCCCGCCGCCTCACCCACCGCTAGAGAAAGGCACTCGTCGTGCTTCGCAAGATTTCCGTCGCCGTCGCCTCCCTCGGGCTGCTCGCGGGCCTGACCGCCTGCGGCTCGTCCGGCGCGTCCGACGACCCGAACGCGCCGCTGAAGGTCGCGGTCAACCCCGTCCCGCACGGTGAGATCCTCCAGTACGTCAAGGACGAGCTGGCCGCCGACGCCGGGCTCGAACTGGAGATCGTCACCTTCAACGACTACAACCAGCCCAACACCGCGCTGGTCGAGCAGCAGGTCACCGCCAACTACTTCCAGACCGTCCCCTTCATGGAGGAGTTCGAGAAGAAGGCGGGCGACGACCTGGAGTGGATCGCGCCGGTCCACCTTGAGCCGCTCGGGATCTACTCCGAGAAGGTCAAGGACCTGAACGCCGTGAAGGAGGGCGCGACCGTCGCCGTCCCGAACGACCCGGCCAACCAGGGCCGCGCGCTGAAGCTGCTCGCCGACAACGGCCTGCTCACCCTGAAGCCGGACGCCCCGACGAGCGCGACCGAGCAGGACATCGCCGACAACCCGAAGAAGCTCGAGATCAAGCCGCTGGAGGCCGCGCAGCTGCCCCGCTCCCTGCCGGACGTCGACCTGTCCGTCATCAACGGCAACTACGCCATCGAGGCGGGGCTGACGCCGAAGAACGACGCGCTCGCCGCCGAGAAGGCCGAGGGCAACCCGTACGCCAACGGTGTCGTCACGCTGCCGGAGGACAAGGACGACCCGCGCGTCAAGAAGCTCGTCGAGCTGCTGCAGGGGCCGGAGGTCGCCGAGTTCGTGGAGGGCAAGTACAACGGCTCGGTCCTGATCGCGACCGGGGAAACGGCCGCCACCTCCTGATCATCCGATCCTGAATCCGCGTTCTCCTGAAGCGCCGCGATTTGTCCGCCCGTCCTGATAGGACAGGGCGGACAAATTCGTTCAAGGGGGTTCGATGGCGCTCTGGGAGCATCTGGGCGACTACGAGGGCCTGCCCGTATTCGAGTTCGGGCCGGACCGTCTCGACGACGGCGCGACGGAGCTTCCCGACCTGCCCGCCCCCGGCGACGTGGCGTGGCGCCTTTCGACCGGCTGCACCAAGACGCCGTTCCGCGACCTGTGGGAGGCGTTCCGCGCGTCCGTCGACACCACGGAGATCGCGGCGCTCGTCTTCGGTTTCTGGGGCGTCGAGTACGACGCCGACTTCACCTACCCGGTACCGCTGCTCGCGGAGGCCGCCGCCTCGTTCCCGAAGCTGCGGTCGATCTTCCTCGGCGACATCACGCCCGAGGAATCCGAGATCTCCTGGATCGACCACCGCGACCTCACGCCGCTCCTCCGGGCACTCCCGAACCTGGAGAACCTCGAGGTCCGCGGTGCGGACGGGCTCGAAATGGAGCCGGTCGAGCACGCGTCGCTGAAGCTGCTGCGGTTCGAGACCGGCGGGCTCCCGGCGGGCGTCGTCCGGGCGGTGGCCGCCAGTGACCTGCCGAACCTGGAGCAGTTGGACCTGTGGCTCGGCGAGCAGCGCTACGGCGGCGACGCGACCGTCGCCGACCTCGCGCCCGTCCTGTCCGGCGAACGGCTGCCCGCGCTGATCCACCTCGGCCTGGAGGACTCCGAACTCCAGGACGAGATCGCCGACGGCGGTCGCGGGCGCGCCGATCGTCGCGCGGCTGGCCACGCTCAGCCTGGCGATGGGCGTCCTCACCGACCGCGGCGCCGAGGCGCTCCTGTCCGGCCAGCCCCTCACCCACTTGCAGGAACTCGACCTGAGCCACCACTACCTGTCCGAGCCGATGATGGCGCGCGTACGAGACGCGCTGCCCGGCGTCCCGATCGACCTCTCCGACCGGCACGAGCCGGACGAAGGCGAGTTCTTCGTCTCGGTGTCGGAGTGACGCGCGCGATCCGGAACGGACGGAACCGGCTTGATCGTCTCGCCGTCTTGATAGAGCGAACCAGCGCATTCATCGAGGGGAACCCCAGAACATGCAGGAGATTGACGCCGCGGACTTCTCCGCGTTCCGGCGCGGCGACGGCACGCACGAGACGGTGGCCACCGTGTTCGAGGGCGATCCGTTCGGCGAGGTGTGGAAGCGCTTCTGCGAATCGGTCGACACCACGCGGGTCGCGCGCTGACCATCGGTTACTGGGGTGCCGACTACGACACCATCTACGAGTACCCGGTGCCGCTGCTGGTGGAGGCCGCCGCGTCCTTCCCCAAGCTGCACTCCCTCTTCCTCGGTGACATCCCGGCCGAGCAGTCGGAGATCTCCTGGATCAACCACGGCGACATCACCCCGCTCCTCGAAGCGTTCCCGAACCTGGAGCGGCTCAAGGTACGGGGTGCGGACGGCCTGGTCATGGAGCCGGTCGGGCACGCGTCGCTGACGGCGCTGCAGTTCGAGTCCGGCGGGTTCCCCGCGGGCGTCGTCCGGGCGCTGGCGGCGAGCGACCTGCCGAACCTCGCGCACCTGAACCTGTGGCTCGGCGAGGAGGCGTACGGCGGTGACGCGGCCGTCGACGACCTCGCCGGGATCCTGTCCGGCGAACGCCTGCCGTCGCTGCGGCACCTCGGCCTGGAGGACTCCGAACTCCAGGACGAGATCGCCGAGGCGGTCGCGGCCGCGCCGGTCGTGGCGCGGCTGGAGTCGCTGAGCCTGGCGATGGGCACGCTCACCGACCGCGGCGCCGAGGCGCTCCTGTCCGGCCAGCCCCTCACCCACCTGCGGAAACTCAACCTGAGCTACCACTACCTGTCCGAGCCGATGATGGCGCGCGTGCGTGCGGCGCTGCCGGGCGTCGAAGTCGACGTGGACGACCGGCAGGAGTCGGACGAGGGCGAGTTCTACGTCGAGGTCGGAGAGTGATCTCCGAGTCCCTGACCGAGTACGCGGGCCTGCCCGTCGTCACGGCCGATGACGATCCGCCCACCGGGCCGGTGGCGTGGAAAGTGGGAACCGGCCACGACGACATTTTCCCGGAGGAATGGGAGAAGTTCCTCCGCACCGTCGACCCGGCCGGGGTCACCGCCCTGGTGATCGGCCACTGGGGGCCCGGCACGTTCAGTTACCCGCTGCCGATGCTGCTGGAGTCCGCCGAAGCGTTCCCGAACCTGCGGTCCCTGTTCTTCGGCGACATCACCTACGACCTCGCCGAGATGTCGTGGATCCAGCACGAGGACATGTCGGCGCTGCTCCCGGCGTTCCCTGCGCTGGAACGCCTGGACGTCCGCGGCTCCGACGGCCTCGCCCTCGATCCGGTCGGGCACGGGTCGCTGAAGGTCCTGCGGTTCGAGTCGAGCGAGCTGCCCGCCGCGATCGTCCGGGCGGTGATGGCGGGCGACCTGCCGAACCTGGAACACCTGGACGTGTGGTTCGGGGCGACCCACGTGTCCGCCGACGATCTCGCGCCCGTCCTGTCGGGGGAGCGGTTCCCCGCGCTGCGGCGCCTCGGCCTGGAGAACAGCGAGGAGCAGGACGACTTCGCCGAGGCGCTCGCGGCCGCGCCGGTCGTCGCGCGGCTGGAGTCGCTGAGCCTGGCGAGGGGCGCGCTGACCGACCGCGGCGCCGAGGCGCTCCTCGCGGGGCAGCCCCTCACCCACCTGCGGGAACTCGACCTGCACCACCACTTCCTGTCCGAGGACATGACGCGGCGGGTCGAAGCGGCGCTGCGCGGCGTCCAGGTCGACCTGAGCGACCGGCAGGAAGCAGAGAACTACGACGGCGAGAACTGGTATTACGTGGAAGTGTCCGAATGACCGTCGGTGACCATCTGCGAGTCTTCGCCGGCCTGCCGGTGGTGCGGTTCGATCCGGAGGCGCCCGGTGCGGGCGCCGGAACGGCGGCGCCGGACGAGGTCGCCTGGCGCATCGAGGGCGATTACGGCCTGAAAGGCAGCGAGATCTTCCCGCGGTTCGCGGAGCTGGTGGACCCCGCCCGGGTCGCCGCGGTGGTCATCGGAGACTGGGGCGGCGGCTGCGCCATGAGCCCGACGTTCATGACCGAGGCGGCGGAGTTCCCCCGCCTCAAGGCCCTGTTCGTCGGCGACCTCACGTTCGAGGAAGCCGAGATCTCCTGGATCGAGCACGCGAACTTCGCGCCGATCTTCAAGGCGTTGCCGAGCCTGGAGCGGTTCGAGGTCCGCGGCGCCGCCGGCCTCGAGATCGATCCGTTCGAGAGCGCGTCGCTGAAGACGCTGCGGTTCGAGTCCGGCGGGCTGCCCGGGAAGGTCGTGCGGGCCGTGGCGGCGAGCGACCTGCCGAACCTGGAGCATCTCGACCTGTGGCTGGGCATCGACTGGTACGGCGGCGACGCGACCGTGGACGATCTGGCGCCGTTCCTGTCGGGGGAGCGGTTTCCGTCGTTGCGGCATCTGGGCTTGGAGGACGCGGAGATCCAGGACGACATCGCCGAGGCGGTCGCGGCCGCGCCGGTGGTGGCGCGGCTGGAGTCGCTGAGCCTGGCGATGGGGACGCTCACCGATCGTGGCGCGGAGGCGTTGCTGGCGGGGCAGCCGCTCACCCATCTGCGGAAACTCGACCTGCATCATCATTTCCTGTCCGAGGCGATGACGGCGCGCGTGCGGGCCGCACTGCCGGACGTCGAGGTCGACCTGTCCGCCGGAGAGGACCAGGACGACGAGGACCCGTACGACGACCCGGACGACGACGAGGCCGCGCCCTACGTCGCGGTGTCGGAATGATCGGACGAGTCGTGAACTGTCCGTCCCGCCTGGTAGGACATGGCGGACGGAACGAAAAGAAGGCAGGGACAGCATGATCGGCGAAAACCTGGACGAGTACGTCGGCCTTCCGGTGGTCGTGTTCGGGGAGGACGACGACGCGGGCGCGCCCGCCGGGCCGGTGGCGTGGCGGGTGGCGACCGCGTTCGACGAGGAACCGTTCGCCGACGTGTGGAAGCGCTTCTGCGCGACCGTCGACACGTCCGCCGTGACCGCGCTCGTCATCGGCTACTGGGGTGCGAGCTACGACGAGAACTATGACTACCCGGTGCCGCTCCTCGCCGAGGCGGCCGCGTCGTTCCCCAACCTGCGGTCGCTCTTCCTCGGCGACATGACATTCGAGGAAGCCGAGATCTCCTGGATCGAGCACGAGGACATCTCGCCGCTGTTCCGGGCGTTCCCGGACCTGGAACGCCTGGAAGTCCGGGGCGCGGTGGGCCAGGGCGAGAGCGGGCTCTCGCTGGACTCGATCGAGAGCGAGTCGCTGCGGACGCTGCGGTTCGAGTCCGGCGGGCTGCCCGCGGGCATCGTCCGGGCGGTGGCGGCGAGCGACCTGCCGAACCTCGCGCACCTCGACCTGTGGCTCGGGACCGAGAACTACGGCGGTGACGCGACCGTCGCCGACCTCGCGCCCATCCTGTCCGGCGACCGCTTCCCGTCGCTGCGGCGCCTCGGCCTGGAGGACTCGGAGATGCAGGACGAGATCGCCGAGGCGGTCGCGGGCGCGCCGGTGGTGGCGCGGCTGGAGTCGCTGAGCCTGGCCATGGGGACCCTCACCGACCGCGGCGCGGAGGCGCTGCTCGCGGGCCAGCCCCTCACCCACCTGCGGGAACTCGACCTGCACCACCACTTCATCTCCGAGCCGATCCAGACGCGGATCAAGGCGGCGCTGCCGGGCGTCGAGATCCACCTGGAGGCGGCGAGCCGCGACGAGCCCTACATCGAAGTGTCGGAATGACCCCGTGAGCGGCTGAGGAGCGAAGATGGGCATCTGGGACGAGCGGGAAGAGTACGCGGGGCTGCCGGTGTTCCGGTTCGACCAGGAGCGGCTCGGTGCCGACGCGGCGGACCTCCCCGACCTGCCCGCCGCCGGTGCGGCGGCCTGGCGCGTGACGTCCGATTTCGACGAGGAACGGTTCGACGACGTGTGGGAGATGTTCCGCGCGTCCGTCGACACGACCGAGGTCACGGCGCTGCTCATCGGCTACTGGGGCGAGTCCGACGACGTCACCTACCCGGCGCTGCTCCTGGCCGAGGCCGCCGCCTCCTTCCCCAAGCTCGACTCCCTGTTCTTCGGCGAGATCACGGCCGGGGAATCGGAGATCTCCTGGATCGTGCACGGGGACATCTCGCCGATCGTGCGCGCCTTCCCGGGCCTGCGGCGCCTGGACGTCCGAGGCTCCGACGGGCTCGTCTTCGAACCGTTCGAGAGCGACGCACTGGAGGTGCTGCGGTTCGAATCCGGCGGGCTGCCCGCGTCGACCGTCCGGACGGTGGCGGCGTGCGGCCTGCCGAACCTGCGGCGTCTCGACCTGTGGATCGGCGTGAACGCCTACGGCGGCGACGTGTCGATGGACGACCTGGCGCCCGTCCTGTCGGGGGAGCGGTTCCCGTCGCTGCGGCACCTCGGCCTGGAGAACGCGGAATGGCAGGACGAGATCGCGGCGGCGGTCGCGGCCGCGCCGGTCGTGGCGCGGCTGGAGTCGCTCGGCCTGGCGCGCGGCATGCTCACCGACACGGGCGCGGAAGCGCTGCTGTCCGGGCAGCCCCTCACCCACCTGCGCAGGCTCGACCTGCATCATCACTTCCTGTCCGATGCGATGATGGCGCGGCTGCGGAACGCCCTGCCCGGCGTCGAGATCGACCTGGGGGACCAGGGAGATCCCGAAGGGGCGTATTTCTACGTCCAGGTGGCCGAATGAGCAGGCGGGCGACGGCGTGAGGGAGAAGCATGACGATCAATGAGCATCTGGAGGAGTATGCGGGGCTCCCGGTGTTCGCCCACGGTGCCGACGCGACCGGCGAGGGCGAGACGCCGGCGCCGGGCGAAGTGGCCTGGTGCGTGGCCGAGACCGGCGGGCCCGCGTTCCGGACGGCCTTCGAAAGCTTCGTGAAGACGGTCGACACCGCCGAGGTCACCGCGCTCGTCATCGGGTTCTGGGACATGGAGCCCTTCCCCGTGCGGGTCCTGACCGACGCGGCCGCGTCCTTCCCGAACCTGAAGTCGCTGTTCATCGGTGACATCGTCCTGGAAGAGGCGGAACTGTCCTGGATCATGCACACCGACCTCACGCCGGTGCTCCGAGCGTTCCCGGGGCTGGAGCGACTGGACGTCCGCGGCGCGGAGGACCTGGTCCTGTACCCCTTCAGAAGCGAGTCGCTGAAGGTGCTGCGGTTCGAGTCCGCAGGGCTCCCGGCCGAGGTGGTGCGGGCCGTGGCGGCGAGCGAGCTGCCGAACCTGGAGCACCTCGACCTGTGGCTGGGCATCGGGGAACGCGGCGGTGACGCGACGGTCGCGGACGTCCAGCCGTTCCTCGCCGGGGCGCGCTTCCCCTCGTTGCGGCACATCGGACTGCAGAACACCCCGATGCTCGACGAGCTAGCGGACGCGATCGGGTCCGCCCCGGTAGTGCCGCGGCTGGAGTCGCTGGCACTGTCGTTGGGCGTCCTGACCGACCGGGGCGCGGAGGCGCTGCTGTCCGGGCAGCCCCTCACCCACCTGCGGAAGCTCGACCTGAGGCACCACTACCTGAGCGACGCGATGGTGGCCCGGACGAAGGCCGCGCTGCCCGGCGTCGATATCGACTTCGATTTCACCGGCGAGAGCATGGCCGACCGGTCCGAGGAGCTGGGCGACCACGAAAACCGGGACTTCTTCATCGCGGTGTCGGAATGACCCGAGCCGAAGCGA